>CP064989.1:0-362881 GCA_016699875.1 Candidatus Moraniibacteriota bacterium | reverse complement strand
AATGCGCTTCGATACGAATAATCATTTGGTTGATTTGATTTGTATGACTCATTCTCAAACAAAAACTCTCGTCCTATGACTCTTCGAAAGAAAATATTTTTTATTGTGGCATATGCTTTGGAAGTGGTGTTGATCGCGCTCTATGCATGGTTGGGTATTTTCTTCTTGGGGAGATTGATCGAAAATGAACAGCGATCCGTTCAGGGAAATGTCGAGTGGACCGGTCGCGTGATTGATCGGGATATTCGGAATATGGATCGGCAGCTTCTTGATTGGTCGCAATGGGACGATTTGTATTCGTTTGCAAATTCGCCGACGGAAGAGTTTGTCGAATCGAACCTTCCGGTTGATTCCCTCGACATTCTCGGTGTGAATTTTATCGTTATCTCCGATCGGGATGGGAATGTATTAGCACAGCAGGGAATGGATAGTCGTACTCGCGAATCGACTCCCGTTCCGGACGATATCGGAGATCTTGTAAAGCCGGGATCGGTTCTTTCAACTTTCGATTCTTCGATGGCGGTTCATTCGGGCATGGTCCAACTCTCATCGGGACTTGCGTTTATTGCAACGCGGCCCATCATGACGTCTCGCGGCGAAGGTCCCTCCCGCGGCACGATCGTCTTTGTGAAGACGATCGATGATTCGTATCGGTACGGACTTTCCAATTTTCTCGGATATCCGGTTTCGTTCGAACTGTACGGCTCGAGGAATTTCCCCGCGGACTTTCTGAGTGTTTCCAATAGTCTGGTTTCTTCGGGTGAGGTTCAAACAGTTGTCGGGGAATCGACTATTTCCGGATATGGATTTGTTCCCGATGTTTTTGGTAGCCCGCTTCTTTTCTATAAAATAGAACGTGCCATTCCGACGGCATTCGGCGTATCGAAGATAGTCGTCATTCTTTCTTTGCTCGGGTTTTTCTTGGTGTCGACGGCGCTTATTTTTTTCCTGCTTCACTGGACGATTCTTTCTCGTGTGAATTACTTGAGTCGATCTCTTGAGCGGGCACGCGAGAAGGGTGTGTCGAAATCGGGAATAGAATTTTCCGGAAGCGATGAGATTGCCAAGCTTGCTGAGGAGATCAATGCCATGCTCCACTCTCTTCTTCAGGTGCGCGAGCGGGGAGATATCGCCGAACAGAGATTCCAGACGATTGCCGATACGATGCCGGCATTTCTGTGGATGATTGATCGTGATCGGACATGTCTCTATGCGAATAAACAGACGCTTTCGCTTATCGGTGAAAGTTCCAAAGAACATTTTACTGACATATGGCAAAAGAGCATTCATCCCGATGACGAGCCGGGGTATAGGGCACAATGTCTGTCTGCTTTTGAAAATCGAAAGCCGCTTCGTATGGAATATCGCGTTTTGTTTTCAAAGAGCAACTACCGATGGGTGCTTGATAATAGTGTTCCATTTTCGAGCTCGTCGGGTGTCTTTTTGGGATTTTTGCATACAGCTATAGACATTACCGATCGGAAGGAGCTGGAAGAAGCGGAAGTAAAGAAGCGAAAAGAGACGGAGCGGCTGAACGCTATCATGGTGAGTCGGGAGCTTCGCATGGTTGAATTGAAGAAAGAGATAAGCGAGTGCCGTCGACTCGCAGGCAAACAACATAATTGATGAGTTCTTCTATGACCCATACGATGAAACCGCAGAACGCATCGGCTTCCGAGAGTGTCCCCGCTTCTCCGGAACACGTGCGCGATCTTGAGAAAAAGGTGCGGCAGTTGGAAGATACCGAGAAAGCGATTCTCAACGTTCTTGACGATGCCCGTATCCTCGAGGGACAACTTCGGGATCAGACCGAGGAATTGAAAAAGTTCCGCATGGCAGCGGAGGAGAGTTTCGATCCCATGATTATCACCGATGCGGATGGCATAATACTGTATGCAAATCCGGCTATTGAACGCGTTACCGGATTTTCTCGCGATGAAGCTATTGGGAAGACTCCGTCTTTATGGGGGAATCAGATGGAGAAAGTGTTTTACGAGAATTTTTGGAAGACTATCAAGGAACAGAAGCGGAAATTCTTTGGAGAAATACAGAATAAGCGAAAATCGGGCGATCTCTATTTTGCGGAAATCGGCGTGTCCCCGCTTCTTGATGAACGGGAGAATATCCGTTTCTTCGTTGCGGTTCAGCGAGATGTGACCGAACGACATCGATATGAACAGCGATTGGTCGGTCAGGCCGAAGATCTGAAAATTGCCAATGAAGCGCTCGCTCGAGAGAAGGAAGAGCGCGATTCGGTTTTGCGTTTTTTGCGATCGATTGGCGATAGCGTCATAGCGGTCGATCTTGGAGGAAATTTCTTGTTTCTCAATGAGGCAGCGGAAGATATTTTGGGAGTTTCCATGGGCGATTCCGAGGCGCGCTCTCTTTTGGGAAGGCGATGTCAGGAGTTTTTTTCGCTAGCGACTGATAGACATCCGGAGATATCGATAGATTTTCTTGAGCAAGTGATCGCGAAGAAGTCTCCGCTGGAGAATGCGCGCGGTTTGCTGGTGCGGAAAAATTTGGAGGCTTTGCCGGTCGCGTATTCCGTTACCCCGATATTCTCCGACAACGATCGACTGCTCGGGTGCATGATCGTTCTCAAGGATATGACGGAGGAACGAGCTATGGATAGTGCAAAGGACCGGTTTCTTTCTGTTGCGGCGCATCAGTTGCGAACCCCGCTTTCGGGGATGCGGTGGAATATGGAGATGCTCCTGGGCGGTGATGTCGGAGATATCTCTCCGGAAGTTGCCGACACGGTGAAGAAGATACATGCGAACACGCTTCGGATGATCGGGCTTATTAACGATCTTTTGAATGTCGCACTCCTTGACTCCGGGCAGGATCCGGAATCGGCGGAAGCCGTCGGGATCGTTGAGACAATAACATCGGTGATTGGGGAGTTGCAGTCGCTTGCTGAGAAATCCGGTGTGCACATTGATTTCTCTCCGACGAAAGAATCAAGCCGGTGGAAGGTAGAGTCTTTTCCGAGGCGTCTCCATGAAATCTGTGAGAATCTCATTCACAATGCTGTCAAGTACAGCCGTCCGGAGTCTGTCGTTACGGTTACCTTGGAAGGACTTTCGGATAGTGAAGTGAGTCTTTCCGTTTCCGATACGGGGATCGGCATTCCGAAATCGGAGCGCGAGAAAATCTTCGGGAAGTTTTTCCGCGCTTCAAATGCGCTTCGTTGGAAGACGGAGGGGTCCGGTTTGGGATTGGCTGTGGTGAAGAATTTTGTCGAAGAGATGGGCGGTCGGGTTTCATTTGAGAGTGAAGAAGGAAAGGGAACGACGTTTCTCGTTATATTTCCGCTTGCGAAAAAATAATAGTTTTTTGTATTTTCCTATGGCAACTAAAGACATAAAATCATCGGACAAATCAAATTCCATTCTTATTGTTGAAGACGATGAATTTATATCGGATGTTTACATGAAGAAGTTGGCTTTGGAGGGGTTCGAGATGGATCTTGCGAAGGATGGCGAGGAGGCGCTTCGGAAGATCCGCGATCGGAAGCCGGATATCGTACTTCTTGATATTATGATTCCGCTCAAAGACGGTTTTCAGGTGCTGACAGAGCTACACGCTGATGCGGCGTTGTCGGATATCCGCGTGGTAGTAATGTCGAATCTGAGCCAGGGAAAGGATATTGCCCGTGCCAAAGAGTTGGGCGCGCTTGATTATATCGTGAAATCGAATGTCTCGCTTCCCGATATGGTGCAGCGCATTCGAAAAGCACTCACCTCTTCGTAGATCTCTCCGTATAGCGCTGCGGTTGAGTCTATTTGAAATCGGTCCAGGCTGTGCTTGTAAATCCCGAAGTGCGCAATGCGCTTCGGGATGTTTTTTTTTTTTTTTTTGACAAATGGTGATTTATTTGATAGTCTGTCAAGACTTCGAGCGGCGGGAGCCGTTTTTTGTTGGCTCTTCGCTCCTCGTGTTTCTCTTAATTTTTTGTGCTGCTTATGGAAATCCGGAATATCGCTATTATCGCGCACGTCGATCATGGGAAGACCACCTTGACCGACGCGTTGATGCGCCAGACGGGCATGACAGAAGAGGGGGCAAGCATGGATTCCAATGCGCTCGAGCAAGAGCGCGGCATCACGATTTATTCCAAGAACGCGGCGCTTTTCTACAAGGATACGAAAATCAATATTGTTGATACGCCGGGACATGCCGACTTTGGAAGCGAGGTGGAGCGAGTGCTCCGATCGATCGACTCGGTATTGCTCGTCGTCGATGCGCAGGAGGGCCCGATGCCGCAGACGCGATTTGTGCTCAAGAAGTCGCTCGAACTGGGGCTCAAGCCGATTGTGGTGGTAAATAAGATAGACAAGCCGGCGGCGCGCGTGGAGTGGGTGCTTGATCAGGTGTTCGAACTCTTTCTTGATCTCGGGGCGACGGACGAACAGCTTGATTTCAAGACCGTCTATGCGATTGCGAAGCAGGGAATTGCGAAGCGAAACATGACGGACGATTCAAATGATCTCTCGCCGCTTCTCGATACGGTGCTTGAGGCGGTGCCGGCCGCAGCGCAAGATACGACATCTCCTTTCCGCGCCCAGCCTTTCAATCTCGGGTACGATAATTTCTTGGGACGTCTTGCTATTTGTCGCGTCTATGAGGGTTCGGCAAAGGTGGGCGATACGGTATTCGCGAAGAAGCCGACCGGCGAAGTATCTTCGGGGCGAATTACCAAAATATTCACCTTTCGCGGTATGAATCGCGAGGAGTCGCCGGAGGTATCTGCGGGAGACATTGCGCTTATTGCCGGTATTGCCGATGTATATATCGGTGACACGATAGCGCACACCAAAGAAGCGGACAATCTTCCGTCGATCGCGATTGACGAGCCGACGATCACCCTGCATTTTCTGGTGAATGATTCGCCGTTTGCCGGACGTGAAGGAAAGTTTGTAACACGCGAGCAGCTTCGCGAGCGTTTGCGCCGCGAGCTTGAGATAAATGTGGGGCTCAAAATAGATTTTGATTCGAGTGAGAACTTTGTTGTCTCGGGACGTGGCGAACTCCACATTGCCATTCTTCTTGAAACGATGCGTCGAGAAGGCTATGAGTGCCAGGTTTCTCAGCCGAAAGTCATCATGAAGGAAATTGACGGCAAGAAATGCGAGCCATTTGAAGAAGTGACGGTGGATGTGCCGACGGAATATTCGGGCGCGGTGATCGAGCGAATGGGGAAGCGCAAGGGTATTATGGCGGATATGAAACAGGGTCAGGGCAATGATTCGAGGCTTCTTTTTGAGATTCCGACGCGCGGACTTCTGGGGTATCGAGGGCAATTCACCGTGGATACAAAGGGCGAGGGCATTCTCTCGTCGCGGTTCTTGGAATTTCGTCCGCATGTGGGCGATATCGAGCACCGGAGCGTCGGCTCGATGATCTCTATGGCAACCGGAAAGGCGCTCGGTTTCTCGCTCTGGAATCTGCAGGAACGCGGCACGCTCTATATTGGCGCCGGCACGGATGTATATGAGGGGCAGGTAATCGGCAATGCCTCGAAGGGCGATGACATGAGTGTCAACCCAACCAAGGGCAAGCAGCTTACCAATATGCGTGCCTCGGGCTCGGACGATGCGATCCAGCTCACGCCGGCATGGACGCTTTCGATCGAGCGCGGGCTCGAAGTGATGGCAAGCGACGAGTATCTCGAAATCACTCCGGAAAGTGTCCGACTTCGCAAACAATACCTTACCGAGAATGACCGTGTGAAAGCGGGGAGGAAAGGCAAGTAAAGTGTTAAAACAGTGATTTTTTATTGAAAACGGCTTGAAAGAGCCGTTTTTTGTTTCTTGTTGTATTTGTCCGAATATATTGACAAAACATGGGCGATATGCTATCATCCCGGTTGTGTGGATCTTTGACAATTCACCCGATACGGCGGAGAGGTGGTTTTACGGCTGATTCAGGCATCTGATTGTGTCCGTGGAAATTTCTCCGTCGTATCGGAAAGTGGTTTCTTGTTTTGTTTATAGTCTTCATTGAGGAGGAAGAAAATGGTAAACAGAGGTAAACTCGATCAACGGAGATGGCAATTAAAATGGTACCTTTCGGGGGCTATTCGTTGGCAGCCGGAAATTCCAAATGGAAGTCGTATTATTTCAGTTGTGACGCATTATTTTGGTGGAAGGGCATTCCAGGAGAGGTATTTGTTTGCGAGTCTACCATGGATACACAGTCTCACGATGGGTGGACTATCATCTGGGATGGAGATGTGAAATGTTTCGTTGTCCCTGCTCACAAGCGTTACGTGTTCGGGGCGTTGATTCAGGGAATCCCAGGTAATGCGATTCCTGTAGATGTATTTTTTGGGAAAGACTGAAAACTAACCGGTCGCTAGGCGACCTACTCGGGAGAAAGTGAGAATGAGTAAGATAGTAGAAGTAACTGTCATTCGCCATGGCTTCCGCGATGCGGATGGTGTGTTTCATCGCCGTCGGATCGAGGTCAGGCAACTGACCATTAATGATGGATCGCGGGTTGTTATCACTCCTGTCGATTTTGGGAGTATTTCTCATCAGTGGAGTGATAGGACCTGTAAGGGGCGGTACCTGCCTTCTCGAAGCACAAATAGCGTCGTTCGTGTTGGACAGCGAGGATAAGCTAGTGAGTTGGGGCGGGTGTGGAAATAAATTTCCCTCCGCCCTCGATTTTTTTTGAAGTCTCTATATATATGGGGGCTTTTTTGTTTGGTTGGAAATTTCAGCTGTGCTTGACGGGAAGTATTTTCCTTTTTGTCATACCTGCGAAGGCGGGAATCTCTGTTCCACCAATTCGAGACGATTACTTTTACTTTGTGAACAAAGCTTGCAATGATCTTTCCATGAGGTAAGTGGAGTCTGGATTCCCGCCTTCGCGGGAATGACGGCAATGGGTAATGGGTGCTATGCTGGCGCTATGTTGAAATCGGCACGACAACTTTCGTGGTACGCGTTTGTCTTTCTCTTGCCGTGGCAGACGGTGTGGATAGTACACGAAGTGTTTGTGAGGGGTGAGAAATGGCAGTATGCGACGATTGGTCTCTATTTGTCGGATGCGGCGCTTCTGACGTGCGCGGCATTTTTCGTTTTTGGAGCAAAGCGGGGAGTGTGGCGCACTCTTGCGCGCGATCGCCTGTTCATTGCGATAAGCACGCTCTTTCTGTGGTCGCTTTTGTCTGCTCTCTGGGCGGTTGATGAGAGTCTTGCATTCCTTTCTGCGTGGCGAGTGTTGCTTCTGGTGCTTGCTTTTGTGCTTGCGCGATATGGCGGGTTTTCTATTCGAAAGACGATTTCGGTTTTCCTCCTCTCGATGTCGATTCAGGCACTGCTCGCGCTTTCGCAGTGGGTCGGGCAGTTTGTTGCGCTGTCGACGCTGCTTGGTATGGCGGAACATGATCCTTCGCGGTGGGGGACATTTGTCTTGAAAACCGAGAACGGGCGATTCCTCCGCGCCTACGGCGGATTCGAGCATCCGAATGTGCTCGGTGGAGCGCTTGCGGTCGCGGCGCTTTTTGGCGGGTGGTTCTCAGTGACTGCGAAAAAGGTTTCTTTTCGAGCTGCTTCTTTGGGGGCGACCGCGCTTCTGAGTTTTGTGCTCGTACTCACGTTTTCACGGAGCGGATGGATGGGGTTTTTCTTTGGGACGGGAGTATTGTTTTTTGGATTCATTCGATGTCTGAAGTGCTCTCTTTTCTTGTCATTCCCGCGAAGGCGGGAATCTACGCTTTACCAAGATTCGGATGTGCCAAGAGAAAACTTTTCCGAAACGCGCCTTTCGACGGTTGATATTGCTGATAATTTTCCGAGAAAATCCTGCTTCAATTCATCCGGAGTCTTGTGGTATCTGGATTCCCGCCTTCGCGGGAATGACGGAAGGGGATGGGTAAGCAGTGTAGTTATTGTAGTTCTTTTGACCTTCATTTCTTATTCGGTGGCGTTTTTTCTTGTTCGCGATATCGCCCTAAGCCGATTTTCGGAGGCGACGCTTGTGCGTGAAGGTTCTCTCTCGGACCGAGAAATATTCCTTGATCAGGCATTTAGGACCATACGCGAACACCCGATTCTTGGTGTCGGTGGCGGGAATTTCACGGCGTTTTCGATGTGGCGGTTTCCGGATGTCGGGGATTTTGTCGGTGCGTTTCAGCCGGTGCATGTTGTGCCGATTCTGGTATGTGCTGAGCTCGGTTTGGTTGGGTTTCTGCTCTTTTCACGCATACTTCTTATCTGGCTCTTTTCAGCATGGAAAAGCAGGAATGCACTTTCGCTCGCGGTGTTTTGCGCGCTTCTACCTGTTCTCTTTCTTGATCACTGGCTCTGGAGCGGACACTTCGGCGTGATATTCCTTGGATTCCTTCTCGGAGTATGTGTGCGGGCGAATGCTGACGCTGAGTTGGAGATTATTCCAAGTGCACGTTCTCGGTCATTTCAGTGAGGGCGGCACGGAGATATAGGTGCTTTTCGAGGGATGGATCGTCGAGGAGGAGTGTCGAAGCTTCTTCTTGGGCGATTTTTATGAGGCGGGTGTTCCCAAGGTGGCTCATGGCGATATCGGGGATACCGGACTGGCGGAGTCCGAAGAACGCTCCCGGGCCGCGGATTTCCAGATCTTTTTCGGCAAGGGAGAAACCGTTATTGCTTTCGACAAGAGCATCGAGGCGATCATTGGTGCTGTTTTTCCCTGGAAGGAGGAAACAATAGGATTGGTGCGCGCCTCGACCGACTCGGCCGCGGAATTGGTGGAGCTGAGAGAGTCCGAATCGATCGGCATTTTCGATAATCATAACGGTGGCATTGGGCACGTCGACGCCCACTTCGACGACAGATGTGGAGACGAGGACATGCAGGGCGCCTTCCTTGAAGTCACGCATCGTTTTCTCCTTTTCGGCAGGTTTCATTTTTCCATAGAGCAGTCCGACGGAAAATTCGGGAAATACTTTTTTAGAGAGTTTCTCGTGCTCCGTTTTGGCGGCTTTGACTTCGGAGAGCGTGGCCGACTCTTCGACGAGCGGCAAGATGATGAAGACTTGCCGCCCTTTTTTTATCTCTTGGCGAGCGAATCGGAAGACTGTTTCCTTGGCGTCGCGTGTGGCGGCGATTTTGGTGACGATAGGGAGGCGATTTTTCGGCATTTCGTCGAGTATGGAAATATCCAGATTGCCAAGGAGGGCAATGCCAAGCGTTCGCGGTATCGGTGTTGCGGTAAGTGTGAGGAGATGAGGCGTTGTTTTTGGCATCCCGTCCTTCGAATGCCGTGTCGCTTCTTGGAGTGCGGCTCGTTGGGAGACGCCGAAGCGGTGCTGTTCGTCAACGATAACCAGTGCCAGGTTTCGAAACGACACGTCTTCTTGGATGAGTGCGTGCGTGCCGATAACAATGCTGGCAAGTCCGCTTTTCACGGCGTTTTTGAGTGTTTCTTTGGCGACGGTTTCCGAGGCGAGTCTGTGTGAAGATCGAGTAAGCAGAGCAATCTGAAACGAAGTTTGCGCGAAGAATTTCGAGAGGGTTTCGTAATGCTGGCGAGCGAGTACTTCTGTCGGAGCAAGAAGTGCTACTTGGAATCCGGCTTGTGCGACGCGAAGTGCGGCAACTGCGGCAACTGCTGTTTTTCCAGACCCAACGTCCCCGTTCACCAGGCGATTCATCGGAATGTCGCGGGCGAGGTCGTTGAGAATCTCTTCGATAGCTTTTGTCTGTGCAGCGGTAAGCGGAAAGGGAAAACAACGTGCGCTTTCCGTGAAGAATTTCTCGTTTTTTGGAAAAGAAACGGCGGACGACTGTTTCCAAATCGATTTCAGTTCGAGGCTTTTGAGCTGGGCAAGAAACATGTCGTCAAAAGCGAGGCGTTTCCGTGCAATCTCGACTTCCTCCGGAGATTTTGGGAAGTGAATCATGCGAAGCGTTCGGGGGAGTGTCGGCAGATGGAGTTTTTCCACGAGCGATTCCGGAAGTGGGTCAGGGATGCCCACTTTTTTTTCGAAGAGCATCTCAATTTGCCATCGGATAAACTTTGATGTGAGCCCGTACGTCTCCGGGTAGATGGGGACGAGGCGCGCGGTATGTGTCGGGCGGCGACTGGACCGCTCAAACGCCGGCGATGTCATGGCAAATCCGTCGCGGTCGCGGGCGACTTTTCCGGAAACGCGGATTCGCGTGTCAGGCGGCAGGTTTCCGGTAATCAGTTTTTGGTTGAACCAGATCAATCGAATGGTTCCCGAATCGTCGGTGAGATCTGTCTCAAATATGCTCATGCGCCGTTTCCACGTCTTTTTTTCTTGGAAATGTCCGACAGTTCCTTCGAATGTCGCTTTTTCTCCTTCGATGGCGTCCGCAATCGACTTGATGTGAGAGAAATCTTCATATCGAGAAGGAATGTGAAACAAGAGATCTTGAACGGTGCGTATGCCAAGTGCTGAGAATTTCGGGATGAAACTCTTTTTGATCGTTGCAATGTCACTGAGATATGTTTGAGAGGAAAGCATATATCCAATAGAACGTTTTTATCCGGCTTTGTAAAGAGATTTGTCGAGCGACTCTGATCATTTTGCGAATACGAACAGAATGATTTATACTAAGGGCGTTTCCTGTGAGAGGTGTTTCTCTTTATCTCCTTTTGTGTTTTATGGGTGATTCAGTGGTGAGCGATATCATGACGGCATCGGTTATTTCCGTGAGTCCATCGGATCCTTTGCAGAAAGTGGCAGCACTTCTTACCGAACATCGGATTCATGGTGTTCCCGTCCTTGATGACGGAGCTATTGTCGGTATTATTACGGAAACGGATTTTTTTACCAAAGATTCGTCGAATATTTATCTTCCGTCATATATAGACTTTATGAGGAAGATGCGTGTTTCGAGTGAGATGAGCGGAAGTCGCCGCGAAATGGTTGATCGACTGATGCAAGCGAAAGCCGAAGATATTATGAGTTCGCCGTGCCAAACGGTTTCCGAAAGTATGGCAGTTCGGGATCTTATCGGAAAGTTCAAGGAGACGGGATTAAGTGTTTTTCCGGTAACGAATGACATGCAGCGCATGGTTGGCATTGTTGCTATCGCCGATATATTGAAGTCATTTGATTCCTCGAAGGAAGTGATATAGCCCGTGTTCTCCATCACGAAAATAGATATCCTTTACGTTTAAGCATATTTTTGCAGCGCTATGGCTGAAGAAAAACAAAAGAAAGATCCCCTTCAGACGGGAGGGACCATGAGTCGGCATATTGACAATCTTGCAAGTGATACGTTGCCATTTCTGGGGAAGTCTTGGGTTTTTGTGTCTCGCACGCGCGTGAAGACTTGGCAAGGGCTTTTCATGCTCGCCTTTATATCTGGCGCATTTGTGTCGTTTGTCTGGAGCGTGTCTGTGGAAATTGAAAGTTTGTCTAAGGCGAGTGGAACAGCGACGCTTTCCATGACATCGCCTGATGCGACTGGGGACGGCACTACGATCAATGTTGCACAAGACGATACGTTCTCTGTGGACTTAGTGGTCGATACTGGCGGAGTTGATGTTGTTGCGACGCGAGCTATCGTGACGTATGATCCGGCGGATTTTCAACTGACCGGATGGGATACGAGCGGATCCATATTCGGTGTCGACAATACCTGTATGTATCAGGGGAACCCATGTCAGATCGTGGATAATGATACGGCTGGTGGGACGATTTCATTGACACTTGCCAAACCGTCGCCCGGAGTAAAGAATAATTCGGGACTTGTGGCAACGCTGACTTTTAAGGCGCTTCGCTCGGTTTCTGCGACGACGAACAATATTCGCTATACTTTTGTTGGTCCGGATGACGATACGGATTCCGATGTTATCGAAGAAGGTGGATTTGGCAATGATTTGTTGTCCAATGTCTCCGGTATTCGGGCGCTCGTCGGTGCACCGACCTGCACGGATTATGTTTACTCAAGTTGGGGAGCGTGCCAGTCGGACAGTACGCAGACCCGGACAGTTGTTTCGACGGTTCCCGATGTGTGTTCCGGTGGGGTTACTCCGGATACGACACAGTCCTGTGTTTATACGCCCCCGACCTGTACGAGTTTTACCGAATCCGGATGGGGTGAATGTCAGCCAGACGGCACACAGACACAGACAGTGACGGGTGTTCCTGCGGGCTGTTCCGGTGGAAATCCTCCGGCGTCGACACAGGGGTGTACGTATACTGGCGGGAGTACAACCTGTACGAGTTTCGATGTGTCTGATTGGGGAGTATGCCAGGTTGACAATACGCAGACACGCACAGTGACGGGTGTTCCCGCTGGTTGTTCCGGCGGTACGCCACCTTCATCGAGTCAGAGTTGCACCTATGTGCCGACGGTTGTTACCTGCTCAAGCTTCTCCTATGGTAGCTGGGGGCGGTGTCTCGGCGAGGTACAGACTCGCGATGCTGAGGGTGTTCCTGCGGGGTGCAGTGGCGGGAGTCCGGATATCGAGCGGTCGTGTGCGGCGGATGCTTCTACCCGAAAGGGAGAGCTCTCGCGAGAATCTATTAAAGTGATTGGTGAAAAAGCGAAGTTTGGGAAGCGAGAAGATTTCATGACTGATGATTCGAAACTTTCTTTCAAGGGGTCGGATGCGGATATCAAAAACGGCAAAGTCGAGATCTATCGCGAGGGAAAATTGAAGGACAGTACAAAAGTGGATAGTAATGGTGACTGGTCGATTAAAGTGACTGAAAAAGAAAATGGCACTTCCCGGTATGCGGTGCGCTATATTGATGCGGATGGAAATGAGGTGGACAAGTCTGCTTCCTACAATATTTTCGTTGACGATAAAGATCCGGAAATTACCGATCTTCCCCGATTTCTTACGAAATCCCGTGGTGAAAAGGTGTGGTGGGATGCAGAAGACAACGAGGATATTGATCACTATCGCTATCAGTTCCTCGGTTATTGGAAGACGACAAAGAGCAAATCGTTCAATATTCCGGCAGATGCCCCGGTTGGTCTCCATATGTTCCAGCTCAAGGTCTATGACGATGTTGGCAATAGCACTTCAAAGACGATTTTGATTCGTGTTCGATAACGCATTAAACCCTTCTAGAATCGTATGAAACAAAAATCGAACATCTCTTTATGGAGAAGTCGAGTATTGAGAGGATTGTTTTTCGGATCTCTTTCTCTCGCAATACTCTCTGTACCAACAGTCTTTGCGGAACTTCCGCCGCCGCCACCACCACCATCGAGTGCGCCGCCCACGCCAACAAGTCTTGTTGCGTCGTCTCCTTCGACGACACAGATTAACCTATCGTGGGATGCGGTTTCAGACGGGTGGCTTGCCGGGTACAACGTCTATCGATGCGGCGGTGCCGGATGTACGCCCACGGTGCAAGTCGGGACGACGAATTCAACGACGACGACGTACTCTGATACCGGACTTTCGTCGGGAACCTATGTGTATGCTGTGACGGCGTATAGTGGGTTTGGCGAGTCAGCTCAGTCGACCAGTGTCGAAGTGGACACGCAAACCAAGACCTACTCGCTTTCTGACTTTACCGCGCTGGTCACTCAGTGGCTTCAGACGGGATCGGGACTCTCGGCGGATGTGAATACTGACAATGTGGTGAATACGCGTGACCTTGGCATCATGATGAGTTTCTGGAGCGGCGCGTAAAAGAAGAGGTTGCGTTGTTTATGACACGGATCTTAAGTGTTTTCGTGAACCGGAAAAGACAGGCGAATTGCCTGTCTTTTGACTTTTTTGGGAAAAGATTTCGATGGGAAGGTAACTCTTCTGCTTCCTGTTTCGTGTGCGCTCGGCAGGAATCGAACCTGCGACCTTCTGGACCGCAACCAGACGCTCTATCCACTGAGCTACGAGCGCGTAGCCTCGTTTAAATATGCAGGAAACGAGAGAGAGTGTCAACTACCGTCGGCTCGTATTTCACTTCCCGGACCGATGTGAGGAGCGCCTCTCGTAGGGCGACCGGGTTTGCGGATCCGAGTGGGATGCGGACGGAAGCTATGAGCGACCCTCGTGTTTTGAGGAAGAGGCTTCGCTCGTCTTCTTCGTATATAATCCAGAACGACTTTATGTTGTCGAACGCATAGATTTCTTCTTCAACGACGACGCCTTCGGATGTGATGGCGCACCTGAGTGTCTTGGGAGATTTCCGGCTATGAAGGAATGTGACGGTTCCGAGGAGGACAAAGGTGATGGCCATGATGGAACTATTCTCGATGAGAGCATAGACAATAATAGCGAGAAACACTCCGAGCAAGAGGAGAAGCGCGCGCGAATGAGCCGGCGATTCGTCGAATTCCGGCGCGGTCCATGTGAGTTGTGGCGGATTGTTTGTCATGGAGGAGTGCAATTCTTTGCGGATGCGTACAGTATAGCACGGTTTTACAAGCCGTTTCTTTCTTGTTAGTCTGGAAATGTTTGCAATATGGTGGGGTGACCGAGTGGTTTAAGGTAGCAGTCTTGAAAACTGCCGTACCGGAAACGGTACCGTGAGTTCGAATCTCACCCCCACCGCAACGAGAGATAATTGGCTACTTTCCTGACAGATCCTATGGAAGAGGTCAATTGGTCCGACTTCGAAAAAGTAGAATTGCGTGTCGGCACTATTCTTGAGGTAGCTGATTTTCCTGAAGCTCGCAAGCCTGCTTACAAATTACGGATTGACTTGGGGGAACTTGGAATAAAGAAATCAAGCGCTCAGATTACTCGGCATTACACAAAAGAAGACCTGTTAGGTAAACAGGTGATATGCGTCGTTAATTTCCCTCCAAAACAAATAGGGCCTTTTATTTCGGAGTGCCTTACTACTGGTTTTGCTGATGAGCATGGCGATGTGATACTGGCTCAACCGGAGAGACAGGTTCCTAACGGATCGAAAATGTTCTAACCTCCCTTCATCCTCTTTACCTGTTATTGATTCTTAAGAATACGGACTTCTCTATGCAAAATTTTACTCACGATATCGTGCGAAGTGTTGCGCCGTGGTTTGTGGATCATGGGGTGAAGATAGTGGCTATCGTTTTTGCGGCGCTGCTGGTTCAGCGATTTGTCGGGGTATTTATTGAGAAGTCGGTGCGAAAGCTGGTAGTGCCGAGTCGATTTCTCAGCAAAGAGGCGGAACGGAAGCGAGAGGACACGTTGATTCGTATCTTTTCGACATCGGCTGGTATTTTGCTCTGGGTTTTGGTCGGGCTGATGATGCTCTCTGAGCTTGGCTTTGCTGTTGGGCCGCTCCTTGCGGCGGCAGGGGTTGCGGGCATTGCCTTCGGCTTTGGCGGGCAGTATCTCATTCGCGATCTTATTAGCGGACTCTTTATTATCATGGAGAATCAGTATCGCATCGGCGATGTGGTGTGTTTCGATACGACATGCGGGCTGGTTGAGGATATCAGTCTGCGCATGACGACGCTTCGCGATCTTGACGGTGTCGTGCATCATGTGCCGCATGGAGAGGTGAAACAGGTGTCCAATATGTCCAAGAATTTCTCTCGTGTCAATCTCAATATCGGCATTGCTTACAACTCCGATTTGGAACAGGTGATTTCGGTGGTGAATCGCGTGGGCGCGGAACTTGCCGAGGATCCGGATTGGAAAGATATGATTATTGCGCCACCTCAATTCCTTCGCGTCGACGATTTTGGCGATTCGGCGATCGTGATCAAGATTCTCGGAGATACGCAGCCGATCAAGCAATGGGACGTGACAGGCGAGCTTCGCAAGCGTCTCAAAATAGCTTTTGATAAAGAGGGTATTGATATTCCGTTTCCGCAGCGAGTGATTCATCAGGCAAGGTAAATAGCACTTCTCCCGAGGATTGCGTATTCGTGGTATAATTTTTGCAGTAGGTGCAAGCATAATTATTTATACGCATGCGTATGAAGATGGTGCATATGGTAGCCTTCATTCTCCTCATCGTTGGGGGAATCAATTGGCTGCTTGTCGGGGTATTTGGCATGGATATTGGCGACTTTCTTTTTGGCGGGATGGATTCGGCGATGTCGCGACTGGTCTATGTGCTGGTAGGCGTGGCGGCGATCTATGAAATTGCGACGCACAAGAAGAATTGTCGGACATGCGAATCCAGTACGGGCGCGCCGTCTTTGTCGCAGATGTAGTCAAAATCTTTCTCTCGGGAGTCATTCCGGATGTTTGTTCGGAATGACTCCTTGTTAGTCGTTGGGCGGAGATATTGTTTTTATTGGAAACACTTCGGTTTTGTATGCATTTCAACTTTTCATCGGGAGAGAAACAGCTGGGGATTCGCCGGGGTCGCAAGACGAAATGGGGCGTTTTACCTCTTTTGGTTATCGGGCTCTTTTTGGCATCGGCCGGGATATATGGATTTCGCGCGTATGCTCGAATTCTCGAAGCTCGTCCGTCGCTTGATATGATGATTGCCGGCGTAAAGCCGGAGAGCTCTCTCGGAGTGACGTTTCCCACTGCGGTTGATACGGACGGGTTTACCGACGGTGTTCGTTTGATACCGGATACGCCGGTTGTTTTCGAATGGACTGATGATGATCGGAAACTCTTGGTGAAACCGGTGAAGCAGTGGTTGTCAGGGATGCGCTACGCGATTTCTTTGCCAACGGGGAAAACCGTCTGGCTCGGGTCGATTCCGGAAACGACACTTTCTTTCGAAACGTGGGCCCCTCCGGAGGTAGAATCGGTTTCTCCGAGCAATGGCGCAAAGGATGCGTTGCTTGGTGCGGAGGATCCGGTAGTGGTGCGTCTTGATCGTCCGGCGGCGGATTCTTTTCTGGATTTCTCATTCAATGGTGAAAAGGCAGTTGTGTATGGCATTGATTCGGATAAACAGGAATTCCGTATTCTGCCACCGGATATTCAGTCGGGGGTGAAATATGTGCTCATGGTTCGCGTACGCAACCGAGAATCGTCCGATGATTCATTTGAAACAATCTACACCGGAAGCTTTGAGACGCTTCCGCCGGAACCGACTACTATAGCAAAGGATTTCCCGACACGACTCCTCAACGCGAAGCGCTATACGGTGCCCGTTGTGACTGCGGGGAAGTACATCGATATCAATGTGGAGACGCAGGTCATGACGCTCTTTGAAAATGGGAAGGCGATCGACGCCTTCATGGTATCGTCCGGCAAGCGAGGAATGGATACGCCGAAGGGGAATTATACGATCCAAAACAAAACGCCGCGCGCCTGGTCCAAAGCATATGGTCTCTATATGCCGTATTGGATGGCGCTTGTTGCGAGTGGGAAGTATGGCATACACGAATTGCCCGAATGGCCGGGCGGTTACAAAGAGGGGGCGAATCATCTCGGCACACCGGTTTCGCATGGCTGTGTCCGTCTCGGTGTCGGTCCCGCCGCGCGCGTCTACACCTGGACCGATATCGGCACGCCCGTTACGGTGCATTGAATTTGAAAGTATATTAAAATGCCACTGAACCTAGCTAGGTTCAGTGGCATTTTCTTGTTTTCAGCGACTCGGTGGCTACGGGAAGCCGGCAGACGTTGCTTTCTCCTCGACAAATTCGAGAGTGTGTTCTAGTAACGCTACAGCTTCCTCGTCACCCGCATCTTCATTTCTTTGCTGTATTCGATTGAAAATCTCCTTTTGCCAAGAGCTAATCCCTTGACCTCCTCTCGCGCCATCAAGTAGGCGATCACTGTATTTCTCAAAGAGCTCTGTAGGTGTCATTTCGCTCACTCCTCTTTAAATGTTGCTCTCATGGGTTCCAAGAAACACGCTCGCATGGAATATACGAATCGGGGCGAGTATGACATGGTATTCGGGTGGTGTCAATTGTCGGCCGATAGAAAACACCTCCCGAGAGTTCGAGAGGTGTTTCTGTTTGCAGAGCAAATGCCGGAGAGAATTACCAGTCCCGCTTGTTGCTGCTACCGTAACCGCCTTCATTTCCACCTTGGCGTGGGCGGGGTTCGAACGGACGAGCCTCGTTTACCACGAGGGTGCGACCATCGAGATCCTTCCCATTCCACATGGAGATGGCTTTTTCGGCATCCGCATCACTGGCCATTTCGACAAAGCCGAAGCCTTTCGAACGACCGGTGGCACGATCGGTAATAACGCTCGCCGACGTCACGGATCCCGCTTCCGAGAAAGCTTCTCGAAGACCGTCGTCCGTGGTGCCGTATGAGAGGTTCCCGACGTAGAGCTTCTGTGCCATAGAATTCAGATTCTAAGGTAAGAGTAACGCGAGTAAGCCGACCTTCTTTCTCCTCTACCTGCTCCCGCTTTCCCTAAAAGCTCGAATATCTCGCCCTTAGAACGTCTCCCGACTTATCGAGAGATTCCGCCAGAAACTCATTGAGAGAAAACTTACTACTGTCGCGAGTGTAGCATACTTTTTGCTTCTATGCAAGGCTTGGCGCTGTCGGATATCCTCGGGGCAATTGCCTTGCCAGAGGGCGTTTGGCAATGATACACTCTTCCTAGGCGCACGTGGCGCTTCCTCAGTGTATGTATTCCTTGTTTTTTGCTCCTCTCGTATATACCGTATGGGCGCGGAAGCATGAAATGACCGGGAATGGTTGTTTGAAAATACGTGGGAGTCTGGAGAGGTGGCTGAGCGGCTGAAAGCAGCACACTGCTAATGTGTTAAGGGGGAAACCCCTTCCAGGGTTCGAATCCCTGCCTCTCCGCACTGTATATTTAGTATCGGATGACCCGAGTGCCTTAGTAACGGGTACTGCAAAAAACCACTCAAATTGGTGGTTTTTTGGTATCCAGTATTTCTTTACTGAGAGCTTTTGCTTATGTAAACTTATAGTAAGTTATGCCCTTGAAAGAGAAATCAAAAAATTGGGGAATATCCAGAGATTCTCACACTCCGAGAGAGGCGTGTGAATTACTAAGCTGTCATCCGAATACCCTCCGCAGTTGGGATCTTTGGCGGGTAACTAGCAGTGCTTTTTATCGACATAAAGAAAAAGCTGGATGATTAGACATTAAAACGATTACGGACTAACTAGCCAAGTATTTGGAAGGGCTCTTTTTCTAGTAGCGATAAGGAGGAGGGGTTCTCCTGATGGCGTCAGAATCTGACAAAATTGTTCGATAATCCGTCGAATATAGCGTAGTTTGTGTTTCGTAACGCGGATCCGTTTTTGGAGATGGGGAGGTAGTGTTATCATTGGCACGGCTCTTGACGGAATCATAGTATATGTGTATATTGTAAAGTCCAGTTTTGGTTTATATCTGGATAATATCAGTTCTTTCGAATTCTATTTGGGAGGTATAGCATGATTGGTTTAGTAGCATATCCCACTAGTGAAGATGAGATTCGCAAAAATCAAATTCTTGATTCAAAGAATAGGCCAATTTGTCTAGTCCGAGTTGATGGCCAGAAATTAAGGCTTTATGTTGGACCAGATGCACATGGTTTTATTTTTGAGGATGAGAATGGTGAATACATCAAAGTTGGGAATGAGAAAAGATGGTGGAGAGGAGTTTTGGACCCACTTCCTGACGATTCAAGGCTAAGTAGGCTGAAAAAATTTGGATTTTGTTCTATCAAACCAGATGCCTATGAAAGGAATCTTGATGGGTTTATCCGGACAGAGCTGGAGTCGATTGGGAGAATTGTTGGTGAGAAGAGAGTGCTGATCGAGGAATCAAATCTATTTCGTCTCTACCCGTACTTTTTCGAGCCGGAATGGGAGACTGTTCTTATTGAGTATTTCTGTTCAAGTCCGACATTATTTATAGTTCTTGCAGGTGAATCTGTAACCGACAAGCTTCTTGAGTTAAGAAGGAAGATACGATCGAGCTATAGGATTCCTAAAGAGCATCCGATTAGGAATCTGTTTCATTGCTCGGACTCACAGGTAGAAGCGATCCGAGAAGCAATTATATTTTTTTCAGTGGAAGAGCTAATCAAGCTAGTTGGTTGCTCTGCGGAGAATGAGTAGCGTTTGGCTGTGATGGTCAAACGCTTTTTTAAAAAAGTTGGATATTTATGAATGGATTTTTTATTGCAGTTGCAATAGGCTTTCTCTTTGTATCAGCATTATGGATACTAAGAATCTTTAGAACTGTTCTCTGGTTGAGGTTGAATGTATCTGAAAATATATCGTCTGCTAATGGGAATAACGGTGTTCGATTTTTTGTTCTGATACCAGTACTTGATGAAATAGATATTCTGGAGAATACAATAAAATACTTTTCTAGCATCCTCCAATCATTTGATGGGTCTAAAGTGATAATAGTGACAACGGAAGAGGAATATAATCTCAATTATAAGGGAAGTGGAAGAGATACTGTTGCCATGTCAAAGTTACTTGAGAAGAAATATGACAACATAATTTGTGTACACTACCCTTATACGGGAGGAAAGATGGCACATCAGGTGAACTACGCAGTGAATTTTATAAGAGGCTCCTTTCAGTTAAAAGCGGGGGATTATTTTGCTCTTTACAATGCTGATTCAAGACCGGATAGCAGGACGTTTTATTGGGTCTGGCGAGTTGTGCGTAGTGTCCGAATGGGAGAAAATCCTCCCCAAGTTTTTCAGCAATACGGAAATTATCTTGGGAACTATCCGATCATTTCCCGCATATCTAATTTTTTAAGAAAATCCATCCTACTTTCCGCGTCGCTGTGGCAAAATAGGTGGAGCATCGGTTTTGAGATTCCGCATTCTTTGGATCAATTCAAAGAGAGAAATGCGCGACCGTCCTTGTTTGCTCCCATGAATTATTGCATTGGGCATGGGCTATTCTTTTCGCAGAGAATTTACAAGGAGGTCGGTGGTTTTTCCGAAGATATGCATAACGAAGATGCTATTTTTGGTTTGCAACTGAATTATTACGGGTATGTTATTGAGCCGATTCCGTTTTTTGATGTTTCCTATTCTCCGGATAGCATAAAGAGTCTGTTTTTTCAGAAGGCTAGTTGGTTTTTCGGGCCTTTGCAGGCATTTGACTATTATTTTCAGATAACAAAAAATGATCCCTCTGTAAAAAGGGATCGTCTTTTGATTTTCTCTTTGAAGTTATTTTCTCATGCTATCTATTGGATCGTGGGACCGTCATTCTTGCTTTTTTTGTTTCTTTGTACCGCTATTTCAGGTTCAACAGCTACATGGGCATCTTTCTTCTTGGTATACGTATGCTTTTTGGTAGTGCCGAATTTTCTTTCCTGGATCATTTTTCGGGGAAAAGATGCTACTGGTACGCTGGTAATTTTCGTATATTTGCTTTCGGGAAGCTTCTTCTTTTATATGCTCCATGGTCTTTCCGGATGGTTATCAACCTTTCGTTATTTTGGTTTTGTAGTTTTCAACTATCCTATCAGAAAAAGCAAAACACTCATTCTGCATGAACATAGTAATTAGCCAGTAGATGTTTCTTTTCTTTTAATATATCGAAAACCTCAGGAAGGTAATCTACTAGTTCCATGTTCTGCGGAAGATGGCTACTTGGTACCCATTGATATTTATCATGATCTTCCGGGTTTAACACCACATCGAAGCTATCACAGGTACCGATAAATATAAGGCGAATAAACTGTTTATTCTTTTTCTGATCAATGTTTGATGTGTAGTGAAATAAACTGAGATTTTTTATATTAAGCCCAACCTCTTCCGTAGTTTCTCTAATCGCACCTTCTACTGGATCCTCTCCATCATGGAGAGTGCCCCCGGGAATATCCCAGACGCCTGGCAAAACATCCTCACTCAACGATCTCCGAATGAGCAGAACTTCTTGCTTCTCATTGAAGAGAAGTGCGTGCACGATAAGTCCCTTATCCATAATGTTTCTTTAGATATTTTCTTCTAGTCTTGATCACATTGACTTTAAACAATATTCAGTTTACTATGCAACGTCCTAATAATGCTAGCATATTTTGTCCTATGGAAAAAGACGCTCTTCTGGAAAAGCCAATCAGAATAAAGCTAGTTTATTTTAGATCATTATTCTCCCAATCGGGAGCGTCTCTGACGATAGGGTCGCTTGCTGCCTATTTTAAGGGGTAAGGGATTCATTGTTGATATATGCCTTTTGGAAAAGGAAAATTTCCATTCTTTTGGAAGCATTTTGAGTGAGAATTCCAATGAAAGACTCGTTATTATTGCAAAGCCAAATTTTAAAGACTTTGCTATCATGTTTCCATTATTTAAGATCATGAGAGGTGGTGGCGAAGTGTCTAAAATCTTCTTCTGTGGACCGTTTGCATCTTTGAATGCAAAATCCATGCTGGAGGAAAATGAATGGTTAGATGGAATCATCATTGATCAGGTTGAGAGTGTTGCTGGGAAGTTGCTTGAAATGATTCAACGAAACGTATCAATAAAAGAATGTAAAGGGGGGATTTGGCGGGAAAATCAATCAATCGTGGAATATGTGCCGAGTGAAGCATATATTCTGCTTAATCAATTGCCATTTCCAGCAAGGGATGTGGAGAAAGAAGAGCTAGGAAGTTATATAAATATAGAAGCTTCTCGAGGTTGTATCTATAATTGTTCATTCTGTCATATACCGCTTGCAACCCGTAAAGAGAAAACTGTAGCAGTAATGGATTTTCGAGACCCGGTTAAAGTTGTAGATGAAATGGAGCTCCTAAACAAGGAAATTGGGAAAAAGCTTTTCATCTTCAATGATAGTGTTTTTTGGGCGTCTGGAAGAGATAATGATCGCATTTTGAAATTTTGTTCGGAAATAAAAAGACGAAAGCTTGATATAAGAATGTATGTATATTTACGATGTAACCCATTTATTCATGATGAAGTGTTAAATGCACTGGCAGATGCTGGTCTTGTTAGGGTTTTTCTTGGTGTGGAGAACGCTTCGGAAAAATCGCAGATTTTATTTAGGAAACCAATTAAAAAAGATTCATTTATTGAGATTCGGGAGAAGCTGAATCGATTGAATGTTAATGTTCATATTGGATATATAACCTTTGAGCCATTTTCGACGCTTGATGACATCCAAATGAATCTAGAATATTTGTACAAAATAGGGAAATTATTCAGATTAGGCGTGATACTTGAACCAGTTCGTGTGATACCCGGATCTTTTATGCATAAGAAACTCCTTGAGGGTGGTCTTATAAGTACTGAAGCGCGCTACCGAGATATAACATATGGCTACAGATTTTTGAATGACGATGTCGGGAGGCTCTTTGAGAAAGCTAAGAGTATTTTTAGTGGGAATTTTGGAGGAATTGCTTACGAGTTTGAATATTATTGTACAACGATGGGTATTCTATATGGTCTAATTCAGAAAGAAAATATCCATCTGGGCGAGGAACTTAGCCTTGAGCATCAAAGATTCTGTCTTTCTCAGAAAGAGCTAATGGATAGTATTTATGTTTTTCTCTCCTCCTTGATTGCTAAAGTAGGGAAAGGTGACTCAATGAATGATTGCTTCCAAAAAGATTTCACTGAAAAATTTTCTGAAAAATTTTTCAAACTGAAGATTGAATATTTTACCTTTATAAACGGCGTTTCACGATTAGGCAGGGATGATATTCTTTCCCAGATTTATTCGGGTCTCGAGAGAACTAGATGAGCCTCTATGAAAAAGGTGTCATACAATCCGTTCCCATCAGCCATAGAGATTCAAACCATATCGTCTTGTAATGCCGGATGTATTATTTGTCCGCATAGGGATGTCGCAGGAAAATTGCCGGGCGGCATTATGTCTATGGATCTTTTCAAAAAGATTATTGATCAAATAAAGAATCCCTGGGGCATTCGGATCATCCCGTATTTCAATAATGAGCCTTTACTCGATCCACTCATATTCGAAAGGCTATCTTATATTAACCAGAAATGTCCGGGCGTGGAGATAGAAGTGTCCACTAATGTCTCACAGCTTAACGAGGAAATGCAGAATAAACTGAAAGCCTTTACCATAAAAGAATTGCGGCTTAGTGTTTTCGGTTTTACAGAAGAATCTTATCGGAAAGTGATGCCTGGATTAAATTGGAAAAAAACAAAGAAAAATTTGGATACTCTTTCCCAAAACAAAGAATTGCGCGCGAACATAGGACAGGTGTCGCTTGTCATGGTTGATTATCCAGAAATAACCCAAGAAGACATTTTGTTGGCGAGAGATTTCTGCAGGGAGACATTTATCAAATTCGAATTCTGGGGATTCTTTGATAGAAGTGGTAATGTTGAGAGGTTTTCGAACGACATAAACAAGGAGTTTGTCTATGGCTGCGAGCAGAGAAGACCATTGGAACGAATGCACATAAATTTTAGAGGAGACGTGATTCTCTGCTGCATGGACTGGAAATGGAAGCACAAGCTGGGAAATGTGACGGAGAGTTCTATGGAAGATATATGGAACTCCGAGATGTATAAAAAATACCGCCAGGCTATTTATAACAACGGATCGGATGTTTACACGGATTTGTGTAAAAAGTGTAAATTGGCCTTATGAGAGTCATCTCATTCGATGGAAATGTGTACACGGGAAAGACAACGCTCATTCGGTTTCTCTCAGATAACTACGGCTACGTGTCTGTTGATGAACACTCTCTTTTTATTGACGGTGTCCCACAGAGGAGCTTTTATAAAAGTGAGTATCTGAACTTGCAAGACCGGTATCTCTCAGTGGATACATATCGAAAAAGTTTTCTTCAAACCGGCGTCAATCTTTTGGACAGAAGCTTTGTTTCCGTGAGCGCTCACGTATTCGCTCTGTATGAATTGGGATTGGCTGATATAAGAGAGGCATACTTCGATCTCCTTAAGAAGAAAATTGAGGAAATTATATTTCCGAATGTGTTTGTTTGGGTTCGTTGTGGGTATAATATTTCTCGCGCAAGATGCTTGAGCGTGAATAATAGGAAGGAAACGGAAGATATCTATCTTTCGAACAAGTATTTTGAGTCTATCGAAAAGTTTAATGCCAAATGGGCATTAGCAGTGGGCGGTTGTGTTATCAACACAGAAAGCAACCCTACTGATTTATGGTGCTCTAGCATTCACGATAAAATTTTCAAGAATCCAGGAACGAATTTGAATGGTAAAATTGTGACTCTTGATAACATTCGAAGATGCATGAACTTGTAAGACTCTTTTTATTCAGAAATTCGAGCCATTGATATTTAGAAGAGTTTGTGATATACACGGGAAGCACCTTTCAAACTTATTAGAAACGAGGATATTCTCATGTCTATAGCATTTGGTCTTGATTTTGGAACCACAAATTCTGTTTTGGCAATAGCGAAGGGAAATAACGTCGCAATTGCTGATATTGACCCATCGAGTCCATCGCCACACACCCTCAAATCGGTACTTTTCTTTGACGAGGAAGGTGGTATCAATATTGGTCAGGAGGCTATTGACCAATACGTTGATTACGGCGGAACCTACGGTCGTCTCATGCAATCCATCAAGGCATTTCTGCCAAGTAAGAGCTTCAAAGAAACCTATGTTTTTGGCAGGCGCTATGAAATCGAAGATTTAATCGCGCTCATTCTGAAAACTATCAAGCATCGCGGCGAACTCCATGTGGGACATGTCGTGGACACGGTTGTCATGGGTCGTCCCGTACTCTTTTCAGAAGACAGAGAGCTTGATCTCTTAGAACCTGTTTACAATCTTTTCAACAACAATCGAGCAAAACTTAAAACCATCATCTGTAAGCTCGAATCCAGTGTCCGTTCGCAATTCTTCCAGAGCCTTCGGCATTTCTCCAGCCAGGAGAAGCTTCTCTCGACCACCCAGCGCTGAGGAAGAACGGCAAACGTATGCAATTCGTTTCGTTTAGCTACTCCCACTTCCGCACCGATACATGCTTTGATCGCTTTGGCGAAGTTTTCTCCGGTATAACTACCATCAGTCAAGAGTTTCTCCACCCGTGAAAGGTGTTTTTTTGTTTGCCTTGACGGCTTGGATAGCTCCATTTCGATCAGTGACGTTAGCAGTGGTTACCGTGAACGCATGCGGCAATCCGTTGGTGTCAACGAGAATATGTCGCTTGATACCGGAAACTTTTTTTCCTGCATCATAACCTTTTTCTCGAGCCGTATCTGTATTCTTGACACTTTGAGCATCAACGATGCAGAAACTGGTTTTGCATTGTTTGCCATTTTTCATACGTTCTTGTTCGACCAATTTTTTTAAGACTTGCTCAAGCATACTCTCTGTCTGTTTGTTTTTCGTTCCTTCCAGACAAGGAAGTGTCGATAGACACTCTGCCATTTTGGATAATCCTTGGGAAGTGCCCTCCATTGGCAACCCGTGACCAGAATGTAGAGCAGAGCGTTGAATACGTCATAGGAATCAAGTGTCTTTGGTTTGGTTCTCTTCCTGGTTGATTCGAGAAATGGTCTGATGTGTTCGAATTGTTCTCGGGTTATGTCGCTTGGATACATGGTTCTTTTGGTTTGAGGATTATGTCCTCAGTGTACCAGAAGATTGTAAACAGGTTCTTAGCGGAAGAAAGATTGCGGGCAGCAGCTCTTCGTTCTGGGTTTGCAAATGTGCACTTCGTGTACGAACCGATCGCGGCGACGCTTTCCTATGAGTCAGACCTTCGAAAGGGGGAGGAGAAACTGGTGCTCATGGGTGACTTCGGCGGTGGAACGTCTGACTTCGTAGTTATGCGGCTCCGTGGTGGAAAACGTGATTCGAGAGAAGATCGTGAAAAAGATATTCTCGCAACTGGCGGAGTGTATATCGCGGGCGATGCTTTTGATGCTTCTATCATGTGGCACGAACTTGCAAAACACTTTGGCAGAGACACAAAGATTCGCGGATCGTTGCCTGATCAAATTCTTGAGCTTCCAATTTGGCTTCCGATGACGCTCTGTGAGTGGCACATGATTCCACAGCTTCGCGACAAGAAGACGCTTCAAATAATCCACTCGCTTCGAGGGGTGTCCGACGAGGATCAGAAAGCAGTGAAAAATCTTCACACTCTGATTATCGAAAATCTTGGCTATATGCTGTTCCGAGCTATCGAGAAGGTGAAGCGAGAACTCTCTGATAGGGAATCCTCCATCATCGAATTTTCCGAGAAAGGCATCGTGATCCGGGAGGAAATCACAAGAGATGCATTTGAAACTCTGGCAGAAGACAAGTTTCAGAAGATTGAAGTCTGCGTGGACGATACAGTGTCTCGGGCTGGGATCTCTTTACAGGATGTGGACACCGTTCTTTTAACAGGAGGTTCCTCCTTTATTCCAAGAGTCAGGAGAATCTTCCTGGACCGGTTTGGGGAGGGGAAAATACTTCCAGTCGATGCCTTCACAAGTGTTGCCTATGGTCTTGGGTTGAGCGCAATGAAATATTGAGTACTTTGTAAGGGTAAGGATTAACCCCTGACTGTTGTAATGATGGTCAGGGGTCTTCATTTTCATTTCTGATTGAAGAAATGGTGAAGGCGTTGGCTTTGGTTATCATTGGAGTACCAATGTTTGCATTATTAATGACAGGTAGAGTATTCTTTCATTCCCATCGTTTCAGCCATTTCAATAGCCGAACCTTTTTCACTATTTTTATATGCCCAGACGGTGATATCATCCCATGATGTCTTCTTGGCTTCTATTGCATATTCAACCGCCTTTACAGGGTTTTCGTTCGTTTCTTGGGTTACCGACCTATTTGATTCCTCAGAGCTTCCCATAATAATGACAAGAATGCCTATCCCCATGATTATTACCCACCATCGTTTATACCAAGGACGCTTCTAAGACTAGATACACCCTATTTTGTACGATCAGTGGGAATGAGCCAATAGATATAATAAAACTGCCAGATTGGCAGTTTTATTATAGCCCTATACTCTTCTTGGGTTCACACTATTTGTTAAGATTTGTAATGGCATAATCTGCTTCAGTCTGAGTGAATTTTTCACCGTGTTCCGAGACTAGTTGGTCACGTATTGCTGCTGGTGAGAGGTGCATTGAATCTTGATAGGTTTTTGCTTTGGCGAGGGCATTGGCATTCCAATCCGTCTCTACATTATCGATACCATACTGTGCTGCTTCAGCAGAGAACTTTCCGCCGTATTCTGAAACTAGCTGATCGTACACTCCTTTTTTCGACATATGCATGGTATTAGCATACGAAGTAGCTTGGCTGAGTGCAGATTTATATTCGGCTGGTACGCTTGGCTTCTTCTCTTCAGTTTTTGCAGTAGTTTCTTCTACTGTGTTGCCGGAGCCTTGTTTTTCAACTGAATTTTCACTAGTAGATGAAGTTTTTGACTTGTCTCCTCCGCTACCACCTATGGCACCGAAGATAATGAATACTGCAACAACTATCACCCACCATCGCTTATACCAAGGGCGCTTAGTTGGAACATTCTGAATCTGTTCCAAAGACTGAATTTGCTCACTCATAATTATATTGATTATATTTATTAGCTAGGATTTAAATTCCGTTCTTGAGGTATACAAAAAGCCCCACGGAACGGCGACAAACCTTTCGGAATGCCCGGAACCCTTTCGGGAACCGACCTAGCTAATAAGTGCCGACCATGAGGCCGTCTCTATTAGCTAGGGTTTATTGCGCCATACCTTAGAGTCAGAGGTCCTCTAAGGGTTAGGACAGATTGTACGACAAGTATAGCTTTTTGAAGGACAAAAATCAACTCTGAATTTTAGGGTGGTTTCATAGGTTTTCTGGTTCAATAGTGATAATTTTTCTTAGTACTTTTACCTTAGATTTGAAGCATCCCATGAGATCTCGTTTCTCTTCGCTCGTTCCTTCTCGAAGGACATACTTAGCATATGTTTTCAGATCAAGATCTTGGTGCTCTTGCGCTTGGTTTCTGATGCCAAGCACCCCTCGATTGAACTTGTTGTAACGTTTTAGCTCCTCTTCAAACTTGTGCTGTACCCCCGTTCGATTAAGATCGACTTGATCCATTATTTTAATCAATTGTTCAGTTAATTCTTCTTCGCGCAGGTATGGGTTCTTGCAGTGTCGATCCTTGGATCTTCCGCAGCCGTAATAGATATACTTGGCTGTTGTTCCATCTTTAAGCTGCTTATACTTCTCTTCCGCAGAAATCCCTGATCCGCATAATCCGCACACCATGAGTTTGGTAAAAGCAAACTCCCGGCTCTGTCGAACAATCTTGTCCCTTTTCAATTGCTCTTGAGTTTTGTCAAAGAGCTCTTTGTCGATGATTGGTTCGTGTTTTCCTTGATACCAGTTGCCAGAACCCTTCGGGTATTCGAAGGATCCGTAGTAAATAGGATTCTGAAGAATCCGGAAGATATTACCAAGAGCAATATAGTGATTGCTTAAACTCTTAAAGTTGAGTTCGAATCTAAGCCAGTGATATATCTTGCGGCCTGACCACTTCTCATGGGCCATCTTCTCGAATATCTTTTTGACCACGGGTGCGCGCTCTGGATCAATGATGATCTGACATTTCTTTTCGATGTGTTTCTGGTTGAGATAGCCGATAGGGGCTACGCCTGGCCAGAGACCCATCTCAACTCTTGTACGCAGCCCTCGTTTTACATTAATGCCTCGATTGTCATTCTCAAGCTTTGCTTGCGAACCAAGGATCATGAGAAGAAACTTCTCGTTAGGATTATTAGTAAACCTCTGGCTATACGTTCTGATTTCCTCTAGCTTTCCGGCATCCATGAGATCCACGATTTTTCCTAAATCTCCAGCGTTACGAGAAATGCGATCCGGTGCCCATGTCAGGATGCCGTTGAATTTTCCTTCTCGAAGCTCTTCGACGATTTCATTAAAGATGGGACGACCTCCCGTTTCTTTGGCGGAGTGAGATTCTCGTTTCATGGCAACGATCTCGAGCCCTTCCCGGTCAGCAAGGAGTAGCATTTCCTTGATTTGAGAATCAATGGAGAGCACTTGGCGCTCTTCCGATTCGCTGCTTTTTCTAGCGTACAGGCAGTACTTTACATTCGTAGGGATGTGTTGTCTGATAGTATTCCCTTGAATTTGCATGGTATCCATACCCCATGAATGACGCGTACCCCTAAACAAGTCTAGGGGCCTTCAGGGGCTAAAATGACTTTTTGCTATAATTGCCTAAAGTTTAGTTTTTAGAGGATTCTGGGCTATGTCAGATATTAAAGAGTTTCAAAAGAATGAAAGGGATAGACTAACCAAAGAGCTTGTCGAGTCGGATGACAGATTTAAGCTTGTTATCGCTGGGGCTGGTACCGGAAAAAGTTTTACTTTTAAATCTTTATTACAGCAAAAGAAAGTAAAATCTCTAGCTCTAACTTTTATAAATAACTTAGCTGATGAGCTAAAGAAGGATCTATCTGGATTAGCGGAAGCCCACACTTTTCATGGTTATTGCAAAAAGCTTCTACATACTTTAAAAATTGATGGGCTTACCTCATCTTTTTATTACTTTCCAAAGCTACCTCTAGTAATAAAGTCAGATAACAAATACTTAACGGGAGATAAGTATAAAAACTTTAGAAAGGTATTTCAAAATCTTAATAAAGGAGAAGAATTAAAGTTTTTTCTGACAAGAGCTACTTACTACAACGCTGTTGGGCACGATGATGCGGTATACCGAGTACTTCAATCTTTCAAGAAGGATAGCTCCGTGATCCCTACATATGGTCAGATTGTGGTAGATGAGTATCAGGATTTTAATCTTTTAGAAGTTTCTTTTCTTGAAGAGCTTTCCAAGCTAAGCCCAACACTCATAGTGGGAGATGATGATCAGGCAGTATACGAGGACTTAAAAGATGCCTCCCCAAGATTTATTAGAAACAAGGCTTCGGATAAGAATTTTATAAGATTCTCGTTGCCGTTTTGTAGCCGATGTACAGAGGTTATTATTAGCGCAGTTCACGACATAATAGGCAGAGCACAAGCAGTAGGTAGGCTCGTCGGCAGGATCAACAAGGAATATGTTTGCTACCTGCCTGATAAGGAAGCCGAGAGTGTTCAGTATCCGAAAATTATTCATGCGAGATGTTCATTACAGAGAAAAACAGATAATTATAATTACATCGGAAAATATATTGAGAGTGAGATAAACAAAATTACTCCGGAGGATTGGGTAAAGGCACAAAAAGGTAACTACCCTTGCGTCCTTATTGCTGGTCAGACTCAGTATTTAAACCAGGTGTACGGATACTTATCAAAGAAATTCAAAGATATAGATTTTAAAGAGACTACCAACGATACGCTCAACTTATTAGATGGATACTTAGTTCTGTTAAAAAACAACCAATCAAATCTCGGTTGGAGAGTTCTTTCGGAGATAGAAATGAAGAAAAAGATTCTAAAGCAAATGCTTGTAGAATCGGAACAAAACCAAGTTTCTTTAGTAGATCTCATACCTGCCGACTTTAAAGATGAACATCTTGCTGTTTTAGAGATACTGAAAAAGGTTAAGAAAGATGAATCTCTCTCTGAAGATGAAGAAGAGGTTGTTACAGATAAGCTTGCTATTACAATAGAAGAATTAAAGAAGGTTCTAAAAAAAGATCCAGAGGCTGAAGACAAAGATAAAAAGCAAAGTCCAATAAAGATAACGTCCTTTAATGGTTGCAAGGGACTGTCTGCATCTTTTGTTTTTCTGGTTGGTTTAAACAATACAGAATTTCCTAAGATACAGAAAAAACCAACTGATAAAGAGATATGTCAGTTTATTGTTGGGTTAACTAGAACACGAAAGCAGTGTTATTTAATTTCAAATAAAAGTTTTGCAACGACGTTTGGTATGAACCAATCTGTTTTTATTGACCGGATAGACTCGAGTAGAATAAGTAACGTAATTGTTGACGCAAACTTTTTTAAAAACCTAAATAATTAATAATGAAAATATCTCAAATCACGCGTCGGGATATTATCGACGCAATAAGAGCTGAAAATGTGAAATGGGCCGGCCGTCTTGAGGAGTCGGAGTTTTTATCGAGAATTTTTGATCTTGAGACCTTGCCATCTTACGATCCAAGACATGCTGATGCAGCTGGAGATATTTGGCGCCATCGTGTTATGAACTATGATTGGGATGATGACTGGGTTTTTTCTGATGAACGCCTCAATCTATTAAATGGGGATGATGAGGTATTTTTACGTTTTCTCTGCGAGACGATACATCCGGTTGTACGATCTGACGTTACGGAGTCAGAGAAACTTCATCAAATGTTCAATCAATTTTTGAAAAATGATGGCTTTGAATTAGTTGAACGTACTCGTATGTCAGGTAAGCCAGTCTATACTGGTCGAGCCATTATAGGCACAGGGATTACTCCGGGTATACAATCCGCTCGTGCAACACTGACAGGTCTTGATCCAATGTATATCGCCCAGCAAATTACTCGCATGGAAGCTGCGGTTACAAATGATGTATCTCTTGCGATTGGAACCGCTAAAGAATTAGTGGAGACATGTTGCAAGACAGTCCTTGAAGAACGAGGTATTCAGTTCGGTAAAAATACTGACATACCGGAGTTAGTAAAACTTACTAGCAAGGAACTGGAACTTACTCCTCAAGATATCCCTGAAAAAGCAAAGGCAGCTGAAACAATAAAGAGATTGCTTAGTAACTTAGCTACTATTACCCAGGGTATCGCGGAGTTGCGAAACCATTATGGAACTGGTCACGGGAAGGTAGCAGGAACAAAGGGTTTAGGGGCGCGTCATGCACGTTTAGCAGTGGGGGCAGCATCAACTCTGGCTGTGTTTTTATCAGAAACACATAGCAATAGAAATGAGCTTGCAAAGTCAGAAGAATAGTTTAGAACCGCTTATTCCATAAACTTCCCGGATCATACTTTTGCAGATGAGGATTCATCTTAACAAACAGTTCCAGACTCTCTCTTGCTGACCGCCTGTTATTCTCCACGCAGTACGTCACCAAAGTTGCGAGCGCATCCGCTAAGTCATCGTGCTTTTCCACACCAAATCCAACAAGTTGTTGAATGAGAGCATCGGCACCATTCTTAGGGAAGAGCACCATCCCACTTCTGAGGTGCGGCGTAATAAGTGAAATGCGGGCCCGTTTGTCTTGCCCAATATTCTGAACGCCTTTCACCGGATAGCGTTCCTTTTCGAGCATCTCCACCAGCGCTCTTTGATAGCCATTATTTTCAATGAGAAGAGTAATCTTTCTTTGATGCTCTTCTGCTAGTCTCTTGATTGTTTCTAGCTGTTCGGAAAAGTTGAGACGCTGGTTGGTCGGGTACGGCAAGATATAGATACGGCGCTTTTCGGCGTACCCATATACTTTGGCGGTGATGATAGCGGTAGAGTCGGCACTTTGTTCTTTAGAGATTGCTGGATCAACAGCAGCAACCGTGAAACAAAATGGGAGCTCTTCTTGGCTCGGAAATGTTTCGTAGGAGTGAATCCATTCGGATAACACGAGCTGATCATCTTCCGGCAAAATCTGTAGCATGTACTCCCGCATCCATGCATTGTAACTTCCAACTTTTTTCTTTTCGGTTTGGATCGATGCTTCATCAGAAAACTTCCCCGGCCACAGAGAACGATCTTCGGTATCAAGCAACGGATACTCTCTGAAAAGCCCGGCTAGATTGCCTTGTTCAATATTTTTTCTAAGACGCATAATAAGCGAATCCTCATGCAGAAGATTCCCAACGACGATGACTCTCGTTTCTCGATCACCAGATGGCACCACGTCGCCTGTAAACCACCGATACGTCTTTTCTCGACTTTCCAAGGTTTTCACTGAGGAAAGATCTTCTACATCATCACAGACAATTAAATCCGGACGATAGGCTCCGTGACGCATACCTCGGATACTTTGCTCTGTCGAAGCAGCCGTGATCTTCGCTCCATAGTTCGAGAGAACGAGAGAAAGCGAACCCCAATCATCTCGCTCTTCTCGAAACGGACCAAGATCGCCTCGTAGAACATCATTCCGTTCCAGTTCCTGCTTAATGTTCTGAAGGTGCTGACGGGCTTGCCATTGAGTCTGACCAGTAATCACCGAGTATTTCTTTTCCTGTCGACCAAGAATGGCCCAGAGGACATAGGCCATGGTGACGATCGTCGATTTCCCTGAACCTCGGAAAGCAACGAAGACAAGCGTCTGATGGATATCGCTTTCAAGTAGGCTAAACATCTCCTTCTGAAAAGGAGCTGTGGCATATTTTACGTAATGTGAGAAATACACATGGAAGAACCAGTAGAAGCTCTCTCTGGTAACGGCTCGGCGAACACTTCGATCATGTGCGATTCTCTCCGCTATATCACGTTCGCTCTTCATAGAGCCCAGCTAATCGAAGTGCTTCTTGTACCAGGGCTTGCTGTTCTGGTGAAAGCTCTGGGGTGAGAGCGAGTTGGCCACCAATCTCAACCTTCGTCTTGTAATCCGGATGATGGTTTGAGAGCCAGAACTTAATCGCTCCAAGATTCTTGTCTTTGATGGCAGAGATAAGTTGGGAAATGGCCATATCACTCACGAGCTCTTTGCCAGACTTTAATGCTTCCTCTGATTCCGCCGCAAATACGGGATCCTTCTCTTTCCAACGATAGAAGGTGGCTTTGGCAATCCCCGAACGTTTGCAGGCGACATGAACAACGGGAGTTTCTCTGAGAGCTTCGAGAACTTTTCGTTTTTCTTCTTTAATCCTTTGATTAATGGTTGCTTGTTGTTTTGGGTACATAGAGCTTAGCTTTTTTGTTAGTGAGTTTTTCCCATCGTCGTTTGATTACTTCTGCGTAGACTGGTGACTTCTCCATAAGGTAACAGCGCCGCTTCATAGTGACTGAGGCAATGAGCGTTGACCCGCTGCCACCGAATGGCTCAACGATGAGATCACCACGCTTGGTCAGGACTTTGATGTACGGGATGAGAATCTCCAGTGGCTTGGTGCCAAAGATGATGCCTTGCCCGGAAGACTTCTCATCAGCAGCTTTGTAGTCGATAAAGTCCGTTGGGCAAATCCGTTTCCCTTTCTCATAGCCTTCCCATTGCGGTTTGCCTTGAATAGCGTAGAGTGCTGTCTCATATTCGTTCTGAAGGAGCTCCTCCTCAGGATTCAAGTTAAGGTCACGAGCTTCTTCTGATGAACCGACCATAGCGATGTCGTGCTTTGAGAAGAACTTGTACTTAGCAGCAAAGCCCTGCATCCGATTTGGAAGGTGCCAGACAAGCATATTCTTGACCTTCCAATGCTTCTCCATCTCGCCCCAAATGGTTCGGATATTCTTCCAATTCTCGTACACGATGATATGGAAGTCTGGTTTAGCAATTTTCGCGACATTATTCATCCAGAGTTCAGTGAAGTTATCGGGCAAAGAATCGGTTTCAAGGTAGCGACGATCACGCTTCGCTCCAAAACCTTCCGTCGCCTTGCCGTTCTTTTTCTTCCCATGGAGGTAATCAAGAATGTAGGGTGGATCAGTAAACACCATGTCAGCTCGTTCATCTCCCATGAGCTTCAGTATGTCCTCTTCAACGGTTGAATCACCGCACATGAGTCGTGAACCATCGAGTTCATAGATGTCGCCCTTCTTCACACTAATCTCTTGAATGTCGAGCTTATCCAGCTCTTTCTTCAGATCGAACGTTTCGGGATTGTCTTCAGAGAGAAAGATGTCGTCGAGCTCTTCGGAAGAAAAACCAACATCTCTCAAGAATGTTTCTCCGAAATTGGCAAGCTTTTCCCAATCGAACTCACCAGTGTTTTTGTTGAGGCGAATGTTAAGCTCTTTCTCTCTTGTGATATCCGGAATATCGACATACACAACGGGCACTGTTTTTTCTCCCAGCTCCTTGAGCGCCTTGAGGCGCATGTGACCACCGATAACAATATTCATTCGGTTTGGAGCGCCATTGAGAATAATCGGGTCAACAGCACCGAAACGTGACAGTGATTTCTTTAACTCCTCAAGAGCCTCTTTTGAGTGCTTACGAGGGTTATACTCCGCAGGGTGGAGAGATGCTATGGGAAGATACTGGATCTCCAGATTCTCTCTTTGCATAGGGTTAGATTAATGGGTTAATAAATGAAAAGGGCGTAGGCAAGTTAGCTAACAGGCTCGATTAAAAGCCCATTAGTTAACTCTGCCTACGCCCGAGAGAATCTCTTGCGTCTACACCTCTTTCCGAAAGCCGGAAAGCGTGACTACAGAAGTTAGGTATGAAATTGTGTTTCTAGTATATGCAGATTGCCAAAAAGGAAGCAAATGAGACGGTGGATAAGTAAGCGACCATTGACATTCTGTTAGAGACTGTACTAGACCTGAGGTATGAACCAATACCGACACCTTAAAGACCATTCATATTACTCCGACCTCTACGATCGCCACACTATTGATGAGTGTAGGCAGCTCGATGGTGTTTTTGATGATCGACCGTTTCCTCCTCTCGAAGGAAAAGAGATCCTCCCAGAAGAAGCAACTCGTTTGAGGAAGGTCTTTAATGAACTTCACCTCTATTTCCTCAAGGGCGAACGCTATGCCAAGAAAGCAGACACCGTTAAAGAATGGATGGGTAACGACGAAAGGAAAGATCAAAAGCTCGATAACGCTCGAGAACCGCAAGATGTCCGCTGTCTCGGTTGCAGTGCCCGCAACATGCGTTGCATTTCGCGCGACCTCATGACCCATAAGTCAGGTAACGAAGCTGTTGTCTTCCTCTTCGAGTGTGGCCATTGTCAGAAACGGCGAGCCTATTGGGAGAGTGGTGAAGAATGGGAGTATAAGGCGAAGTGTCCGAAGTGTCAGAGTGATTTTTCTGGCGAAACGACACAAGAAGGCTCGCTCCTTACCACTGTCTACACCTGTGCTAGCTGTGGCTATACAGAAACCGACACCCTCGACCTTGCGACAGACAAAGAGAAGATCGATCCAAACTTTGAAGCCGATCGGAAAAAGTACTGTCTTTCAGAAAAGGAAGGAATGGAGTATGTAACTCAGCAGGCATCCATCAAATCTATTGTGGGAGAAATGAAAGAGCGGGAGGAAAACAAAGAAGTCTACGAGGCGGTAGCGAAAATCCAAAAGCTTACCATTATGGATCTCCAAAAGCTTCTTGATCCCGCTTTGACTGCTGCTGGCTATCTCAAGCTTGAGTTTGAAAAACCAGATCTCCAAAAAGATGTCCTCCTCGGTTTCAGTGTTCAGGAAAGCAAGAGTGATCGCTCGGAACGGGAAAGTGTCTACGACCTCCAGAAACTCATCAAAAAGACCCTGGAACCTACCAATTGGCGTTTAATGAGCGATGGAGTAAATTATCGTCTCGGTTTCCTTCAGGGGCGATTGAGAGGAGTAGAGGGGGAGGAGAATCTGAAAGAGTTGGTTAGAAAAATCAAGACATGATCATTTGAGTGTACATGTTCAAAACGTGCCAAGCGATATAGGAGAGAGATCCGAGAATTAAGAGTCGAAATTGCCAATGACAGTACTGGTTAGCTTTATCAGAATTTGTCTCAAATGCCTTTCTTACTCCCTCGTAGGCAGCTGCTCTAGCTGTGGGGCTGTATCCTTTAGTATCAGGATGCTCGTTGTTCTCTATTTGCAAAAGTGCGCCGTTGGCGTAGAGGCTAGAGTTGAAATACTGCACATGCTTACAGCCATAAAAGAAACTCAGAGCCCAAAGAATTACCGCCCAGCCTAAGGCAAGCTGTGAAGCATCGAGAGCTTTGCCAGAAGTTTCTTTTAAGGCGAAACCTATCACTGCTACCGAAACAGCCAAGAGGGCGTAGGTATATTGTCTCTGAGATTCTTGGAGGGATCTATGGAGTTCTGTCTGCCGGTCTTGCATACTTTTTCACTTTGGTTTATACTAGATTATACCTATGATACAGCATCTCAGCGAGACAGACAAGAAGGTTTATGTTCTTGTCCGAAACAAGATTGTTCATGGTCTTCCAGCACCCACCTTACGAGAAATCAATGAGGTAACAGGAAAGACTTCTCCTCGTTCAGCAGTATTAGCCCTTCAACGCTTAGAGAAAGCAGGGTTGATACGTCGATCAGGAAGAAAAATCCGACTCGTAAGTCAAGGTAATTCCTCTAATGCTTCTGTAACGACCATTGATGTGCCGCTTGTTGGAAGTATTGCTGCTGGCGCTCCCATACTGGCAGAAGAAAACGTGGAAGTTTCAATTCCAGTTTCGATAGGATTGGCTCGTCCCGGATCAGCATATTTCCTACTTCGGGTTAGAGGCACGTCCATGAATCAGGCGACCGTAAGAGGGACTGAAATTACAGATGGAAGTATCGTCTTGGTTCGTCAGCAACCAGTGGCAGACAATGGTGATGTTGTCGTAGCTCTCATCAATGACGAAACAACGGTGAAAATGCTGGATCGAAAAAACGGCATGGTCATACTCCGACCAAAGTCATCCGATCCTGATCATAGACCAATTATTTTAACTAGTAACTGCATCATTCAGGGAGTAGTGGTAGGAGTTTTACCGGCTGACCTGTACTAATAAACATATGGCGAAAAATATTCACACCGTTTATAACAACGATAAACATCGCTGGGAAAACAAAGCGGAAGGTAATTCTAACCCACTTTCTTGGCATCGCACGAAAGATAACGCTGAGGATCGAGCCCAAAACCTTGCTGAAAATACAGGGGCTGAACACTTTATTCATGGAAAAGATGGAAAGATTCAGGAGCGTAACAGTTACGGAAATGATCCCTTTCCGCCACTCGGCTAATCAAGAGTATGGGGATACCTTTTAGCCAGCTTGAGACTTGGGCCAATCAAGGCGCGACTGTTTCTGCAAAAGCCACTCACGAGTCTATTCGTTGCGGTCTTACTCATGAAAAATCTCCTGTTAAAAGTCTTATTGAGAGCGGGAAAGCAAAAGTTTATTTGCAGGGTTCTTATAAGAACAGTACCAACATTCGTGCTGATAGTGACGTCGACGTTGTAGTTGAACTAACAATGACATTCGGACACAACGCTCACGAATTGCCACCTGAACAGAAGAGCGCTCATGATCTTGCCTATAGCAACGCCACTTATGATTGGCATGAGTTTCGTCGCGATGTAATTAAAGCTCTTACTCTCTACTACGGAGCGTCGAGTATTGATACAACCGGAAATAAGTCGATCAAGCTCTTACCCGCTCCTGGACGATTAAAGGCCGACATTGTTCCGGTGATCAGTTTTCGACGGTACAATTACTTTCATGGAGTCGGTCTTCACAGCGCGGAAGAAGGAATTAAGCTTTATCATCAACAAACTAACAAACCAATAGTTAATTATCCGGAACATCATTACCAAAACGGGGTTGATAAGAATTCCAATCTGCGTACCGGTGGTGTTTTTAAGCCTACGGTAAGGATTTTCAAAAACATGCGAAATCATCTCATCGAAAAGAAGGCTTTGGCAAAAGAAATGGCACCTTCCTACTTCTTGCAATCCCTTATTTATAATGTCCCAGATCCCTGTTTCCAAGCGAATCACAGCGCGACTGTTTATGCAGTACTGAAGCATCTCTACGAAAATCCTGTCGAAGGTTTCGTTTGTCAGAATGAACAACATTTGTTATTCGGGGACACACCGGAGCAATGGAATGTTTCGAATGCTCACACAACTATCATGGCGTTTGTGAAGCTTTGGGATAATTGGGGAAAGTAATCTATGCATCCGTATTCTACAGACACAGCTGAGCGACGTTTTGTTCCACTTCTCCTCTCTGTGGCTGCAATTCTAACTGCATGGGGTTTCGGCCATCTTCTTGAGATATTGAACATTGCCGTGCCTTGGTGGTTTGATGCACCTTCAGTCATGGGGTTCTATGCAATTTTTTACAATCTTTTTGATAATTACCTATGGCGCTGGAACCTCTTGCGCTTCTTGCGTCTTGTCAAAACACCTTGTATTTCTGGAGAATGGCACGGTACAGCAGTTTCCTCATTTAATAATGAGCAACAAGAAGTATCACTCCGAATCAAACAAACATGGACTTCTATTGAGCTGATACTGACCGCACCAGAATCTCAATCACACAGCTTAATCGCGGCCTTTTCTTTGGAGTCTCCGGGAGGCTCAATGTTAACGTATCAGTATCAAAGCGATCCTCGGATGGGTAGTCCTGATAGTATGCAGATTCACTATGGTACTACCCGTTTAATGATTAAAGGCAATCTCATTGAGGGGGACTACTACTCAGGAAGAGGAAGGCAGAATACAGGCACCCTTTCTTTACAGCAGTAGGAGGAGTCTAGAAATAGCCAAACCCTGAAGCTTTTGAGACACCTCAATCAATTCCTCTTTATTAGTCTCATTAGTCTCATTAGTCTCATTTGGCAGAAATGATACCTAGACTCGAGTGCCTAGGTAAAACCCTCTGGAAGGTGCTAAAATATCCCTTAACAGCCCTATCGTGGGGTACTTAACCCGAGTGTCCCGCCAGTCGGAATTTTTCAAGCCAGAGGAAGCCACCTCACTTCGCTCGGCGGCCAATTCGTATTGTTTTTTGGGCGAAAACGAAAAGGATTTATCAATAAAGGGAAAAAGAAATTTTTTCATAAAGGTCGACAATTTAATGATTAATAATCAATAAAACGATGGACAAACAAATAAATAGTTCTATGACAAATAAATCAAGCGGTATTAACGTTGGCGGAATGATTAAGTGGGCATTCGGCGGACTAGTACTTGGATTTGTTGCTGGCTTGTTTACCTCTAATATTTCGTGGACTGCTTTCTGGATTACAATGATATTATTCGTTGTGGTTTTTGGATTCATGGGCGCTAAATCAAAAAGAAAAGAGGAAAAAAAGGCCTATGCTAGTTCTCAATTCATCAGCGATGAGAAATTGACCACTAATCAGAAAATTGCTGCATGGACATTTAGTATTATCAACCCTGTAATTACAGGTGCTGTTATGTACTATATGTGGAGATGTAAATATCCCACGAAAGCACGACAGGCTAATCATATTTCGATCATCGTTTTTCTTGTTGAGCTTGCAATTGGATTTTTCATCGCATTCTCTGGTGGCGCATAGTCTTTTCTTGCAACTATGATTTCTAAAAATAGCAAGGCGTGGGCAGCTCTTTCTTACATAGGCGCATTAGTAATCTTTCCCTTGATCACTAAACAAGATGACAATTTTGTGCTTTTCCATGCAAAACAAGGAATAGTGCTGGTATTTTTTGGCATAGGGTTTAGTGTTATAGCTAATATTAGTTTTGAAGTTGGTGCGCTACCAATCACGATTGGGGTTTGGGTGGTTTCTCTTATCTTTTCCATAATTGGGATTGCTAACTGTGTGCGTGGAAAAGAAACAAAACTACCTATTATTGGTAATCTTGCAAACAAGATTCAATTATAATTTTTAATGCCGCTTTTCCCGCCACACCCGAGCCGTGCGAAGCGCAGCGAGGACAGAATTCTGTTCGAGCTATTTTAAAAATACACCGCACATTGAAACTTTCAAAACTATTCTTGCCTTGTCTTTCTCGACGCAATTCCTTGGGGAGGGATTTGAGTATCCAAACTAGAGGAGCTGTAGTGAATTAACACTTTAATATACATATGGTAACGATAAATCCCTACATCAACTTCAATGGAAATGTCGATGGCAGAAAGCCCTTGGGGTACCTCTTTTGCAATGTTTCGAGACAAATATGGCATTGAATGGACGGTGGAATTTACTCCTAAAAAATAGCCAAGACATCTCTCTTGAAAGGGGTTAGTCCAGCATCCGCTACAATACCTTCATGACTCTCTATAAGCATACGCAAATTGGGTATCTCATGCTGGTGGTGACGATGGCGGTGTCGGTGCTCTTTGTGTGGGCGCAAGTAACAACTCGGATGGAGCCGCCTTCATATGACTCGGGGGCGAACTTTGTGGTGACGGCTCTCATGGCGATCATTCTCTTTCTTCTCGCGTCCTTCTCGACATTGACCGCTATTGTTGATGAACAATGTGTGAGCATCTGCTTCGGATGGGGGATTTTCCGAAAAACATTTGCAACGAATGAAATTGCATCAGTAACGCGAGTGAAAAATCACTGGTATTATGGCTGGGGCACACGGGTGTGGTTTTGGCTGAAGATGTGGATATATAATGTTTCTGGTTTCGATGCAGTTGAAATTACTCTGAAAGATAATCGTGTGTATCGTATTGGCACGGATGAACCGGACAAACTTGAAATGGCGATCAAGCAATCGATTCTCTCGATGAGTAAATAGCGTTGCTGGAGCGCGTGGAATATGTGTAAACGTTATACTTGGTGTGAATCTGAGGAGATCTCACGCGAATCTCAATGGGAAAAATCCGAGATACTTACCGCCCAAAAGGCGGTTTTGTGTTACAATTCTCGGTGTGTTTTTGGTTTTGGCTGGCCTTGTCGTATTGGCTAGGAAATAGTGTCTTTGAGTCTCGATCTAGTGTTGTTTCAAGTGATGCGTATGATAGAAGTAGAGCAAAAATTTCGATTGACAAAAGAAAATCAGGAGCGTATTCAAGGCGTTCTGGATGCTCGGTATGGAAAAGTTGATGCAGTTCGGCAAGTTGATACGGTATTCTTGCTTGAGGGAAATTCTCTTGCGACGTTTAAGCGAGGAGATCCGGTTATGCGAATTCGCTTGGCAGGAGATGACAGTGTGACTCTCACGTATAAACGTGCCTTGGATGGTGGCGAGGATCGTATGGAGTACGAATTGAGTGTGGATTCAGCTGAGACAGCGAAGTGTCTCTTGCAAGAGATTGGCTATATCCCGGTAGCGTGTGTCGATAAGCGTCGTCGGACATATGAATGTGGAAATGTTGTTGTTACGCTCGATGATGTTGAGAAGCTCGGAGCGTTCATAGAGATCGAGGTGCTGTGCAAAGATGAATCGGATATTTCCAGTGCGAGGCAAGAAATAGATCATGTTGCCAAGGAATTTCATTTGGAAGAAAAAGATCGGGAGTCTCGAAAATACGATGAACTTTTGGCTGACAAAGACTGAAAACAGTATCACGCATAAAAAATGAGGATCAAGCCTCATTTTTAGTTTCTTGCGTTTTTTTTGATGGGGCGGATCATCCGCTTTAAGTTTCTTCTTGGAGGGTGGTGGCGACAATGTTTGACGGAGAAGTTCATGAGAGAGAAGACGATTTTTACATGGTTTTTGAAGTGGGTGTTGGGGAATTATAAAAGTGACAATCAGGAGAAAATGCGGTATCATGGGTGTCAATGCGTCGTCTTTATACCTGTTCCGCTATGCCAAAAACCTCTGCGGTGAGAGCTGATTCGGGAGTGAAAGGGAAAGCGAAGAAAGCGAAACGCGCGATGATAGAGATTCGGGGCGCGCGCGTGAACAATCTGAAGGGGGTGGATGTGGATATTCCGCGGGAGAAGTTCGTGGTAATTACGGGAGTGTCAGGGTCGGGGAAATCGTCACTTGCGTTTGATACGATTCATGCGGAGGCGAATCGACGATATATGGAGTCTGTCTCGTCGTATGCGCGGCACTTCATGGAAGCGCTTGATCGTCCGGATGTGGATTTTATCTCCAATCTCAGTCCGTCAATCTCAATTGATCAGAAAAGCATTACGCGTTCGCCAAGATCGACGGTCGGGACACTGACGGAAGCATATGACTATATCCGCGTGCTTTTTGCGAAGGCGGGGTCGCCGCACTGTCCTTCGTGCGGGAAGCGACTTGATCGGCGTGAGGCACAGGACATTCTGCGAGAAATTTTGGACCTTCCCGATGGGACGCGGACCATGTTTCTGACTAAGATGGAGCAAACGCGCAAGAAGACCGAGAAAGAGGCGCTTCAGATATTGCTGCAGGCCGGTTATGCGCGGGTGCGATTTCACAATCAGATCATGCTGATATCGGAGGCGATGCCACATGCGTCGGACATGCTCCTTTCCGAAATGGACGTCGTGATTGATCGTATCACTCTCAATGCGAAGCGTCCGGATGTCGAGCGCGTGCTTGATTCGATCGAAACGGCATTCAAGCTGGGGCGCGGGACGCTCTTGGTGGTCGTGAACGGATCTGAGGAGCGCCGGTACAGTCGGGAATATCTCTGTGCGTCATGCGGCACGAGCATTGCGGAGGTGACGCCGCATACGTTTTCTTTCAACAATCCCGAAGGCGCCTGCGAGACGTGCGCCGGTCTTGGGCGGAAGCTTGAATTGGATCCGGATCTTGTGCTTCCCAACAAGAAGCTCTCGCTTCTTGAGGGGGCAATTCGTCCCTGGAGTCGGACGCCATGTTCATCCGCATCAAACGGCTGTGAGGATGATGACGATGAGGCGATCGAGGGTGCCGGACACGGCAATGGAAGCGGGAAGCGCGAATTGGGCAATGGGAGCTTTGAATTGTTGCGAGCTTTCGCTGGGCGGCGGCACATTTCGCTTGATGCGCCGGTATCAAAACTCAAAAAATCCGATCTTCATGAAATGCTCTTTGGCGAGTCGAGCGAGCATTGCTCGAAGAAACAATTGTTTTCGGGTGTCATTCCGATGCTTGAGAAAAAATATCGCGAGACGAAGTCCGAGCATGTTCGCGCCGGTATCGAGAAATTCATGTCGTCCTCGCTCTGTCCGTCGTGCAAAGGGAAGCGATTGCGGTCGGAAGCGCTCTCTGTTTTGTTTGATGGGAAATCGATCGATCAGTTTGTGGATATGCCGGTTGATCAGTTGGAAGCGTATTTTTCGGATCTCTTGGCGAAAGTGTATTTGAAAAAAAATGATCGAGTGATAGCGCCGCTTTTGCAGGAGGCGACGGAGCGGCTCGGCGCTGTGCGGCAGGTGGGCCTTGGCTATCTGGAGTTATCGCGGAGTGCTGAGACACTCTCTGGTGGTGAGGCGCAGCGCATCAAACTGGCGACACAGATGAAATCGGAGCTGTCCGGTATTCTCTATATTCTCGATGAGCCGTCGATCGGTTTGCATAATCGCGATACCGAACGCCTGATCGATACGCTTCGGGCACTCCAGGGGCAAGACAATTCTCTGGTCGTTGTGGAGCATGACCCGGCTATTATGCGGGCGGCTGACTGGGTGGTCGATATGGGGCCGGGTGCCGGGCGCGAAGGCGGAGAGGTGCTGTTTTCGGGGACGCCGGAAGCGCTGTGGAAATCTAAGACGGAAACCGGCGCGTATCTTTCCGGTCGACGCCGCGTGTCATCGAAGAAATCATTTCGGAAATTCAAGAAAACGCTTTCGGTAATCGGAGCAACAGAACACAATCTTAAGAATGTTGACGCGCATATCCCGCTCGAGACTTTCGTCGCTGTCTCCGGTGTCTCCGGTTCGGGGAAATCGACCCTTATCACGGATATTCTCGGGAGAGCGCTCTTGCGTGAGTTTCACGGCGCGCGAGCGTCGATCGGGAAACATCGGGCGATTCGCGGCATGGAGTATATCGACAAGGCGATCGTTGTTAATCAAGAGGCGATCGGGCGGACACCTCGCTCCAATGCGGTGACCTATACCGGCGCCTGGACGCCAATCCGCGATCTCTTTGCGGCGACGGCGGAGGCGGAGAAAGCGGGGTTTTCGGCAAGTCATTTCAGTTTCAATATGCGCGGCGGTCGCTGCGAGGTGTGTCAGGGGAGTGGTATGCGGAAAATAGAAATGTATCTCCTGCCGGATATGTATGTGCCGTGCGAAACCTGCGGCGGGACGCGTTACAATGAGCGGACGCTGGCGATCGAGTATCGGGGTATGAATGTCTCGGAGGTGCTCGACATGACTGTGTCCGAGGCGCGCGCGTTCTTTTTCGATCAGCCGGCAGTTGAAGAAAAGCTTCGTGCGCTCGATGAGGTGGGACTTGGCTATCTCGTCTTGGGGCAGAGTGCGACCAATCTCTCGGGCGGCGAAGCGCAGCGTATCAAGCTTGCAACGGAGCTCGCGCGGAAGTCGACCGGCAAGACGCTCTATATTCTCGATGAACCGACGATCGGTCTGCACTTCGAAGACATCCGCCGATTGCTCATTATTCTTGATGCGCTGGTTGATAAGGGAAACACGGTGCTGGTTATCGAACACAATTCCGAAGTGCTTTCCCATGCCGATTGGGTAATCGATTTGGGGCCCGAAGGAGGATTTGCGGGCGGTGAAATTGTTTTTGCTGGCACGCCTGTCGACCTCAAGAAGTGCAAACGAAGCCTCACGGGGAGGTATTTGTAAACCTTCTGTATGCTTTTACATCGGGCCATTCTTGAGACGGTCGCGTATTACGACGCGTTTGACTATCCGCTCACGGAGTTTGAGGTGTGGAAATTTCTCCTCGTGTCCGATGGCGAAGGTCGAGAAATGGAATCGGTTCCGTTTCGCATGATTCGCGAGACGCTCGAGGGGACGTATCTTCGAAAGCGCCTCGGGCGCGAACGCGGTTTTGTTTTTTTGCACGGGCGCGAGAAGCTGGTTCCGTTGCGTTTGAAACGGCAAAAAAGAGCCGATTGGAATATCCGAGGTGCGCGGAGGATTGCAAGCATTTTGCGATTCTTTCCGTTTGTTCGCATGGTGGGTCTCACCGGGAGTCTCTCGATGAAAAATGCCGATCGCGGAAGCGATTGGGATTTCTTCATTGTGTTGCGAAGCGGATATATCTGGACGGGGCGGGCGACCGTGACAGCGCTTCTTCATCTCTTGGGTCTTCGGAGGCACGGCGATCATATTGCGCATCGGGCGTGTCTCAATTTTTGGGTAACGACGCGCTCGCTCGAGATTCGTCTCAAGGATATTTTTTCATCGAGCGAGTATTTCTTTATCATCCCGTTTTTCGGTGAAGCGGTCTTCCGAAAGTTTCAGACGTCCAATGAATGGATGCGCCGGTTTCGTCCGCATTTTCGGGTGGCGAGTCTTCCGCATACGCTGTTGCTCCGCGATACTCCGTTAGCAAGGCTTTCACGCGCGATCGGAGAAATCTTCTTGGTGGGTATCGGGATCGAGTTCTTGCTTCGTCGTCTGCAGAAACGGAAAATCGCCGCAAATCCCAAGACGCATACGTCCGAGGGCATTATCGAGGCGACGGATGACGCACTCATCTTTCTCCCGCATCCGCGTGGCCCGCATATATTCGAATCCTTCCGCCGCCGCATGAGCGATATCGAAACCGCGGCACTATCGTAAAGCTGTGACATGTAAAATATGATCTTCACAAGTTTTTTAGAAAGGAGGTGATGATATGGCACGGACATCGAAACGTGTAGCTAAAATTGCTGCTCGGTCGCTTCAGAAAGATTTATCTCGAAAGAAAGAGAAATCAGTTGCTGGCGCGGCATTGCGTTTGCGACGCAAAAAGTAGTGGCAATGCATGATTAATAAAACCAGCGTGTACCAAGTGTTACAAATTTTCTCTCCAGAGGATGTCCTGGAATTTGGAAGCCTGGATACGAGAAAATAGTAAAACAGCGCGATATTTTTCCAGCCTTAACTAAAGGTTGGTTTTTGTTTCTGTCGAATTTTTCTCCTTTTGGGAGAGTCTGTTATTCTATAAACGTAAAGCATTCTTCCATACCTATGGTTAACGTTCTGCAATCGCATAAAACCGCGATGTTTGCCGGGGGGTGTTTTTGGTGTGTGGAGGCGGATTTCGAGAAACTCTCAGGGATTCTCAAAGTGGAGTCGGGGTATGCGGGCGGGACAACGGAATCGCCGACATATGAGAACTATGCTGAGGGCGGGCATCGGGAAGTGGTGGAGGTGACATATGATCCGACGAAGACATCGTATCGGAGTTTGGTTGAACACATTATTTTCTACAGCGATCCGACGGATGCGGGCGGGTCGTTTGCTGATCGCGGAGCGCAGTATGCGCCGGCAATTTATTTTGAAACTGAAGAAGAAAAGCGCATTGCTCGGGAAGTTGTGCGCGAGGTGGAGGAGAAAAAGATCTACGACAAACCGCTGGCATTTCTCATATTGCCTCGCGTGAGGTTCTGGCGGGCGGAAGAATTCCACCAAGGGTACGCTTCGAAAAACCCGGCACGGTATAGCGCCTATCGAACAGGATCCGGGCGCGAGGCGTTTATTGAGGTGCATCGCGATAAGATGCATCTTCTCGCCGGGTTGGAGCAGAATGAATTTTCTTCAAAATCATCTCGGCAGGTGTCGGACGGAGCTTCTCGTGAAAAACCGCCGGAAAAAGAATTGCGCGAAAAACTTTCACCGATTCAGTATGAGGTAACGCAGAAAAATGGCACTGAGCGTCCATTTGAAAATGAATACTGTGATAACAAGGCCGAGGGACTGTATGTTGATGTCGTCTCCGGCGAGCCGCTCTTTCTCTCGACAGACAAGTATGACTCCGGGACAGGGTGGCCGTCATTTGTGAAGCCGATTGATTCGAACGCGGTTTTGTTCCGGGATGATATTTCGCTTCCATCCGTGCGGACGGAAGTACGATCTGCAAAGGGGGATTCACATTTGGGGCATGTCTTCGATGATGGTCCATCGGATCGGGGAGGGAAGCGCTACTGTATGAATTCAGCTGCGCTTCATTTTGTGCCAAAGGAACAGTTGATGGAAAAAGGATACGGAGAATATCTGAAATTATTTGATAAAACTGTGGTATAATTTCGGCACGTGTTTCTCGGGAACATTATGCCAAAGTATCTCTATACCGCAAAAAATCTCAAAACAGGGGAGTCGAAAGGCGGCGAACTGACTGCGAAAGATGAAAAAGGAGTGGCAACTGCGCTTGCTGCGGAGGATTTTGTGCCGACATCTATTAAGGTGATTGAAGAGGAGGCATCGAGCGTGCACGTGAAGTTTTTCGATAGATTCACCTCGGTGTCTCTCAAAGAGAAGATGGTGTTTACTCGGAATCTCGCGGTCATGGTATCGTCGGGACTCACGATGTCGCGCGCGCTTCAAAATTTGAGCACGCAAACCAAAAATAAGAAATTTCAAAGCATACTTGAGTCAATCCATGCCGATATTCAAACAGGGAAGACGCTTTCCGAGGGCATGGGTCGATTCCCGGCAGTATTCGATGAGCTCTTTGTTAATATGGTGTATGTGGGCGAGGTGTCCGGAAACCTGGAGATGGTCCTGGAAATACTCGCAACGCAATTGGAGAAAGAACACGATATCACGAGCAAGGTGAAGGGCGCTTTGATTTATCCGGCAGTGATTTTGGTGGCAATGGTGGGCATTGCCGTATTGATGCTTACGTATATCTTGCCGAGCATTATCGGTACGTTCAAAGATATGGACGTGGATTTGCCGGCGATGACACTTTTTATTATCGGTATCAGTGATTTTCTGCGCGGGCATTATATAGCAAGTATTGCTTTGACGATCGGCGCGATTGTTGCCGGGAAAATCTTTCTGGGGACGGCAGTAGGGAAGCGTGTTTTTAGCGTCTCTCTTCTCTATATGCCGATTGTGGGGAATATTGTGATTAAAGTGAACTGCGCGCGGTTTTCGCGAATTTATAGCTCGCTCTTGCGAAGCGGTGTCTCCGTGGTTGACGGACTCGGCATTGTGTCTCGCGTACTTTCGAATGACGCGTACAAAAATGCTCTTACTCAAGCGATCGGTGAAATACAGCGTGGGACGGAGCTTAGTGTGGTGATTTCACGATATCCGAGAATTTTCCCAATTTTGGTACCGCAAATGATCGCTGTCGGCGAAGAAACCGGGAAGACCGAAACCGTTTTGGAAAAACTCGCGACATTTTATGAAGACGAAGTGTCTCAGATTACGAAAAACATGTCGTCTATTATTGAGCCGATTCTCATGCTCTTGATCGGTGGCGGCGTCGGATTCTTCGCGGTCGCCATGCTTCAGCCGATGTATAGCGTACTTGAGAATATCAAGTAATCCTTCTTTTTCATGTGATTGTGCGCATGATTTCCTGCAGAAAAACCCTGAAGGGCATGACGATTATCGAGGGATTGGTCATGTTGGCTATTTTTTCGATCATCACTCTGTCTTTTTATGAGGTGTATTCGAATGGCGCTCGGTTGGCGCTTGATTCGAAGCGTCGGTTGGCGGCAGTTGCTGTTGCGAACGAGCAATTTGAGAAGTTGCGCAACATCGCATACACCAGCGTTGGATTTGTAGACGAAGCATCAACGGCGCTTCGTGGGACGCTTCCGGCGAGCGAGCGAGAGAAGACGGTGAATTCCGCCGGCTCGTCGTTTACTGTGAAGACTATTGTGCAGAATATCGACGACCCGTTTGATGGGACGGCGGGAGGATCTCCGAATGATACAGTTCCGAATGATTCAAAGAAAGTGACGGTTGAGGTGTCGTGGGGATCAGACGATTCACAGTCTGTTCGTTTATCAACGCGTTTTGTTCCTGATGGTATCGAGACAATTGCCGGGGGTGGCAACTTGGTGGTGAATGTTTCTGATTCAAGCGGCGCCAGCGTATCGTCAGCCACTGTTACGGTGACGGATCTTGATAGTAGCGATCAAACACAGTGCGTTACCGAAAGCGGCAGCTGTTTGTTTGTTGGGCTTGATGAAAAACTTACTCCGCGATATAAAGTGACACTTTCGAAGTCCGGATACGAGTCCGTTGAGACGCGCGATGCCACAGCAACGCTGGATCCGATTGATAAGCACGTCTCGATTCTTGCTGGTCAGTTGCAAACCGTGTCTTTTGCGATGGACAGAGTCTATACCATTACTTTCTCGCCAAAGGAAGTTCTTTCCGGAGATGTGTTGGATTCGGTGAGTTATTTGATTGCAGGCGGGCGGCTTTTGGGGACTAATCCTTCGGACGGCAATAGCCCGGTATATTCGCTTTCCCCGACATCTGTAACAGGAGAGACGTCGATTTCGGACGCTCCTCCGGGAACATATTTTGTCGACGGACCATCGATAACGCCTTCATCATATTCTTATTGGAGCCTCAATCCGGCTATTGTTTCGGATGCGTTTTCCGTCTCTGTTGGTACCGACGGGACGCCGAGCGAATTTTCGTTGGTGGCGATAGATATGTCTCGTCCCGGAGTGTTTTTCACGGTGACAGATGGCACGTCACCGGTCCCAGATGCTTCGGTTCGATTGTTTGATCCGCTTGACCCAAGCGGATACGATCATACGTCAACGACTGATCAATTTGGCAAGGTGTATTTTCCACATGATGAAGGTAGTGTGCTTTTGCTTCAGGACTATTCCTACGAGATTACAGCGACCGGGTATCATGATGAAAATGGAACTGCGACGATTTCCAGTGGATTGGCAGAGGAATCGGTAACGCTCTCTCCAATGTGATGTGTGTGGAATTTGATTATCTGTGAACCGTGCTATGCACTATTTGTCTCTGCGGGGCATGTCTTTGGTGGAACTTATCGTGGCGATTGGCATTATGTCGATCGTGATGCTTGGCATGTCAGCGTTTTTGGCGAGCATATGGCGCACACAATCATTTACCATGCGGACCGGGCAGGCATCGTTTGAGGCATCTCGCGGTGTCGAAGGCATGGTGGATTTGATGAGAAATGCGCAAACCGGCGCGGATGGATCTTTTCCTGTTGTGCGGGCGACTGCTACTGAGTTTTCGTTCTTCGCCGATGAGAATCATGACGGGAAAATCGAACGTGTTCATCTGTTCTATGATGAATCGACAACTCCGAAAACGATCAAATACGGCGTTACTGATCCGACCACGGCGACGCCACCAACGTATCCGGCAAGCGACGACTCGGTATCCGCTATCGCTTCTTCTGTGGTGAACGACGCTTCCGAACCAGTGTTTTCCTATTACGACAGCGCCAACACGTTGCTTTCAGCGACCCCGACGCTCTCGACGGTCCGCATGGTACATGTTTCCATCATGGTTAGCCCGAACAATTCCGCAAGTTCGAATGCGGTTGAAATCTCATCATTTGCTTCCCTGCGAAATCTCTGGGGAAAATAATACATGCCTATGACTTTTTTCTCGGATGGTTGTGTCAAGGAGCGGCAAGGGCGGTTGCCAATGCTTCGCGGGTCGGGACTGGTATTTGTGCTTGTCGTGACGACGATAGCGACGATTATTTTTGCCGGCGTTATCTCCTATGTCGTGTCGCATTTGCAGTACGGGCTCTTCGTGGTTTCTCGGGAGCAATCGCTTCAAGTGGCAGAGGCAGGTGCGCATTTCTATCGGTGGTATATTGCGCATGAGCTTGATGGAAAGAATACCGAACAGATTAATGAATTTTGGCAATCGACGAGTCCGGCGCCTTTGGGCGTCGACAGTGATTATGAGGGAGATTTTCAGGGACTGGGAAAATACCGTATTACCGTGACGCCGCCCGCGGCAAATTCGACGCTCTTTACTATTGAATCGACCGGGTGGACGTACAAATATCCGAGCCACACACGCACCATACGTGTCCGATTTCGTCGGCCGAGTTGGAGCGAGTACATGATTCTCGGAAACGATCCTTTTCGGTTAAGTAAGACGACGGAGATCTTTGGTCCGATGCATGGCAATGGCGGTATTCGGTTCGACGGTGTGGCGCACAATGTGGTGACGGCTGGCGTGACCTGTTATGACGATCCTGATACGGGAACGGTGAATAGCTGCGAGCGTCCGGGTGTCTGGTCAGGTGATTGGTCAGGATCGGATCCGTATAATAGCACACTAAGCAATCTTGTTTTTCTCGGAGGGAAAACCTTTCCGGTTACGACGGTTGATTTCAATAGCGTGACCGCTGATCTTTCGTATATGAAGGATGTTGCGCAGAATAGCGGATCGGCTGCGCACTACTATGGTCCGAGCGGACAATTCGGATATCTTATTGAATTTAAGCCGACTGGATATGAAATTGTCAAAGTGAAGACAATCAACAGTAGTCGAAATACGATTACTAAGGTTGATAACTCTTCAAAAGTTTCCAGTAACTATCCCTCGAATGGGCTGATATTTGTTGAAGATACCGTATGGTTTGACGGAAAGGGTGTGTCTGGAAGCCTTGCAGGTGAACAGTTTGACTCGGAACGAATGACATTGGTTGCGGCTGATCTTGCTTATGGGACCGATCCGAATCTCTATATTATCAGTGGGACGAAATATAAAAACGGAGGAGGCGGCACAGAAGCGATTGGGTTTATTGCTGAGGGATCAATAGATTTTCCCTATGATTCGGATGATAATCTTACTATAAATGGTGCACTCCTCGCTCAGAAAGGATCCGTTTCTCGAGCGAATTATGGGAATGCAAAGAATAAAATCACTATTTTCGGTGCTATTGCCTCAAAAGGTCGTATCGGATTCGGATATACGAATGGTACCGGATATCAAGATCGCGAACTGCATTTTGATGAGAATCTCTCGATCTCTCCACCGCCGTATTTTCCAACCGGAAAGCAATACCTCATAGATTTGTGGGAGGAGCTGTGATAAAATGAAAGAAACTTTTCGAGGCTCTGTCAAAAACAAAATCAAACGAAATGTCTCTCTGGAACAGAAATATCTTTCGACTGACGCCGCGACCGTTCGGATTGGATTTGAGCGACCTCTCTCTCAAGGCGGTGTTTCTTGACGAAGAGGGTGAGCGCGACAAAATCGTGAGTTACGGTGCGGTTAATCTCCCGTTTGAATCAGTGTCAGATGGGAAAATTCTTAAAGAAGAAGCAGTAGTTTCGGGTGTAAAGACGCTTCTCAAGACAGCCGGTCCGGGTAAAATTCACTCCCGAAGAGTCTTTTGTTCTCTGCCTGAGACAAAGGCTTTTTTGCGTATTGTGAGTCTACCGAAGATGGATGCGAGCGAGGTGGAGGAAGCGATTAAATGGGAAATTGAGGCAAATATTCCACTTACACTTGACCAGGTGTATTACGATTATCAACTTCTCGATAGGAATATCACGCGGGAGCAGGGAAAGATGAGTGTCTTGGTAGTGGCAGTGGCTCGTTCAGTGGTAGACCAATTTGTGGGAGCACTCGAATCCGCAGGGCTCGAGGTAGTTGGATTTGAGACGGAATCCATCGCGCAGGCGCGTATTTTATTGCCCGAGGAGGAAAGCGATGTGACGACGCTCATTATCGATATCGGCGACCGGCGGACAAGTTTTCTGATTGCACTTGGAAATATTCCGGTGTTCACTTCAAGTATCCCGCTTTCTTCTCAGATGTTTACCGATTCTATTTCAAAGAGCATGAAAGTGCCGTTTGAGGAAGCAGAACGGATTAAAATCGCAGAAGGCATCGGATCTCAGACAAAGGGAGATCCGCTCTTCCGTATGGTGGAGCCGGTACTTTCGAGTCTTACTGCGGAAATGGAACGATCGGTAGATTTCTATCTCAACACGCTTAAATATTCTTCAGCAGTGGACAAGGTGGTTTTGTGTGGCGGCGGTTCCAATATGCGAGGCATTCTTCCTTATCTCGCTCGGAAAATGGGGAAGCCGGTTGAGTTCGGCAATCCTTGGGTGAATCTCCATATTGGAAAATCCATCCCTGTCATTAATAAGAAACAGTCGGTGCAATATTCGACGGCACTTGGACTCGCGCTTCGAGGCATACGAAACTATGAAAATCCTGCTTAACCTTCTTCCAGTTGAGAAAAAAATTGAAATGCGGAGGCAGACGCGCTTTCGCATGATTGTTGCTCATGGGTCGGTTATTATTTTTCTGGGATTTTTCTATTGTTGCTCGCTTCTCGGTATTTCGGCGTTATTGTCATCGCAGCTCTCATCAATGCAAGGGCTTCTGTCTTCCGACGGCGCTTCGGCTGTTTCGGGACAAAGAGAGATTGAGTCCTATGAACAGTCCTTTCAAGATACCAATAAGCGGGTTTCAGAGATTTCCCGGCTTCTTGCGGGACATATTTCTTGGAAGCCTCTCTTTCGCGCTCTTGATACCGCGACGCCTTCTGGAGTGCTGTATTCGAAGATAGCTGTCGGAAATGATCTTTTCTTTTCGGCTAGTGGCACAGCGCCGAGTCGTGAGGCATTGCTTGCTCTCGAAAATTCCGTCAATGATTCAGATTGTTTTTCGGATGCTTCTGTGCCGCTTTCGGATAAGCTCGTGAAGGAAAATATCGACTTCCAACTGAGTGCTACCGTGCTGAAATCGTGTCTTGTAAGTGGAGAGGATAATCAATAACTAGAGCGCTTCTCGTGAGTATTTTCAGTATGTTGATTTTTTGGAAACAATTCAGAGAAGTTATTGTGCTGCTTGGCATGGCCGGTTTCTTGGCTGCATTGGTGTATTTCGGTATTGTTCGCATTATGGGGAACAATCATGAGAAAATGGAATCGATCCAAAAGGCGATTGTCGATAGAAAAATGCTTGAAGAGCAATCGCAAGGTATTGCCGGTATGCGCGATACCTGGGAGCATATCCAAGCGTCGGATGGAAAATTGGATGTTTTCTTGCCGAAGAGCCGTATTGTTTCACTGGTCGAGTCTCTGGAGGCTATCGGGAAAGACCTGAATGTAACGGTTGTGTCGGAAGCTTCGGAAGCTCCTCGAACTGCTCCTTCGGCAACAAAGAAGATTGTTACCGAGAGGAATACTTCGAAAGGCGATGAGGCAACCGCAGCGACTCCAACAGAAGAGGGATCGGATGACAAAGCATTGTCGTTACTCTTGCCGGCAGATCGATCAATTTTTGTTACGTTCAAGGTGACGGGCACATATGATCATGTGCTTGCGTTTCTTCAGAAATTGGATACCATGCCCACTTTGCTCGATGTACTCTCTTTTGATATTTCACCTGTTCCGGTCAAGGATGAGGCAGCCAGATCGGTGCCAGCTTCTTCTGTGCCCCGTGTTTCTCTGAATCCATTTTCAAATTCGACCGTGGTGGCAGGGGAATTACCAGATGCTTCGGCTGACTCTCCGGAGAATGCTACAGATGTGACCGCATCTTTTTTGACGGTTATTTATACAGCGCCCTGATTCACTCACATCTCTTTTATGTCTCCTCTTTCTTTTCCGAAAAAATTCTCCTTTTCGAAGGCGCTGGGCGTAGCGGGGTTGTGGTGGAAGAAATGGAATTCCACGGTGTTTCTCGTGCTCTTTCTTGCTGTTTCCGGTTTGGGTGTTTTTTCGTGGTATCGCAGCCTCTATGCATTTCACTGGAGTTCGGATGAGGAGCAGGCGTACCGACTTTCCAAAAATAAGCAGGTGAAGTTTCAGCAGAATCGATTCGATGCCGTGCTTGGTATGATCGATGCTCGCGTGATGGAACATGAGAGACCACCGGAACATTTCCGCGATGTGTTTTTTGGGCAATAGATATGATCGTATGTTGTCTGTGACACGGAATCTGGAGAGGGGGAAAGTCGCGGTGAGGAGGCGCGATTTTCCATGAATGGTTTGACAATCTCTATTTTCTGGGTTATAATTGGAGTGTAATCAATGAGAAAACGGGTGAACAAAGCCCGTTTTCTCATTTTTTGAATTATATGAAGCACTCCACTACCCAATTTGTAACCTTCTGTACGAGAAAAGCGCTTTTTACTCTGGTTTTCTTTGTGCCAACACATATCGCTCTAGCGGGCACGTTTTCTTCGCAGGATGTTGCCGACTGGGTGAATCAGGATCGTCTGTCAGTTGGTTTGCCAGCACTTCGAATCGATCCTGTGCTTTCTCGAGCGGCGGAGGCTAAGGCGATGGATATGGTAGCAAAGGATTATTTTGCTCACACGGCGCCGGATGGCACGACACCCTGGTCCTTCTTTGAAAAAGCGGGTTATGCGTATCGTTATGCCGGGGAGAATCTTGCGATTCATTTTACGGATGCAAAGGATGAAGAGTTTGCATGGATGGCGAGCGAGAAGCATCGAGAGAATATCCTCTCTCCGAAATATGTCGAGACTGGTATTGCTGTTGCTGAGATTCCCTGGAAGGGGAAAACGACGGTCCTCACGGTGGAACTCTTCGGGACTCGATTTGGTGAGTCGGTTGCCGATACGGCTCCGTGGAAGTCTCTTTCGGTCGATGCTCCGGTCGCTCCGATGGTCTCCGGGGTATCATCTGCTCACGAGCAAGTGAATAGTGCTTCCGAGGGTAGGGATGTTCCAGGCGCTTCTGCGGAAACCCAAGGAGCCAGAGTGGGAGCTTTATCTGTCTTTCTCTCCGTATTCCTGTTGCCTGATATCTCGATTCACACTTTGGTAGTGGCGACTCTGGTGTGTATCGGATGCCTCGAAGGGATTGCTGCTGCTATTGTGCTCCGATTGTTCCTTCATCGACCTCGATTGTCTTCTTCACGAAACATAACGCCTATGTAAACACCAACACAAAAACACAATTTGTCACCCTCATAGCTCTGTCCTTTTCGGACGAGTCTCAATCAAAGAGGGACGGAGATCTCCGCCCTTTCTCCCGAAATGGGAGGCGCACTCTCTCAAGAAATACCACCCTGAAATTTGTTGCCAGGGTGGTGTTTCGTTGGACAAATTCCATATTCTTCCTTACAATGGAGGCACTTTTGCTGGCAGAGTCTTACTTCTGCGATCCAAGTGTTTTTGGGCTGTTAGCTCAGTTGGTAGAGCACCGCATTTGCAATGCGGGGGTCAGGAGTTCGAATCTCCTACAGTCCACACGGGACAACCCTTTCCGGGTTGTTTTTTGTTGCAAACAGAAGAGTTTTGGTTCGTAGTATACTATATACGTGGGGGAATGTTTTTCGTTAATTTTGTAAATTTCGGATATATGGAGATTTCAAAGATGCTCGGAGCAATGACTCCGATGCGAAAGATGGTTGCCGTAGGTGTCGGCGTGTTGGTTCTTGGAGGAGTAGCGGGGTATGCTGTCGGCAAGGTTGCCGGTCGGGCGGATTTCGACAGTGGTCGCGGCAGTATGTTTCGTGATGGTGGTGGGAGTGGTTATGGCGCTCGCAACCGTTGGAATGATGACGGGCGCAATCGCAATGGTGAATTTAATGGTGCGGGAGGGCAGAATCAAAATCGTGGATCGCAGGGAGGAATGCAACAAAATGGCGGGCAAGGTCAGGGGCAAAACCAGGGCTTGGGACAGGGTGCGGGAATGATGAATGGTCAGGGAGGTCGCGCGCTCGGGAAGAATGAGTGTGTGGCGGATGAGTGCCTTGCGGTTGACGGACTTGAGTATCCGGCGGGAACTCTTTCGGATCAGGCGAAGCAAGCGATATTTTTGGCGATTGATGATGAGTACAAGGCGCACGCGACATATGAAGCAGTTATTGGAAAATTCGGTTCTATCCGACCTTTTTCGATGATTATCCGCGCAGAAGAGCAGCACATTTCCTCGCTCAAAGCGCTTCTTGATAAGTATGGCATCGCTGTGCCGGCGGATCCGTGGACTGGGAAAGTGACGGCTCCGGACAGTATTACAACGGCTTGTCAGACGGGTGTTGATGCTGAAATCGCCAATGCGGCGCTCTACCGAGAGAAATTGCTTCCGGCGGTGACTGAGTATCCGGATATTACCAGTGTCTTCACGAATCTTATGAATGCATCGCAAGAGAAACATCTCCCGGCTTTTGATCGTTGCAACTGATATCGTTCGTGTTTTCCGGAGAAACAAGTGAACGTCGCCAGCATAACATGGCGACGTTTTGTGTTTCGCGGTATTATACGTTCTACTGAACGTTCGTTTCCGTCCCTCAAGATATATGTCGGAATTTCCTTATACGCTGGTTCGTTCAAAGCGCAAGAGCGTATCACTGGTTGTAAAACCGGATGCGACTGTTGTAGTGCGCGTACCGTTTCGGATATCGGCGGAGTTTGTTGGAGCATTTGTCGATTGTCATGAGGAGTGGGTTCGTCGGGCTGTGGATCGTATGCGGGCACTGGCTTCCCGGAAAACACGAAGGTACGTTGATGGGGAACTGTTCCGGTACCTTGGGGAACAGTATCCGCTTCGAATATCAGAGTCCGGGAAATTGTCAGTGGATTTTATGGGTGGTGAATTTGTGCTTCTTTCGCGATTTTTGAATCAAGCGAATGGTCGATTCCGCTCCTGGTATAGGCGAGAGGCGAAAAAGGTGCTTACTGAGCGAGTTGCCTTTTATGCTCGAAAGCACGGGCTCGTCTACGGGTCTATTCGTATAAATGCCGCGCGGACGCGCTGGGGATCATGCAGCGGAAAGGGGAATCTTAATTTCACGTTTCGGCTCGTTATGGCGCCTCTCTCGGTTATCGACTATGTGGTGGCGCATGAATTGGCGCATCTCGTACATCCGAATCATTCGAAAAAATTTTGGCATGTTGTTACAGAAATATGCCCAGGGTTTGCTCGTGAGCGGCAGTGGCTCAAAGAAAATGGTCATTTATTGGAATGTTGACATTCGGCGTATATTCCGAGGAATCTTGCGCTCCTCGGGTCTTTTTGATAGGATGCTACGGAGAGTCGGATGATGTCCGGCGTGCTGTTGGTTTTCGGGCGTGTAGCTCAGGTGGTTAGAGCGCGACACTGATAATGTCGAGGTCCCAAGTTCGAGTCTTGGCACGCCCACCGATTGACGTTTGAGGGGGATTCTTGTACTATCGAAAATACTGTCGCGACATTGCCGCGGGGTGGAGCAGTCTGGCAGCTCGCCTGGCTCATAACCAGGAGGTCGCAGGTTCAAATCCTGCCCCCGCAACAAAATGAGTTTTCGGAATATCCCCGTCTTTTGATGGGGATATTTCATCTGAAAAAGTTGTGTTTATATTCGGGGTATGTCGGAACGGAAATCGAACAATTTATTGAAACGAGTTTTTTTGTCCTACGCGCCTTCGTTTAAGGGGTACTGGTTTTTGACGATCCTCTTGTTTGTCGCGTATGGACTGGCGGCGATCATATCTCATGCAATTTTCCCGCTGGTCTACCGGAACATCATTGATACGGTTTCCACAGCGAATATTCGAAGCGATGTTTCCGAACGTCTCCTTCAGGATTTTTACTGGCTTATTGCTTGTATTGCTACCTACCAAGTTCTCTATCGGATAGGGGATTATGCGATCGTATATGTGCAGAGTCGTGTCATGAAACACGTGTCCGATCGGACGTTCTCTGCTTTGGAGCAGCATAGCTATCATTTCTTTTCGGGGAATTTTGTTGGGAGTTTGGTGGCCAAAGCAAAGCGATATGTAAAATCGTTTGAAGATTTGTTTGACCAAGTGGTCTTTTCGGCATGGATGACGCTGGTTAATTTGATTGGCATATTGGCGACGCTGCTTGTTCTTTCCCCGATTCTTGGGGCGGGATTCTTTGTTTGGACAGCACTTTATCTTCTGACGGCTTGGTGGCTTTCAAAAAAGAAGGCCCCGTATGATTTGGCTGTAGCAGAACAAGATTCCGTGGTAGTCGGGAGACTTTCGGATGTTGTTTCGAATATGCTCGCCGTGAAGATGTTCTCATCGGGTACTCGAGAGCAACATCAGTTTGAGGAATCGACCGACGTTGAGGAAAAGTTGCGTCGTCGAGCGTGGAATTTTCAGAATCTTACATTTATTGTTCAGATGAGTCTTCTGAGTATTTTAGAAATCGGCGGTATGTATGGGGCAATTCGGCTCTGGCTTGCAGGAATGATTTCTACCGGAACGGTTGTATTGGTGCAAATATACATCACTTCTATCGCTCAAATGCTTTTTGCTGTTGGTCGGATATTTTCGAAAATGACCGGGAGCCTTGCCTATGCAGATGAAATGATAGAGGTGTTCGATGCGGCGCCGGATGTGCTTGATCCGAAGCATCCCGAATTGGATCGGATGCAGGAAGGGCGGATTGAGTTCCAAAATATTTATTTCAAATATTCCGATGGCGAGAATGTGTTTACGGATTTCTCACTCGCTATCCGAGATGGAGAGAAGGTGGGAATCGTCGGACCTTCCGGCGCGGGGAAGTCGACGGTGACGAAGCTTCTTCTTCGATTTGTTGATCCGCAAGATGGGGAAATTCGCGTTGACGGACAGAATATCCGTAATATTCGTCAAGACGATCTTCGCTCGCATATCGCCTATGTGCCTCAGGAGCCGATGTTGTTTCATCGGTCGATTCGTGAAAACATTGCCTATGGTCGGCCGGAGGCTTCGGATGAAGAGGTGGTAGCGGCCGCCAAGCAAGCCGAGGCGCATGATTTCATATCAAGGCTTCCGAAAGGATATGACACACTGGTTGGGGAACGCGGCGTGAAACTCTCTGGCGGTGAACGTCAGCGGATTGCTATTGCGCGTGCGATTTTGAAAGATGCTATGATTCTTGTTTTGGACGAGGCGACGAGTTCGCTTGATTCGGAGAGCGAACACGCGATACAGGAGGCACTCGATGAGCTTATGCTCGGAAAGACGGCGGTTGTCATTGCGCATCGGCTGAGCACGATTCGCAAGCTCGATCGCATCGTAGTCTTGAATCGCGGAGGGGAAATCGAAGAAGAGGGTAAGCACGAAGAACTGCTTGTTCATGGTGGTCTTTATGCGAAACTTTGGAACAAGCAAACCGGAGGGTTTCTGGAGGAGTGAGCAACTCTTGCGGAGAATCGAAGAGTGGAGTAGATATTGGAGTAGTACCTGTTTTCTTGTGTGGAGGTGTATGAAATGAGTGTGGCAGACTGGGCGTTCGTTGTTGATGTTGTGCATCGGTTGCGCGATATACTCGAGCTGTCTATCGGAGAGGTAATTATCTTGCAACGGGCGATTCAGGGGAGGTTTCGCGGATTTGGCAATTATTTTGAGGAGGTAAGTGCTGCTATTTACAAGAGCTCCTTAAGTGATGAAAGAAAGATCAAATTCGGGATATTCTACGCGATGTTATTGGGAGTGTCTCATGATTTTTCACTTTGAGTCCTCATTTCCGCAAGGTTCTGAGGGCTTTTTTTATTGTCGAAATTTACTTGAAAGAAACTTGCTTCTCTGGTAGGCTGTCGATACGGTGGTATTTCACCGATCTTTTCTGCGTCTGGACAGAACGAGGCGGTGTCTGATACTATTTGCCAGGGTAGCTCAGTTGGTTAGAGCACGGGACTCATAAGCCCGGGGTCGAGAGTTCGAATCTCTCCCCTGGTACTCGCGAAGCAGATATTATATTGGGGGCGTAGCTCAGTTGGTTAGAGCGTCTGCCTGTCACGCAGAAGGTCGCCGGTTCGAGCCCGGTCGTCCCCGCCAGTCCGAACACGAAGCCCTTTCGAGCACTCTGTCGAAGGGCTTTTCGTATTGTAGGGGTATCTCTCAAATCTTTTCTTACGGCTGATTTTGATAGTAGGTGGAAAAAATGTGGGTTCTGGGTGAACCTTTCCGTGCTATTATTCCCAACAATGGGCGCTTTGTACTTGAATTCGAAACTATGGAACATCAACTCATTGCTTTCTTGCGGAGAACGTATCAACCTCATGTGATTGCGCTCGCCGGGTCGCGCACGGACACAACAGCGACGGAGACAAGCGATTGGGATCTTTTTCTGTTCGGAGAGAAAAAATATCCGAGCGAGATCATTGACTGGAATGGACATGAACTTGATCTTACTTTTCACGAATGGCCGAAACCGGAAGGGTGGGTCTTTACGAATCCCTACGCTCCCATCTGGCCGGTCAAGATTCTTTTTGATGATACTCAAGGAAAGTTTGAAGCAGCTATGGAACGGACACAACATGTCTTTGATCAAGGTCCTCAAGTGGCTTACCAGGCAGGTTGTAAGGATCGAAAAAATAAACTTCGTCGCTGGTTGGAGAAACTGGAGAAGTATCAAGATAATCCGGCGGTTCAGTTTTACTATGCCGGCATCGCCTACGAAGCCCTGATCCGTGTCTGGTTTGAGAATCGAAATTCCTGGTCACTTTCTCCGGTCAAGGCGCTTCCTTTTATCCGAGACCACGATTCAGAATTCTGGAAACTTTTGAAACAATTCTCCGAGACAAGAATCGAATATGCGGGAATAGCGAGAAAGATGGTCGGGTTGTTATGAATGTCTCTTCAATTTCTCGTGGATAAGCAATGCTGTCGGAAATACTATTCTCGCTCAAATGGTAGGTATTGGCTGTAGTTAAATCGAAAGATTGTGCCAATCCATAGTTCTAAAATCGTCCCGCAGTCCCCGCCAGTCCGAACACGAAGCCCTTTCGAGCACTCTGTCGAAGGGCTTTTCGTGTTCTTGTTCGATTCTTGCTTTACTTGTGTGAAAGACTGATGGTAGTATCTTGATATGAAATCAGCGCCTCTCTTACCTGCCAAACTCTACCTCGGAAAAGAGGTCGAGGCGGTTATTGATCGTCCGTTCGGGAGTAAACATCCGAAGCATGGCTTTGTCTATGAAGTGAACTATGGATATATTCCCGATACGAAAGCTCCCGACGGGGAAGAATTGGATGCCTATGTTCTCGGTGTTGAAAAACCTATCGAATCTTTCAAGGGGAAATGTATTGCCATTATTCACCGCCTGAACGATGATGATGACAAGTTGGTGGTGGTTCCGAAATCGAGCGAGGATATGTCTGACGAAGAAATTCGAAAGGCGACACACTTCCAGGAACAGTTTTTCCGGTCGGAAATAGTTCGGACATGATGCTATGCAAGGAGTGGGGTGAAGGGGGGCGAATTTTTACTGTATGAACATTGAATACGAAGCAACATTTCCAGATGTGGATAAGGATGATGTTCGTGAGCGGCTCAGATTGTCGGGCGCTCTTTTGGTGCGGCCGGAATATGTACAGAAAAGGAAGACGTTTCACCTGCCAAAGGAAAAACGATCAGAGAATGCGTGGCTTCGTGTGCGCGACGAGGGAAACAAGATAACCATGAGTCTCAAGACCGTGGATGGTGATACTATTACCGATCAGAAAGAAATATGTCTTTCGGTGAACGACTTCTCGTTCGCCTGTGAGCTTCTGGGTATGATTGGCTGTAAAGAGAAATCATATCAGGTGACAAAGCGAGAACTATGGAAGCTCGATGGAGTGGAGATCACCATAGATGAATGGCCATTTCTCGAGCCGTTTATTGAAGTGGAGGGCGACTCGGAGGAATCGGTGAAGCATGTTTCAGAAGAACTCGGACTCAATTATTCCGAAGCGCTTTTCTGTGCGGTCGGAACGCTATATCAGCGTAAATACGGCGTAACGCTTGATGAAATAAACAACCAAACGCCGCGTCTTGATTTTGATGGACCAAATCCATTTGCTTCGTAAATGAAGTCACGTTTATGAAACTTTTGGATTTGAAGCGAGATATTCGGGAATGTGGTTCGAAAGATCGGGCACGGGTGAATGCGCGGTTTTTCAAGACAGGGAAGGGTGAATACGGTGAGGGGGATCGATTTCTTGGGCTGACAATGATGGATCAACGGGCACTCGTGAAGGCATATCGGGATCTCGGGTATCCGGATATCGAGAAACTTTTGGAAAGTTCGTGGCACGAAGAGCGGATGATCGGACTCTTGATGCTCGTGCTTCGGTATGAAAAGGCAAGTAATGAGGTAGAGCGGCGAGAGGTTTTTGACTTCTACATCACGCATCGATCGGCGGTGAACAATTGGGATTTGGTAGATGTGACGACGCCGAATATTGTCGGGGATTTTTTGTCTCACGGTAAAGATCGAAAGATTCTTTTTGCCTGGGCTCATTCGGAGAATCTTTGGGAGCGGCGGATGGCGATTCTTGCAACGTTTCGATTTATACGCAATGGGGATTTCCGCGATACATTTTCTCTTGCGACAATTTTCATTCATGATGAGCATGATTTGATGCACAAAGCTACCGGATGGATGCTTCGCGAAGTAGGAAAGCGGGACGAAACAGTGCTAACTCGATTTCTTGAGCAATATGCGGATCGCATGCCGCGGACGATGCTTCGCTATTCGATCGAGAAATTCCCTCCTGAGAAACGACAGTATTTTTTGAAGAAAACACGATTCTGATTTCAAAAGCGAGAAACAAAAAAAACAGCCCTACGAAGACTGTCTTTTTGTTGGAGAGAAAGAAATCTTCGCTGGGGTGACTAGAGGGAATCGAACCCTCGTTGATGGTTCCACAAACCACTGTCCTACCATTGAACGATAGTCACCCCGCCGAAGACTTCCGGAGGGTATTTTTTGTTTCTTTGTGCCCCCGGTAGGAATCGAACCTACATCACAGGCTTAGAAGTCCCATGCTCTATCCATTGAGCTACAGGGGCAGGGACGCTAGTAGGCTATCGGGGCCTATGCCACTTGTGTTTATGTGCGCGCAGAGGGATTCGAACCCCCGACCGTTTGGTTAAGAGCCAACTGCTCTACCAGCTGAGCTATGCGCGCATTCTGTGTCCGCAAACAACACCTTCTCCTCGCAGGAGAAGTATTGGAATCCTAGCAAAGTGTGGGCGCTTCGTCAACGCGGGAGTGTGCCTGTTTTGACATAGGTGACCCATTGTTTTTCGGACCAGTCTCTCGGTTTTTCAGTGTAGGTCTCTGTGCCGGGGTGCGGGTATTTGTTTGGAGAGTCGTAGGAGCTTCGGAAGGAATCATTGATCATAGTTGATCCGTCGGCAGCAAGCACGGTTTGAGTAAAGATGGTTTTCATGGCGCCATCCGAGGAGCGTTCGAGGATGTGCGGGCCGTCTATGGAAACACTTCGTCCGTCCGGCGTGCCGTAGAATCGGAAAACGAGCTCGCTTCCCTCGATGGCAACCTGGAGGAGGATGTGTCCCAGCGTGTTGTTCATAAATCGGAAATCCGGTTTGGGGACGTATATGGTGGCGTCCATGCCGTAGGGTTTGTAGTAGCTTACCGGGTAGGCATGGTTGCGACGTTCGGTGATTTTTTGTCCGGTATTGAGTGCGGCACGAAAGAGTGTTGTTGAAACTTGGCAGATGCCGCCGCCGAATTCCGGCGTGGTTTGTCCTCGCTTGATGACGAGTTCGGGCAGATACCCATGTTCGCCATCGACCTCGCCAAGGCGTTTCACGAACGAGAAATCCTCTCCGGGCGCAATGAGAGCTCCCTGGAATTGTTCCATGGCGCGCTTAATGTTGAAAATGCGATTTTTTGGTGATCCGGCAAAACTCGTCCGTCCTTCGCCGAGGAATTGTGTGATACCAAGACGATCGGCATCGGTCGAGGTGATTTTTGGTGAAAGGGTGACCATTGGTATGGTGACTAACGCCGATTCGCTGTGAGATGTGGCGAGCGCGTTCCGTATTGATTGTGTGCCGGTCTCGACATCAATTTCGGATCCATCTCGGCTCGGAGCAAAAGCGGAAACGGTATTGTTTTCTCTAACCGTGAAAACAGCGTCGATTGGATTGTCGCGAGTTTCCGATTGCAGTTGTTCCAAGAATTGACGGATCGATTCGTCATTGAGAATAAATGTTGTTTTGGAGCGAACGGAGAATCTCTGTTGCTCTGTGAGAAAGAAATCGCAAAAGAACGCATCCCATGGGCAGCGTGTCGGAGATATAACTTCAGTCGTTATTCCCGGTTGAAATTGAAGCGAATTTATTGGACTTACCCATGAGTCAATTGTGTCGCGGGAGACGGCTCTCTCGTTATTTCCCCAAGAGATCAAGAGTGATTCAGGGATCGGAATGAGAGAGGTTGTCTCAGCACTCGCATTCTTCGGTTGCAAAAAAAGAACTCCTCCGAAACAGAGTAGGAATATGTATGACAGTGACAGTATTCTTATGGACATAACTGGCGAATCTTTGTCGGGCAGAGAAACCCGGCTTGCCAAAAAACAAGCCGGGCCTTCGGGGTTCAATATCGGAGAAAGCACTAGAACCCTCGTACTTGAATTCGCTTGATTCTTGTCGTGTCGGCTTTCGGGAGGCGAATTGAAAGTATGCCGTTCTTGAGTGATGCCTCTGCTTTGTCGGACACAATGTCTACCGGGAGAAGAATGGATCGGGAAAAAGGACCCCAATAGCATTCTTGGTAGTAGTAGTTTCCATCGGGCACGCTTTCTTCGTTTTTTCGTTCGCCCTTGATGGTTACCATGTCGTTATTGATAGCAACATCAAGATCTTCGGGTTTGACACCGGCAATGGTTGACTTGATTACGATGGCATCATCCGTCTGGTAGACATCGATGGTGAGCTGTCCCTCGGCATCGTCTTGCGCGATAGTATCGTTCTGACCTCCCATTGCGGGATTTTCCCAGCGGGATTCTTCCGGGATAGCCGCGTGTGCCATATGTGGAGTCTCGGGTGCGCCGTAGGTTTCGACGAACTCCTCTGTTGACTCTTCAAAAACAGGAACTTGAGACGTTGGCTCGCCGACGGAGCGTGCCCCGGTGAGTCGTTCGAAGAAAGACTGTTTTGTTTTTGTCATAGATTTATTTTCGATCGGAATTATCAATGGGACACAATACGTATAGTATATCGAAATCGGGAAAATTCGCAAGAAGGGAATGAGCGTGCTGAAGGACTAGGAGAACTGTCCAAAGAGTATGGGCGCGAGGAGTATGTTATACATGGCGTGGATGATACATGCAAAAAGAAAGAGAATGAGGAAGATGCTGACTGGGCGGTTCCTGACATGGGAGAACCAGGCGGCACCGAGTATGCCTCCGGTTACGATGTGGAGCAACGTACTGCTGATAGTGCCAAATACGAGCGAGCTACTGGTGGCGTTGTCTGCGGAGAAGAGTATCTTGATACATGTTTCAAAGAGGGCGAAACCGAAGCCGACCAGCAAGCCTTTGAATATCGCATTTCGGAAAAACGGCATCGTCTCACGTGCAATGCCGCGAAGCGAAAGACACTTCAGGCTCTCTTCGAGGAATGCAATGAGAGCAAGCGAGAGTGGTTCCGGTGCGAATGTGTTTGAGAGAGGGGAAGTGAAATTCGGGGCGAGAAAAAACGTGCTCAGTAGAATTTCGATGAGGAGAACAGCCATACCGGCGAGCCATCCGCGGACCAAGGCGTAAATCATAGAAGGTCTTTAAGGGCGGATTGTATATCAACTCGCCTCTGTTCCTGTTCTCGGAGTTGTGCCCGAGTATTTTCAATGAGTTCCGCCGGCGCTTTTTCGAGAAAAGATTCGTTCTTGAGACGGGTATCGGTATTCTTGATATATCTTTCGATCTGCGTCAATTCTTTTTCGAGACGCTCTTTCTCCTTTTTGAGGTCAACGTGCGTTTCAAAAACCATTGATATATGGGTTTCGCCAACCATCATTTGTACTGTGTGCGCCCGTAGCTTCGGCGCTTCTTTGTTGAAATCAATCGAATTGACACGGGCGCACTGCTCTATGATATGTCTATTTCGCTGCAGGAATATCCCGCGTTTGCCGGTGATGATAACGTCGACGGATTGTTTCGGAGGAATGCGGTTTTCGGATCGGGAATTCCGAATGGCAGTAATGATATCAATGATATGCGAGAATGCACGGCTCTGCTTTTTGAGTTCGGGTGATTCGTCGCGAGCTTCCGGCCAGCGAGCGATCATGAGCAGGGAATCTTTTTCAAAATTTTCCCAGAGTGTTTCAGTAACGAATGGCATGAACGGATGCCAGAGTTTCAAAAGTGTTTCGAAAACATATCGGAGTATCTCGTTATTCTTTTCCACTTTGTGAATTTCCACATACCAGTCGGCAAATTCATTCCAGGTGAAATCGCGAAGTGTCTCTCCGGCGAGCGAAAACTGGTATTTCTCAATGAGTCGGGTTACCTCTCGAACGGTTTTATCGAGTTGGAAAAGAATCCAGTGATCGGCATCTGATTTGCCTTCTATTTTCAATCTTCCGTTTTCCGCATTTGTAGTTGGTGTCGGCTTTTTATTGTCTGCTTCTTGTTGCAGGACATAACGCCCGATATTCCAGAGTTTATTGGCGAAGTTTCGGAAGCTGGCGATTCTTTCTTCGCCGAGGCGAATGTCGTTTCCTGGTGTCCCGCCGATCACGAGGGAGAGTCGCACAGCATCGGTACCATACTTTGCCGAGACATCAAGCGGATTGATAACATTTCCGATTGATTTCGACATTTTCCGACCTTGCTCATCCTTTACAAGTCCATGAAGATAGGCTGTTTTGAAAGGCGCTTCGCCAAGAAGGTACTCGGACATGAGTATCATGCGCGCCACCCAAAAGAAAAGGATATCGCAACCGGTTTCGAGGACAGATGTCGGATGATAGATTTTTTCTTGCTCCCACTTCTTTTCATCCGAACCCCACCCGAGCGTCGAAAATGTCCAGAGTCCGGATGAAAACCAGGTGTCGAGCGTATCAGGGTCTTGTGAAAAATGATCCTTTGATTCGTAACCATTGCCGCAGTTTGGACACCAAAAAAGATCGTTTTTTCCTCGGGAGATTTCTTCTCCGATAAAAGCTGGTCTGTAGAAAAAGTTTTTTCCGTAGTCATCACATGCTTGGCAAGTATCGTGATACCACACCGGAATCCGGTGGCCGTACCAGATTTGGCGGGAGATGCACCAGTCGCGCAGGTGATCGATCCAGTGGAAGTAGGTCTTCTTGAAGCGTTCGGGAATGATATTTACGTCGCCGGAGCGGACGGCATTTTGCATGAGGGATTTGAGCGTTGTGCTTTTTCCGTTACGGTTGAATTCCTTATTGACGTCGATGAACCACTGTTCTTTGATTTGCGGCTCGATAATACCTCCGCCGCGACTGTTTATAGCGACATTGTGAATGTAGTTTTCGTCTGTTTTCGTGACGAGTCCCTTTGCTCGGAGTTTCTCAACGATCTTCGTCCGTGCTTCGGAAATATCCATACCGGCAAATTCGCCGGCAATATCGAGGAGTTTGCCGTCATAGCCGATAACTTGTTCCTTCTCGAGGTTGTGTCGCTCGGCGATATCGAAGTCGGTCGCGTCGTGCCATGGCGTTATTGTCATGGCGCCGGTACCGAAATTCATGTCGATTGCTTCGTCTTTGATGAGGGTGGCGGTGATAGTGCCGTTTATCCATTCGATATTTTCTATTTTTTGTCCATGTTGGTAGGCGGCATAGCGTTCGTCATCCGGATGCACGACAACGTATTTGTCGCCGAATTTTGTTTCGGGACGAGCGGTGCCGATTACAAAGGGACCGTACTGTAAGTAATAGAACGGCGCTTTCTCTTCGCGCCGGTCTACTTCGTCATCGGACACGGTGGTTTGAAATTTCGGATCCCAGTTGACGATGCGCGGACCGCGATAGATGATGCCGTCTTCAAACATCCTGCGGAAAGCTTCGTTTACGGCGCGATTCCGTGCCTCATCAAGTGTGTAGGCTTCTCGACTCCAATCGAGCGAAGCGCCCATTTTTTTGCATTGATTGACGATCGTGTCGTGAGAATCTTGCGCGAATTTCCTGACACGGTCGAGGAAAACTTCGCGCCCGAGATCATGGCGGGTTTTCTGCTCCTCGTTCCAGAGTATGCGCTCGACTTTCTCTTGGGTTGCGATGGCGGCATGATCGGTACCGGGGAGCCACAGCGTCCGATCGCCCCGCATTCGATGGTAGCGCACCATAATATCCTCAATCGCGAGCATAGCGGCGTGCCCCAGATGAAGCGTGCCGGTTACATTGGGCGGCGGAAGGACAATAGAGAATGGCGTCGCATCGGGAGGTGTCACCTCTTTTTCGATGCAGGTATCCGGATTGAAAAAACCGCTCTTTTCCCAGGTCTGATAGACGGTATCTTCGTAGTCTCTCGGCTCGTAGGTCTTGGGTATTTCCTGTTTCATATGGGAAAATAGTATCATTGAAGGGGGCATATTTCAAGGTAGTATCTGATTTGCAATGCCTTCGTGGTTGAGGTGCTGCAGGCACTCTGGCACAGTGCTTGCGCATGGATTCTTCTCTTGAAGCGCTCTCTTTGTGCTATACTTCTCGGTGTAAACGTATGCAATTCTTATCTATTTCTTAATTTATGGATTCTTCGAAGAGCGGCTTCGAATCAAATGCGGAATCGTCGGAGAGGTCTATTGATCGTGCGGCGACCACCTCTTTTAGTGCTTTATCGAAATGGGCATTGTGGCCGTTCTCCTCTGGGAAGCGGTTTATGCAGTTTATGACGGTATTTGCGTTTGTCGCGGGCAGTGTTGTTGGGGTTGTTCTGGTGATGAGTCGGAATGCGCAAAATAGATCGGCAGCTTCCGGATTGCCGCTTCCGCCACCTCCGCCACCACCACCTACGTCGATCTACACGCCTGTGGCGCCGACAGGACTTTCGGCTGTTCCGGTATCTACATCCGAGATCGACCTCTCGTGGGCGGCAAATACGGATATGGAAATTGTGAAGTATGTGGTGTATCGAGATGGGAAAAATGTCGCAGAGGTTTCTTCCGGGACGTCATATGCCGATAAATCGTTGAGTGCAAATACTTCTTATGCATATACGGTGTCAGCAGCGGGGACGTTGGGATTGGAAAGTGCTCAATCGAGCGAAGTGTCCGTAAAGACACTTGACGTTGTTTCTGAAAATGATACGACGCCGCCATCGGTTCCAACGAATCTTTCTGGTTCGACGATTTCCGCAACAGAAATTTCCCTTTCGTGGACGGCTTCAACGGACGATGTTGGAGTGATGGGATATAAGATATACCGATGTTCCGGACGGAAATGTGTTCCTACGACAGAGATTTCGACGAGTTCGACTGCAGCTTTCTCTGATGCTGGCCTTTCGCCGAAGACGTCGTATAGTTATCGGGTCAAGGCGATGGATGCTGCCGGGAATGAGTCCGGATTTTCTTCAACGGCGAGTGCTTCCACGTCAAATGCCGGTGGGAAGAGCCGATAGTGCCTTAACTCGAGCTTTCGTTTTGGATGGAATAAAGAAGCAGCAGCAATGCATAGTTGTTGCTGCTTTCTTTTTCCTTTAGCAATGTCTTCAGGAAGGAGGGTGATAGCAGATATATGTGGCGTTAAAAGGGTGTAATAGCAGATGTGCTGCCTATAATCTTACGCCGATACTGCAGAGTTTCATGTTGGGATCAGCTCGGAGTGTTCTCCATAGTGTAGTCGTCCGGCTCTTTTCTGTGTCTGATAGGCAGTCCCATCGGAAGACTGCTGCCGCGCCGATCATCGCGGCGTTGTCGAGGGAATATTTGAAAGGTGGCATGAGGAAGCACGTATCTGGAAAATCGTGCCCAATCATCTCGCCCATGCGGTGGCGAAGCTCGATGTTTGCTGAGACGCCACCTGCTATGATGGCAGTTTCAGGATGGTATTCCGCGAGGGCGCGGCGAGTTTTCTCGATGAGGACATCGAGCGCGGACTCTTGGAATTCGAAGCAGACAGCATTGATGAAGTTCTCCATCTGTTTTTGTGTCTCGTGTTTCTTCAGAAAGTAGAGCACCGCAGTTTTGAGTCCGGAAAAAGAGAATCGGTAGTCACCACTTTCCTTCATTGGGCGCGGGAAAGAAAAATTTGCCGAATTGTGCGATGAGAATGCGGCGCTTCTTCGGAATGCATCCGCTCTCTTGGCGATTTCGGGACCGCCCGGGTAGGGAAGATCGAGCATCTTCGCGACTTTGTCGAAGGCTTCGCCGACAGCATCATCTTCCGTCTCACCGAGAATGTCATAGGTGAAATGATCGCGCATGAATACGAGTTCGGTGTGTCCTCCGGATACAACCAGAGCAAGAAGAGGGAAGGAATTTTTTGACTCCCCATTCCCGACTTCTGACTCTTGGTAGCTCTTTCTATTGTGTGGGTTTCCGGTTGCCGGCTGTTCTTCTTTGATGAAATTTGCGTAGATGTGCCCCTCGATGTGGTGGATGGGAAGAAGAGGTTTCCGCCAGAGATAGGCAAGGGACTTTGCTGCCGTGACGCCGATCTGAAGAGCGGGCGCGAGTCCGGGTCCTGCGGTGACGGCGATAGCCGCTATATCTTTCATAGAAGCGGATGCTTCTCGGAGAGCTGACTCAATGACAGGGACAATGTTCTTCGTATGTTCGCGTGCTGCAAGATTGGGAACGACGCCGCCGAATGGTGCATGGAGCGCAATCTGCGATGAGACGACACTTGAGAGTACGCGCACGGCGTCGCCAGACTTCTCGACAACTGCCGCTGCGGTTTCATCACACGAAGTTTCGATCGCGAGGATCATAGAAAGTAGTCCCAAGGGGAGTCGAACCCCTCTTTTCAGGATGAAAACCTGATGTCCTAACCGATAGACGATGGGACCAGATTATTCGCTGATTCTCTCAAAAAGTTCTCGTTTCTTAAAGCTGTTCTTCTTGAGTTCTAGCTCTCTTTTTCTGGCGAGTTTCTTTGTTGTGTAGGCTTCATAATATTCGAGTGCAAAAGGAATGAGGTGTTGAATGGATTTGGTTTTTCCTTGATTGTGTTCAAGAAGTCGCTTCCTTAGATTTTCAGTGGAACCAATATATCGATAGGGTTTCTTGGCGCTTTTGAGTATATATGTGTAGTACATAGAAATCCTCCGCGACCCCTCTTCCTAGGATGCCAGCCAGAGGCTGGTCAGTCTTTGACTGAAAAACCTGATGTCCTAACCGATAGACGATGGGACCGGAAGACAAAAACAAAAGCCGATCGGCTTTCTGGGATTGTAGCACAAAAAGGCGGCGATGCAAGGGTTACTCAGTAGTTTCGAGCTCGTTTGCGTGGCAGATCTTGGCGTAGTATCTCGCGCTTTCGCGAACGGTTCGGTTTTGTGTTGTGCGGTCGACAGCGATGAGTCCGAAGCATGGCCAGAAGCCCTTGTCCCATTCGAAGTTGTCAAGAAGCGACCAGTGGAGATAACCTTTGATTTCGGCGCCGTCTTCTATTGCGCGGTGGACGGATGCGAGTGCGCGCGTCAGAAACTCTTGCCGGAGTGTGTCGCTTCGGTCGGCGAGGCCGTTTTCGGTGATATAAATGGGCTTGCCGTATGGTTTCAACTCCGTGAGTGCTTGGTAAATAGACTCGGGATAAAATTCCCAGCCGATATCGGTTCGGCGCTCATTGGGGTTTTTGTAGAGCCCATTATCGATCACGCATCGCCCGTAGTGATTTAATCCGACGAAATCTTGCGTGTCTTTGACGCGATTGAGAAACCACTTGTTCCAAAAATAGTGAGCGAATAGCTTGAGTGTTCGGTTAACGAACGTGTTTCTCTTGAGTTCGAATGACAGCTGGTGCTTGGCGATGCCGATGTGCGCGTTTGGATTGTGTTGTTTGATGGCGGAGTACGTGCTTCGATGCGCTTTGATGAGTGCGAAGTTGGCGCGGATATACTTTAGAAGCCCTCTTTCTTGCGGTGGCCACTGAGCTTTTATATAGGCGTGTCCGGTGACGACGTCCGGTTCGTTGAGGGTAATCCAAAAAGTTACATCGTTTCCAAGTGCGATTGCAACCTTTTTGGCATAGCGGGCGAAGTATTCCGGAAACTTTGGCGCGAGCATCCCGCCCTGCTCTCTGAGCCAGAGGGGCAGTGTCCAGTGCCAGAGAGTGACGAATGGCTCGATGTTCCTTGCTCGAAGCGCGCGGACAACTGTTTGATAATGGACTATTTCTTCCTCATTCCACACCCCCTCCTGTGGCTCGACGCGCGACCACTCGATGGAGAACCGGGAGGCGGTGTGGCCGAGTTCTTTGGCAATATCGAAGTCTTCTTCATAGCGATGATAGTGATCGACAGCGACTCCGGAAATATAGTTCTCGGGGCGCGCGGCTTCCGTGCCGAACTTCTCGGTCCAGCCGGGGAGATGTCCGAATTCAGAAGTGGATTTCTTGGCGAGGCGGCTGGCATTTTGTGCTTCCCACTCTGACCAATCATTCGTATTGCCACCTTCTACCTGATGCGATGCGGTCGCTGCGCCCCAGAGGAATCCCTCGGGAAATTGCCGAATCATATTGACAAAACTATGAAAAAGGTGTATATAGATATGACGCTTGCCGGAATGGTTCCAGTATAGCGGAGCAGTACCTTAAATCCAAAGAAACCTAAAGAGGGGAATTGAGATGAGCATTGTTGATTCTACGTATTTTGTAATTGGCACTTTGTTTGGCGTCGTATCGGGATTTTTTATTGGTGGTTCTCTAGTCATGCTTTTCAATGTCAAGCCCCTTCGGGAACGGACTAAACTGTTAAGTTCCGAGTTAGACGAAATAAAGGAGGAATGGAAGACTGTTATTGAACAACGCCACTTATGGGCGGAAAGAGCGAATGACCAAGCAAGGAAAGCTCAAGATTGGCTTCGGAGGTTCCAAGCCATGGTTGAAATGGCGACGAATGTGTTCATGGATGAAGATGACATCTCTCCTGAGGGTAAAAGGACTGTCGTTGTTCGTCCTACCGAATTCAGTTCAGCTCGCTTAATTATCACTGAGAATTCCTCGGGTCGTGATGAAGTTGTGATCGAATTGAGAAAACCTTGTGGCGAAAATATTCGCAGTTTCAATGTGCACTTCATTCCTTGCGCTCGTTTAGGTGTTGATGCTATCGACGAAGATTATTGGATCCGCGGTGGGTCGGAAGGAGATTTTTTTGAAGTGCTCTGTGCTAATCACCTGAATACGCCTCCTGCTGCCGGTAAGGGCGAAGAAGTTAAAAAATGGCAGCCTGGCTTTAGAGCAGAATAAGGAGGGATTGTAATAACCGCAAAACCCGCACTCATGAAGAGATGCGGGTTTTTTACATTTGTTTTTCCTAAAAACCGCTTGTATCTGTTTCGGAGGATGCCATGTCGGAGTCGATTTGGTCGAGTGACTTTTCGGCATCGTCTTTGGTGGTGACGGCGGGAATTTCTTCCGCTTTCTTTGTCGGTGGTGCAGCATTGTTTGCGGACGATGCGGCACCTGTCTTTCCGGAAAGCGCGTCTGTCGCTGTCTCTGTTGAGGGTGAGCTGTTGTTCGATACTTGCTTCTTATTGCCGGAGACCGAGAAGAGGATGAGCCCTCCGACGACTATGATGGCGACTGCGGACGCTATGAGCGTGATAATTTTTCTTTTGGGATCCATAGAGAGATGTATTGTTGGTGAGTGTTTCGCTTTGAATCGGTTTACAACGAATCGAGTGCGGATCGGATTGCGGTTCGTAGGGTGCCAGTGAAGTAGTCCCGCACTGCTTTCTCGGCGGAACGGACGGCCTCGAAAGCAGTCTTGACGTCGTCGCTCGAGGGGCTGTCTTCTCTGAGGAGCGTAATCAGTGCATCGTATTTGTCGAGCACAGTATCAGTTTTTTCTTTGAGTGTGTCGATTTCGCTTTCAATTGCGCTGGTATCGACATCTTTTGATTGCAAGAAGCTTACGATGTTGCTGAGTCGAGTTTGTGTTGCGGTGATTCTTGATGCTGCGCGTTCCCTCATAGCTTCCGCTCTCTCGAGTCGGTTTTGCGAGGTGACTTTCGCACCATCGGGAGCGTTTTTCATGAGTTCATTTCGTGCCGGCATGCACGAAAGCGTATCGCTTTCGGTGTCGTCGTCTTGACCTTGTCTTGTGGGAGCTTTGGAACAGGTGCCTTCTACAGTGACGGCATCACTGCCATTCGGCGGCGTCATGGAGAACGAACAGCTGTCTCCTTCGGATTTATCCTCGCAGGCGGAAACGGATTCGTTTGATCTGAATGGTCCGCCCTGTTGATCGCCGTCGCGCATTTGCCGATTTTGTCCATATTGTCCCATGTTTCTCGAACCGAATTCGGCGAGCGCGCTTCCCGAAGAGAGTGTTGCAAATGATATTGCGGCAACTGCCACGGCAACTGAATATCCAATCAAATTCTTTTTCTTTTTCATACCGACTATTCTAAAAAATTATCCGACATACCACTCACCGGTTGAAGAAGGCGATTGTCGTACTTTAGTTGGTACGTATGTTCTCAGAATTTCTTGCAGAGAGGAAATTTGTATTCAAGTATTTCTTATTGAGCCCTGGCCGGATATTTTGAGAACGAATGAATTTTTCTCACTGCAAGTGATATGTTTTCACATTTAGGGCTAGTTTGTTTTGGAACTTTCAGGCGTGTATTGACAAAACTTTTGAAAAAAGTATACATAAATGTGATGTCTGCCGGAATTTACGGTAGGGAGAAGGTGTAGTTCTCGAACAACTTGTAAGGAGAAATGAGATGTCTGAAGAATACGTTGTAAACATCCCATCTTTCGCGTTAAATGATCAGAAATGGGAGGGGTATATTCTCCAGCAGGACATTAGCAAAGTTGCGAATACTGGCGTTCGGAATGTCTTAGTGATAACGCCGATTCAATTCGTTACCTTTCATTCTGAAATACTCCCTCTGATTCGATTATGTATGTCTTGGAGTAACTGTGTATTGAGATGCCAGTGTTCTGATGTGATATGTGGCATACTTCGAGATCTAATCATAAGTAAGATGCGGGAAGAAGGTGTTCCGGAAACAGCCGCTCAGTTCTTTGTTGAGTGGGTTTTTGGAACAATCATCATAACTTCCTGAGTGTTGTTTCCGTAACAAAACAACGCTCTCAATGTCTGATGCCGCGATTCAGTTGATTTTGAACGCGGCTTTTTTCTTGTCTTTTTCCCTAAAACAAGGTATTATTCTCGCATGAATACGAGCAGGCAAACGGAGGATATCTTTGAGTTTCCCGATCCGAAGACAACGGATCCGAAGAATCGGCGGGTGCAACGGGCGCTTGAGATGGTGCCGGGGATTTTGTCGTGGGGGACGCTTATCGGGATGTTTGTCGTTTCATTTCTTTTGCCGCTGTGGGCAGCGGTTTTTATTATTCTCTTCGATCTCTACTGGCTCTATCGTATCGTGTTTATTTCGTTCTATTCAACGCGGGCGCATTTCCGTTTGGTGCGATCCAAGAGAATAGACTGGTGGGAGCGGTGTCAGAAGAGTCTTGATCCGGCGGGATTTGTCTGTGAGTTGGAGTCGCGTCTTTTAAGTCTTCGAGATGCGCGTTCGCGTCTTTCGATTGTCTCGCTTCGTCGTCGGCGCGCAGTGAACGCAGAGATTGCCCGGACGAAAGAGACGCTTGCCGAGGCGAAGCGATTGGCAGTGTCCGAACATGACATCATGGACTGGAGGAGCGTGATTCATGTTGTCCTCTTGCCGACGGCAGGGGAGAGTGCGGATATTATCGAGCCATCGATTCGCGCGCTTGCCGAGGCGAATTTTCCCAAAGAACAGATGATCGTGCTCTTGGCGACCGAGGAACGTGAAGATGAGGTGCATCGATTGGCGAAAGTTGAATTTTTGAAGAAGAAATTTGACGGGGTGTTTCGAGACTTTCTGGTAACGACGCATGTGGTGGCGGACGGAGAGATGAAATGCAAGGCATCGAATGCGAAATTTGCGGCGAAGGAATTGCAGAAATATCTTGATGAACGGCACATTGATTACACGCGCGTTGTTTTCTCGAATTTTGACTGCGACAGTATCGCGCATCCGGAGTACTTTGCCGCGCTCACCTATGCATATGTGACGAATCCGAAGCGGCTCCGGCGCGCATACCAACCGATGCCGGTTTATCATAATACGCTGTGGGATACGAATGCATTTGTGCGGCTTGCGGTGACCGGGTCGTCGTTTTGGCACTTGTTTCAGAGTACCAGGCGGCAGATGGTGACGTTTTCATCGCACAGCGAGCCGTTTGATACTCTGGTAAAGGTGGACTTTTGGCTGGTTAATATGATCAGCGAGGACTCCAATATCTACTGGAAATGCCTCGCGTATTTTCATGGAGACTACGAAGTGTGTCCGATTCATTTGCCGGTTTCGCTCGATGCGGTGCTTTCGGATACCTATTGGAAAACCGTGGTGAATTTGTACAAGCAGAATCGTCGATGGGCCTATGGTATCGAGAATTTCCCTGTGACGATGCGCGCTCTCTGGCCCGATCGGCGCATCGCCTTCTTTAAGAAGCTCCGCATTTCGTTTGAAATGCTCGAGGGGCACTATTCGTGGGCGACGACCTCGTTTATTTTGGCGCTTCTCGGGTGGTTGCCCTTGGTCTTGGGCGGCGTTGCGTTTCGTGAGAGTGTTTTGGCACACAATTTGCCGCTTATTACCCAGCGTCTTATGACGCTTGCGATGCTCGGCATGGTCGTGTCGGTGCCGCTTTCTATCTTCTCGCTTCCTCCGCGGCCGGCGAAGTATCACTGGTCGAAGCATTTTTTCATGCTGTTTCAGTGGGTTTTGTCTCCGTTTGTCGCTTTCCTCTCGGCATTTCCGGCGATTGATTCGCAGACGCGCTTGCTTTTTGGGAACTACTTCGGCGAGTTTTGGGTGACTGAGAAAGTGCGAAAGAAGTAGCGGCTTTCGCGAAAGATTTCCCGAGAACATGCGTACTACTTCCGTGCAGTTGTTAAAATTCTTGTTCCGGATGTTATGAATCTGTTGCTTCGCCCGTTTTTCTGGGCACATGAGGGCGTGACGAGACTTTTGCGGCAGTATTATCGACAGATAAAAATCGCTCTCTTGTTGATTGCTCACGCGAGCCTTTTCGGTTTGTTCTTCCCCGAATTGCGCAACAGCTTCGGCGAGTGGTCGAGAAATCTCCTCGTCCTTATTCTTTTCGTGAGTCCGCTCGCAAGAATTTTTCCGATCTCGTTTTTTCAGCTCTTGCTGGGGATGCGTCGGGAGCTTGGCATTCTTTTTGCCTACCTGGCGACGGTGCACGGTGTCGGATATCTGATGGATCCATTGTGGTTCCCGCTTTCTTGGTCGACGTATCTTGCCTCGCCGCTTCGCATAGAGCCGATCTTACTCCTCGGAGTAGTGTCCTATATTCTGACACTCCCGCTTTTGGCGACATCCAATGCGCTTTCTCTCCGCCTTCTCAAGAGGAAATGGGTGACGCTTCACAGAATTGTATATGCGGTGTTCGTATTTGGCATGATTCATGCGTTTGCTATTCGCCACGCTTCCGGTATTTGGGATGCCATCTTTGTGATTAGTATCTACATCGCACTCAAAGCGCTCGCCCGATATCCGCATGTCGCCCTGATTGTGCGGGTGAGGAAGTTCATAGGGGAGGCGTATGGGCGGTATGCTGGCCGATAGGTGAGAGATACTTTGCTTCTTGGCGGGATTCCGAATTGACTCAAATTGACAGTAATAGGAATTTCTGCTTTCTTTGATATGGGAGAAGCTGCGGCTATTTCGGTAGGTGTCGGCTTCTCTATCTTTGACAACTGGGTAAATCACGCAAGAAGATTCGAGAGATTTCTCGAAGGAGGCAGTCATGAGAAATATAGTGGTTCTTTGCGGTTCGGACTCTGATTTCAGGAAAATTGCATCCGGGCTAGCAGTGCTTCGCGAGGCGGAGGCGCAGGACTTAATTTGTGTTCTTGCAGTCGAAGTATGCAGTGCTCACCGGAATCCCGACGAGTTGCGGGAATTGCTTCGAAAATTTAACGATTGCTCTGTAGATGCCGTGATTGTGTGTGCCGGGAAATTGGCGGCGATATTCGGTTATGTGGACTCCATCTCAAGGAATGGGTTGGGAAATAAGCACACTTTGTTTATCGCAGTTCCATTGAAGGGCGAGACGGAGAATGCCACTCAGGCGGCGTATCTTGCGGCAACAGAGGTGCCGGATTCGCAGTTTGTTTTTATGGAAGAGTTCTTCCATGACCCTGCGCAGGCATTCTGGTATGCCATTTGCGGCGTTCGGGGAGAATTCCCGACGGTTCAGTTGCGGGAGCAAAAACCGTCGAGAACGCTGACTCTTCAGAATGCCTATCACGAGGGTCGACAGAGGTATACAGGGGAAGCTTCTGCCGATTCTAATATAGCCTTATTGGAATCAGGCGGACTGATTCACTGGAATACCGGGAAGACACGGGAAATATTTGTCAATCCCGAATGCCTCGAGTATCTCTATATTTTAGCGACGGATCGGGTGAGTATCTTTGACCGAGTGCTCAATGCGGCTATTCCAATGAAGGGAGCCGTCTTGACAGCAGCAACGGTGCATTGGTTGCTTCAGACAGATATTCCTAACCATCTCAAAGCCTTTGGCCGCACTATTACTGATTACTTTCCTGAGCGTCTCCGATACGTGCTGAGTTCTGAGCAAATGCGTTTTCTCATGCGGCACATGATTGTTGTGAAGCGTGTCAGAGTGTTTCAGATCGAGGCAATTGTTCGGGGGTTCTTGACAGGATCCAGTCTTACTGGTTACCAACAGACTGGGAAAGTCTGTGGTATCGAATTGCCTCGCGGACTTTCCGATGGCAGCGAGTTGCCGCAGCCAATTTTCACTCCATCTACGAAGGCGCCCTATGGCGAGCATGATGAGAATATCGACTTCGAGGATATGGTTGAGAGAATCGGGTTGGAAGCGGCGGAAACTATACGCGACCTGTCCCTTCGGTTGTATGAATTCGCTCGAGATATGCTTCGGCCTTTGGGTATCATTCTTGCCGATACGAAATTCGAATTTGCTTATGATGAAGATGGTCGTATCGTGCTTTGCGATGAAGCTCTGACGCCTGATTCGAGTCGTTTTTGGTTGGCTGATCAGCGGCAAGCTGCTCTCGACAGAGGGGAGGCGCCGCCAAGTCTGGATAAACAAATAATTAGAGATGCAGGGAAGGCAGCTGGTTTTCCAAAAACAAATCCTTGCTGGGTTCCTCCTAGGGATCTTGTTGAGGAGATGACTTCTAAGTATCTGCGCATGTTCGAAATTATGGCGGGAATGCCTATCGAACGGTTCTGGCGGGAAAGTATGAAAATTGATTGATTTGCGGCAATGTCCGCATGAACTGCCCCTTGTGGTTTCGGGGCAGTTTTTTATTCGCGGGGAAGTCTTTTTTTTCGTGATATGCTTGCATTTGGATGCAAGGAAAGAGTAGGATGGAGAAGTCAGGCGGAGAATTTTTTCGGGGGATTTATGTTGTTTCATGCGTCTTTGTTGCTGTTTGCGATTTTCTTTTTCGGATCATTGGAATTGGTAGTGATGTTTCCAGAATGGTTTTTGATACTCTCACTCCTCTTTCTTGGGGGAGTGTTTCGTTTTTCGTGGCGGCTCGGAGGAACGGCGAGCTCGGCGATTGTGCCGACGCTCTTCTCGTTTTCGACGGTGTTTCTCTTGTTCTTTGTGAGTTCCGCACGTGAAAAACATATTTTTATCTTTCTAAGTTCGCTTGTTTTCTATATGGCGGCGCTCGGTATTTATCGGCTGCGGCAGTATGATGGCGATCTCACGGCGCAGAGCATGCTTTCTCTTGTCGCGATGACGACGCTTTTTTTCCTCTTCAGTGTTTTTTCGGGACTCTTCTTGAACTTTCAACGGTTTACGGAGTATATGCTCATGCTTTCATGTGGACTTTCGGCATTTTTAGTGGGGCTCTCTATCTTTTTGCGCTCGTTCCGTGAGAATCGAGGGAAGGCAATGCTTTGCGCGCTTATTCTTGGTCTCTTTGCTGCGCAAATGGCGTGGATCGGGACATTTTGGCCGTTTGGCTACTTGACAACCGGCGTGCTTATGCTTATCTTTACTTCTCCTCTCTGGGAGGGTGTCCAGGCAGAAACGACGGGCGGAATTTCAAAGAAGCGACTGGCGATTCAAGTGATTTTTGTGCTTCTTCTTGCGGCGGTAGTGCTCTCGAGTGCCCAGTGGCTGCAGGTGGTATAATTGGAACGGATTTGGCGAATATTTTTGACTATGGAAATGTTATGCGTGTTTTTGCCAGAAAATGTGCGTGGTATGGATTGGCGATCGCGGGTATCGCTGTTGTGGGGGGCTTCGCCGGCATCATTGCCGACCGAGTGCTTCTTCCGAAAATAGCGGCGGATAGCTTCTTGTCGCGATGGGGAATATTTCGGAAAGCGGCGGAGAATACGGTTATCATCAACAAGACGGAGCAGGTTATGATCCGAGAGGACGACTCCGTGGAAACGATCGCGCTGTCAGCCTCTCCTTCAGTAGTGAATATCCTTTCGGTGCGAAGAGGGGGCGACACGGAAATTGCCAAGGTGGGAGAGGAGACGTCGAAAAATATCGGCACGCTTCAAGGGAGTGGCGTCTTAGTGACCAATGATGGTCTCATTGCAACGTTCCATACGGCGCTTCTCGAGAATGCCTCGTATACGGTGTTTCTCTACAATGGTACAAGCTATCCGGCGACCTTGGTGGCGACGGACTCTCTGACGGGGATTTCGTATTTGTCGATTGCGGCGTCCAATCTGCCGTCCATATCATTTGCCGAATCGGACAGTATTCGCGCGGGGAAGAAGCTCATTTTGATTGCCAATACGTCGGAGGAATATCGGAACCGTTACTCGACCGGACTCTTAGGAAATACGGATAAGACGTTCAATATTGCGGGCGGCGCCGTGGCTTCATCGGAGCGATGGGAGGGCGTGTATACTGTCGATGCGGCAACGCTTGCTCCGTATCTCGGCGGTCCGGCGATTGACTATCAGGGCGACCTTGTGGGCATTGTCGGTAATGCACCGAACAACGGCGACTTCGAAACATTTTTGCTTCCGGCAAGCGCTGTAAAATTATCACTGGAGCGACAGGTTCGCGGGACGCTTTCCAAACGACCCGACCTCGGTGTGTCGTACGTCTCTATTACGAAAGCGTATGCGATTGCAAATTCCCTGAGCCGGGATCGCGGCGCACTTATCACGACACCTTCCGGGCGACAGGGACTTGCCATTCTCTCTGGCTCGCCAGCTGAGAAGGCGGGGTTGCGTGTCGGTGATATCGTTATCGCGGTCAATGGACAGGAGATCAATCTCGACAATCCGCTCTCGGTCGCGATCGGAAATTTGAGTCAGGGGGATGTTGCCACGCTCCGCATTCTTCGTGGTGAGAATGAGCAGGATGTGACAGTGGATTTGTAGGAGATGTCTTTTAGCACTCTTCCTTGACAAGTGCCAATCGTCTTCTTAAAATAGGAGAGGTAATAATCTGTTAATCCGAATACGCGTATGAAAAAAGTGAACGTGATGCCGCTTGGCGAGAATGTTCTTGTTGCATTTGAGAAGCCGGAAGTCAAAACCGATTCGGGACTGTATCTGCCGGAGAATGCCTCTTCTGACAAATCCTCGAAGGAGGGAAAGGTAGTGGCCATTGGCGAGAGCGACAAGATCAAGGTGAAGCCGGGTCAGCATGTTATTTATACCCGCTATGGCGGAACGGACATTAAGATAGCCGGCGCCGAATACGCTATTGTCAAACACGAAGACATCCTCGCCGTGGTGACGGAGTAGGTTTCTGATATCCGCATCCCCTGCTTTATTGTTGAATATAGAAACGACCCCTCTCTTACGAGTGGGTCGTTTCTGTTTAGCTCATTTCCCTACCGGGAGATTCTTTGTTTTCCATTCGTCGAAACCGGAGGAGAGGGTGATGGTGTTGAAGAAGCCGAGATCGAAGAGGAGAACGCCGCCGGCAAAACTTTCGCGATCATTGGCGCCGTAAACAAGGATACTGGCGGTCGAGGGAATGATGCGGCGGCGTGTTTCGATTTCGGCGAACGGAATATTGGTGGCGCCGGCAATATGTCCGCCGGCGAAAAGATCGGGAGACCGCGTGTCGAGGATGAACCATTGTCCGCCGCGCCCGATCCGTTCCTTGGCTTCTTCCGGCGAAACGAGGGTGATTTTGGTGACATCGAGCGCGGATGTTGGATCGGCACGGTGCACGACAAGACCGGTTTTCTCTTTCCATGATTCGTAGGTGCCGTCGAATACCGAGATGCGATCGTCGGGGATGCCGCGCGCGCGGAAGAGTGCGACAAGCTGTCCGGCGGCGGAGGTGCTTGGGGCGACGATGATCCAATTCTGTGATTTCTCGGCGTCGGTCGGGTGGAAATTTTGTTCCGCATCTTCCAACATCAGGTTCTCGGAGCCGATGATATGCTCGTCCGCCCAGAGTGATGTCGGGCGCATATCGACAATGCGTACGTCTTTGTCGGATTGCTTTTCCAGAACAATGTCTTGGAGTGTCTGCAGTGAGATGGTGCGGAGGTCGGTTGCCGTTTTCTGTCGGGCGGAGCTGTCAGGCTGGTTCTGACTCGAGGACTGATCTCTTGCGAAGCGAATGAACGACCATGATCCAATGATGGCGACCAAGGCAAGTCCCAGAAAAATTACCAGGGTGTCCCTCGATCCTTTTCCTTGAGACATAGCGGTATTATTCGAGTATCGCGCCGATGAAATCGGGATATCCGCGGACAAAATCCTTGATGGGAACGGAAGATTTTCCTTCGAGCTGGACTTCGTCGAGGAGGATAGTGCCGCGAGCGGTTTCGATGCCGATGGTTTCGCCGATTTCAAACACCTGTCCGAGTTCGTGAGGTGTTTCCGGGCTTTGTTTTTGCAAAGAGATTCGATGAAACTTTATTCGGAGGAGCGATCCGTCTTTTCGCCAAAACGAGAAAATGCCGGGCCATGGAGAGAGTGCACGATAGCGATTGTATATCGATTCCGCTTCGTCGCTCCAGAATATTTTTCCATCCTCACGCTCGATGAGCTGGCAAAGCGTGACACCTTCCGATGGTTGTGGTTTCGGGTCTATTTTTTTGTCGAGCCATTGTTCGAGAGTCGAAAGCAGGATTGATGCGCCGGCTTCGGCGAGTTTCGGAAGAAGTGTTTCGGCGGTGTCGGATGAGCTGATTGGGAGTGATTTCTGCTGGAAAATTGGGCCGGTGTCCATGCCGGCATCCATTTTCATGATGGTGACACCGGTCTCGGTATCGCCAGCAAGGAGAGCGTTTTGTATCGGGGAAGCGCCTCGCCAGCGAGGGAGGAGTGATGCATGAACATTGATGCATTCGAATGGCGGTATATTCAGTACGTCCTGAGGCAGAATTTTTCCGTATGCGGCGACGATGATGATGTCCGGTTTGAATTCGCGCAATTGCTCGATGGTTTCGCGGTCGAATCGATCGGGCTGTACAACGGGTACGGTGTGAGCTTCGGCAAATATCTTGACGGGGCTCTGCACAACCTCTTGATTGCGTCCGGACGGACGGTCGGGCTGCGTATAGACGGCGACTATATTGTAGTGATTGTCGACGAGAGAAGCGAGGATTGATTCTGCGAAACTCGGCGTTCCCATGAATACTACGCGCGCGTCCGATGTTTCCGGCATAGGTTTTTTCTATTGGTTATCTATTCTTTGGGTTTTCAATATATTCTTGCGCTGAGCGAGACGTTCTATTTGCTGTGTTGATCGAGGTTGATGCGAGCAGCTGCTTTGATTTAGTTGATAGAGGTATTTTGTTCAGGATTGAGATTCTTTGGCTTTACTTGGGACAGCGGGTTTCAGAGTGCGTACTGCTTTCGTTTTTTCTGGCTTTTGAAGCGATCGGCGATAAGGATGCCGTCGAGATGATCGATCTCGTGCTGGACGACGATAGCGAAGAGCCCGGATGCTCGCTTTTTTATCTCTTTGCCATGTTCGTCTTCGTAGCGCACCGTGACGCGTTCGGAACGTTCGATGAGGAAGTATTCTTTGGGAAGGCTGAGACACCCTTCTTCGAAGAGAATCTTCTCCTGGGAATAGGAAGTGATTTTCGGGTTAATGAGTACGGTACGATCTCCTTCCACATCGATGACTGCCAATCGGATCGAGTGTCCGATTTGCGGGGCAGCGAGACCGATTCCCTCGGCGACGCGAAGGGAATCAAACATGACGGGGATGAGCTTTTGGATGTCGGGCGAGAGAGGGTCTTTTATCCGGTCGGCTTTTCGATGAAGGATTTCGGTGTCTCTGCCGGTGACAATCGGGAGGATGGTCGTCATAATGTGTAGGAAATATTTGAGAGTGTGTCAAAAAAAAGTTTCAAGACAAAGAGAATTGGGAGGGCTTTTCTGGGAAAAACTCTTTTTTGCTTGTCTTACACTTCGTACGAAAGCCGCAAAAAAGAATTTTTCCCAGAAAAGCTGACTTTTTGAATGGGCTCTGAGATGGATTCTACTCGTTTGTCCGTGTCCATTCGCGGGGAAGTGAGGCTATGAAATCTTCGAGGCTGGCGGAATTTTTTGTGGATGAGAGCGATTGCCGGACAAGAATATGCCGCTGAAAGAGGTGACTCTTTAATGTTGGTATCACTTGGCGAATCGGCGATCGCGGAGAAATGCGCAGTGTTCGACCGGATTTTTCTGCGTGCCGCTGGAGTGCTTCGTATACTCGATCTGTTTCTTGCGAGAGCTTGATTTTGCTTGCCAGTCGGCACGTGAGCTTGGTTATGATACCGAAAGGGGGGTAGAGCAGGAGTCGGCGTTCATCCTCGATTGTTTGAAAAAATCCTTCGAGATTTTCGGCGGCGAGCAATGAGAAGATTGGATTCTCCGGATGAAACGTCTGAATGAAAACTGATCCGGGTGCGGACTTCTTTCCATCGCTTCTTGCGGTTCGTCCGATTGCGGAAAGCATGTTTTGAAAGGCTCTCTCGTCCGCATCCCAGCTCGGAGAGCCGAGCAATGCATCCGCGTCTATGATACCAATGAGCGAGAGACGGGGCAAGTCCCAGCCGCGTATGCCTCGCTCGGTCGTGATGAGTACGTCTCGCGTTCCGGCGAGAAATTCCTGAAGATGAGACAGGGTCGTTTTTTTTGTGGCGTTCTTCCGATCGTATCGGACCGTGCTGATATACGGGAAACGCCGTGCAAGATCCCGCTCGACACGCTCGGTGCCGGCGCCAAGATGCTGAAACGCGAGAGATCCGCACATGGGACAAGCGGGCGTTGTTCCGGCGTTCTGCTTGCAGCGCGCGCAGACATAGTCGCCTTCCGCTCTGTAGGAGAAAGGCTTTCCGCATGTTGTGCAGCGGAATACGGCTTTGCATTCTGCGCAGACAGAAAAAGAATTCATGCCTTCGCGCGAGACGAAGAGTAAAGCTTGTTCTTTGCGGGCAACGGTTGCGGCGATGGCATTGCCGAGTTCTTCCGAAATGGGAGAGAGCTTTTTCTTCCATCGTTCGAGTCGAAGGTTGATAGTTTGGAGTGAGAGGGAACGATCGGAAAGCGCCGGGAGAGTGACGAGCGCTCCTGATTTGCGTGCCGTGAACAAGAGGTTGAACGATGGTGCCGATGCACTGAAGAGACAGATGGCGTGATGCGCTGATGCGAGTGTTTGCGCGGAGCGGTGTGTGTCGTCAGGCAGGGCGAGTCCTTGCTTCCGATATGCTGGCGCGCCGGCATCGTCCACGATGATGAGTTTGAGGGCGCGGAAAGGAAGGAAGATCGCCGACCGCGTGCCGAGGATGATGCGGACGGCGCCGCTTTGCACTTGGCGTACGGTCTCGTCTCGCTCGTTTGGTTTCATGCCCGAGTGAAACACAGCGACCGATTTCCGATCAAACGCATGCGTGTAGCGATTTTCTTCTTGTAAGAGGAGGGATCGATCGGGAACGATGATGAGTGTCTGGCCGCTGTTTGTTATGAGCTCCCTGATACACTCAAAGTGCACTCTTGTTTTGCCGGATGCTGATGGCCCGAAGAGAAGTATGTATGGATGTTGGGAATCGAGAATATCAGCTGCCGCTTTCCGTTGTCCGCCGGTCAAGGGGGGTGATGTTTTTCGGGTGGAAATCTTTTGTTGTGATACTCGCACCTTTTCGGAGCGTGCCGTGCTATCCTCTGTGTCTTTTGCAAATGTTTTTGGGAGGAATTTGAGAAGCAGCGTGCCGAGGGCGATTGAGTCGGCTTGTGCGGCGCGCTCGGCAAAGAGGAGTGTTGCTTTTGAGAGGAATGCTTGCGCGAGGAGTTTTCCGACTGTTTTGTATCGGATCGGTTTTCGCGGGTGTGTTACCTCTTGGGATTCTTCTCCCCAGACGATGCCGCGGACCGTTTTCGGTCCGAAGGAGATCGAAATCACGGATCCTCGAGGGATGTTCTCGGTTGATATGTATGAGAAAAACGGCGATTTCCCCGGGGCAATGGCAATCAGTGGGACAACGCGGATAAGTCGAGAGGATTTTTCGGTTGAATGCTTCATATCCGCATCCTACCAAGGACACCGCTTCTTGGGAATTTCAGATTGGTGTGGTCGAGTATTGACAACATGCGAGCTGCGCGCTAGAGTGGGAGGAGCTTTAAGAAGAGCGATTTTTTATGTTGACGATTCGATTCAATAGATCAGGACGGAAGCATCGGCCGAGTTATCGGGTGGTGCTGCAGGAGCATACGGTGGCGCCGGGCGGGCGGCATGTCGAGGTTTTGGGGAGCTATGACCCGTATTCCAAGCAGTCGGTGTTGAAGCGCGAGCGGATACAGTATTGGATTGGGCAGGGCGCGCAGCCTTCGGATACCGCGCACAATCTCTTGGTCCGAGAAGGAGTTCTCACGGAAAAGAAGCGTTCGGTGAAAATGCCGAAGCCGACCGTGAAAGAGGCTCCGGCAACGGAAGGGGCGAAAGTGGCAGAAGAAGCTCCTGTCGAAAAATCGGAAACAGAAGTGAATGCATAGCACCTTGCTCTATATTTGGAAATATTTCCGCAGACATGAGGCGCTTCAGTTATGAAGAGAAGTCCTCACGAGGAAAGAGATGCAGAGAGATTCCTTGGGGGGGGGATTTCTTGTAGTCTCCTGTCTTGTCCGCGGAAAACGCGGATTTTTTGTTTTCGGGAAATACCAGCTCTCTTTTTGGAAGAATCTGTTTCTTATCGGACTCCGCACGGTGTAAGAAAGAACTATACGGAATAGCTTCTTCCACGAAGAGGAAGGATTGAAAAGAAAGGGGATGTCCGGTCGAACTTCCCCGGTAGCATCTATTTTGAAAAGAATTTATGCAGACAAAGAAACAGAAGGAAGATATTGTAAGCGATGTCACTGAACGTGCACGCGCTTCGAAGTCGGTTGTGTTTGCGAAGTATGCCGGGCTTACCGTGAAGGAATCCATGGAGCTTCAGCGGGAACTTCGCAAGAGCGGCGGTTCGTTGCGAGTGGTAAAGAAAACGTTGCTCTCAATTGCGCTCAAGTCGGTCGGTATCCAGGTGGATGCTCGTGCGCTTGAGGGGCAGATTGTTGCGGCGTTTTCCCCGGATGAAGTGACGGCGCCGAAGGTGTTGGTGGAATTTGCAAAGAAGCACAAGGCGCTCGTGATTGCTGCCGGATCGCTTGGTGAGAAGCAATTGTCTGCGGATGAAGTGACGGCGCTTTCGAAGCTCCCGTCGCTTTTGGAACTTCGAGCGAAGCTTGCCGGGACGCTTGCGGCTCCGATTTCCGGATTTGCCCGGACGCTCTCGGGAAATCTCTCGGGGTTGGTTCGTACGCTGCAGCAAATTGCCGAGCAGAAAGGTTGATATTTTCGTATTAAGTTCAATAATATTTTTCGTATGACTGAAGAAAAAGTCGAAGAGAAGAAAGTAGTGGCGGTTCCGGAGAAGTTTGCGAAGCTCGTCGAGGAAATCGAAAAGATGAGCGTCTTGGATCTTTCCGAACTGGTGAAGGTGCTTGAGGAGAAATTTGGCGTGTCTGCGGCGGCTCCGGTGATGATGGGTGGTGCGATGCCGGCGGGTGCAGCGGGTGGTGCGGATGCTCCGGCCGAGAAGACTGACTTCGATGTCGAATTGACTGCTGCCGGTGGTCAGAAGATCAATGTGATCAAGGCGGTTCGCGAAATTACCGGACTCGGACTCAAAGAGTCGAAGGACTTGGTGGATGGCGCGCCGAAAGTAGTGAAGGAAAAGGTGGCGAAAGCGGACGCTGAAACCATGAAGAAGAAGCTCGAAGAAGCTGGTGCTACCGTGACTTTGAAGTAGTCTCCACTCTTCTTTGAAGAAAAGATATCAGGAAGACAGCCCCGGGATTTTTCAGGGCTGTCTTTTGTTGCGTGTGGTCGTGGTATACTTAGAGTGTTTTTGCGTACGTCCATACAATTCATGTCGTCATACGCGTATGAGCATTTTCTTTCGGGCGGTTTTTCTTTCGCTTGGAGCGGCTCTTTTTTCGGGGGTGAACGGTTTTCTGACGAAGGCGGCAGTTTCGGAAGTTGGCGATCCGGTTGTGTTTACGTTTTTGAAGAATGCGATTGTGTCTCTGATATTTTTTGGTGTATTTCTTTGGTTTCGGAAGTCGAATGAAATCAGAGAGGCATCTTCTCGGGACAAGCGATTGCTCTTCTTGATTGGCATTGTTGGGGGCGGAATCCCGTTTCTCCTCTACTTTAGCGGGCTGTCTATGATTCCGGCGGCGACGGCGGTGTTTATCCACAAGACGCTTTTTCTTTGGGTGGCAATGCTTGCGGTTCCGTTTTTGGGCGAGCGGGTTGATTGGTTGCATGCTTTCGCTTTGGGGTTGTTGCTCTTCGGTGTCCTATTGTTCCAGGTTCCGGTGTGGCATTCGTTTGGTCTTGGGGAAGTCTTGGTTTTGCTGGCAACGATCTTGTGGGCGGTTGAGAATATTCTCGCCAAGAAAGTTCTCCATCATATCTCGAGTCTCTCCGCCATGAGCGCTCGGATGATTCTCGGTTCGGTAGTTATTTTCTGCTGGCTTGTTCTTTCCGGAAAAGTCGGGATAGCGTTTTCTCTTTCTTGGTCTGCTTGGGGATGGACATTTCTGACGAGTCTTCTTCTTGTGGGATATGTGAGTTGCTGGTATCGCGCACTTTCGCTTGCGCCGGCAGGGTTTGTGGCGAGTCTTTTGGTGCCGGCCGCATTTATTACGGGAGCGCTTTCCTCGATTTTCGTTACCGGAACGATTTCGGCGAGTTCGCTTGCGGGGTGGCTCTCCTTGGCACTTGGTATCGCGCTTCTGTCGTGGAAAGTTGCACCTCTTTTTCCAAAAGGACGGGAGCATCAGTTGCTTCGGGTGCCTGCTGGGCGGAGCGTTTGATTTGAAAAGACATTTTCTTGAAAGTAGCAACTCCTATCAGCCCTTCCCTTTTTCGGGGAAGTTACCTATACTGTGGGGGTTATTCGCCTAATGAAACGGTTATGTTGCCTGGAGTCAATCTCTCGGAGTTTATCCTCACTATCGGGTACATAGGTCTCTTTGCAGTCATATTCGCTGAAACAGGGCTGTTTCTGGGTTTCTTTTTGCCCGGGGATAGCCTCTTGTTTGTGGCGGGGCTTTTGGCAAGCGGCGGAGTGCTTTCTCTCCCGGCGCTTCTTATGATCGTATTTACCGCAGCGGTCTTGGGGAATGTGACCGGGTATATATTCGGGCTTCGCGTTGGGACGTCGCTTTTTAGCCGCGAAGAGTCGGTGCTCTTCAAGAAGTCGCATGTTCGTCGGGCAGAAGAATTCTTTAATCGCTATGGTGCGAAGACTATCGTGCTTGCGCGATTTATGCCGATTGTTCGCACATTCGCGCCGATTCTCGCTGGTGTCGGGCGGATGAATTTTCGCGAGTTCTTTTTCTACAACGTGATTGGCGGCTTTCTGTGGTCGTTCGGACTTTTGCTCGGCGGGTTTTTCTTGGGGCAAGTTGTGCCTGATGTCGACCGATATATTCTCCCGATCGTCGTCATCATTATCATCTTGTCATTTCTGCCAGGCATTTTGAAGTATAGGCAGGAGAAGAGACGCATGATGCAGGACAGGATGAATGGGAATAATCCCGATACGGATGCTCTTGTTTGAAACGCTCTTTTCTTTTATACTCTCCCTGGTTTGTCGGAAACCCCCGACGGTTAACAATAGGAGTTATGATTATGGTGGACAGATACATCGACAGTTTTTCTCAACTGTTCTCTCGGGATAAGAATACTCCGGAAGTCCGTTATCTCCAGTTTCTTGTTCGTGGATTTATCGCGACAAGGAATGCGCGAGTTGCGGATCTGGCGTCAGAAAAAATGCAAGAGGCTCGTCTCTTCATGGAGCGCGTAATTGGCGCTTCCTTAGAAGAGATCCTCCCATGTCTCTGTATCGATGGGCGCGTTCTTGTGGAGACGGTGTTTGGACTTTCCGGTGAATCGTTTCGTACTCCGGCAGCGGATATTTCCGATGCTCTCCGTATGAAGGATGGGAGTTTCTATCTTGTAGAGGGAGACTTTACGCGCGAGATTCGTGATCGAGTGAGGAAATTCGGGAGAGTAGTTGTCATCTTAGATAGTCACAGTCACTGTGCTGCGAAGGGCGAGGAAGAAAAAGCGTCTTCGGGAGTCCCGGCTTCTGACGGTGGTTTGCTCAATGACGTGATGCGAAAGAAAGATATTGCCCTTGCGATTCATGATTTTTCGAATCGAGCGTACGGTAATTTGAGTAGTGAAAAGGTTTTCGTGATTCAAACGTCTTTTGATGTGGAACGCGGGTTTCTTTTCATGGGACTTGATCAAGGGGTATCTCTCTCTGATCATCGCGTGACGCGGGAAGGCTACACCGGGGCTGTTTTGGAGGCACTGGCTCGCGAGAGGAAAACTCTTTCGACAGCGGTTCTTTCAGAAAACGGAGGTATTCTATTCGATGTGTGCGAACAAGCGAAATCTCAGGTTGGAGAGATTGATTTTCGACGGCACTACGATGAGAGTATGCGTCGGCTCTGGATGTATATCGCGGATATTTGGGATGAAGTGGCGCCGCGTCTCCGAAGTGAATTGAAACGGATATTCCCTGTTCTTGCAGAAGATTCAGTGGAGTTCCGTCTTCGCATGTCGATACTTCTTTCGAATGCGATCCTCGGTCATCTTCTGAGTTCCGGGGGAGGTTATCCGTACAAACAACATCAGGAAGGTGTGGTTGTTGTGACGACGTTCGCCCGTGGTCCGTACGATATGGCGTCGCCATTTCCTGTTAATGGATATAGTAATGGTGGCGTAGCTATGCTTTCGTATGTTGCTGGCTTTGCAGCTTCTATTGTGCGAGGGAATCGTGGTGCCGGACGGTTTCCGGAAGGAGAGCGTTCTTTCATCGAGGAATGTTTTGGAAGCGATGTGTCTGCATTTGTGAAAAGTCCGGTTCCGGTTTTTATTTCCGAGCGAGTTTACGAAGATGTCCCCAAAGAGGTTGCCGAAGGCTTGTCTGCTCTAGAATGGGGGGAAACTTCGTGGGCTGATATGTCATCTGATGAGTTGGCACAGTTTCTCTGGAGGAATGTTCCGGGTATCTCGGAGGGAGTGGTTGATGGTATCAAAAACCTTCGTACTCGAGCGCTCGAGCTGTATCGTCCCGGACTTCCGGCAACTCAACACCTTCTTTCTGGACAACTCGCTCTGGTGTCATCGATTCGAATGGGATCGGGAAAAGTAGTCGCCGTATTTCCTTTCCTGCTGAATGGATATCCGGAGGGATATCTGAGGAGTATTGGAAAGATACAGTAAGTCCAGACGACATGCTTATTGCAAATAACCCCGAAGCCGTTATGGTTTCGGGGATTTTTTTATAGGGCAACTTATCTCAAGAGAGGGTTTGCGTGTTTGAACTGCCAGCAGGTATTTCTTCCGGTACCGGTTGCTGTTTGGTAATCGTGTGGCGGATGACGTTGGCGAGTTTGAGGGCGAAGTTCATGAGGAGAAGCGACATGAGGAATATATTGGCGCTGATGAAAATGTTTCGGTAGAGTGGGACTTTCATATCGGTGCCAAGAAGGAGCGCGTGAGCGATGACGGCAACATATACGAATATGTTGAGGAAATGTGTGATGCGCCAGAGGCGTTGCGGGATCATGGGTTTGATCCAGCTGGTGAGGACGAGAACGATAAATCCGTAAAATGCCATGATGCCGAGCGCGAGCGAAAGAGGATTGATTTTATCGGCGGCTATATGAAAGGGAATAAATGCATCGGCAATTGTTGGCCGTATGAACGGATCAAAGAGGAAGCTTATGCCATGAAGGAGAGCAAAGAAGAGCGTCTGAACAGCAATGGTGTAGTGAACAGAGAGGGAATAGGCGGGGCGAATGATATCTTTGAGAATGGGAAGTCGGACGGCAATACCAAGGAAAATGGCGAGCCATGCGAAGGCAAAAGCAATGAGTCCCGAAGCGCGCGTGACATACCAGACCCAGGGCACCTGCACCGAAGACGGATCAGAGGTAACGATGACGGTCGCCGACGGCGATGTCGGGTCGAGCGGATCTGTTTGCGCCAGTATTTCCGTGCCGTCGTACCAGTCGTCGCTGTCACTGTCGGGATTTTTCGGGTCGGTTTGGAAACGCGTCGTCTCTCCAATGTCGGTTAATCCGTCGAGATCGGAATCGAGCACGGGTCCGTCGGGGTAGGATATGGGGTCGGAAGTGTCTGCGGCGCGAGTGGCTGCCGGAGCAAGAAGAAGCGCTCCAATAGCGGCAGTAAATACGAGAGTAGATATCTTCATAGTGGGAGAGTTTATTGTTTGGCGAGGAATGGTTTTATCTTCGGGGTCATGATCCAAGGATTGGTTGTTGGGTTTTTGGCTTTTGCTTGAACGAAGAGTGCGGGGATGGAATGTTTGCTTGCATAAGAAAAACCGTCTTTAATTCCCATGAGAAACAGCGTCTTGGCGAGAAAATCGGCACGCTCGGCAGATGTTGAGATTGCGGTGACTGACAGAAGATTGAATGAAAAATTGTTCGGGTGTTTTGGATGAATGAGATGGTGATAGTGTTTTCCTCGGGAAGACACCCAGTGTTTTCTGGTGATGCCTGAGGTGGCAATCGCCTGGTTTGTCATTTCAAAAAGAGCGGACTCTTCAGGTATGTTCTCGACACTGATGCGCCACTTTTCTCTCGCGCGATTCGTGCCACATGCCACCATATCGCCGCCGGAGTCAACGAGAAAGTTTGACCAGTCGTCTTGCCGTATCCGCTCGGCCATTTTGTCCAGAATATACCCTTTGGCTATTCCGGAAAAGTCCATCGGCGCCTCGAATCGTATCATTTCACCCCATACAGAAAGCTCGCTTCTCAGAGGCGCTGTCCGAGGAGAGAATAACTTTTCCAGTACAGGCAGGCTTGCAGGCATCTTGGAGAAATCCGCATCATACCCGATATGCTTGAGAATTGACAGGATGCGCGGATCGAAGAGTTCGTTGCTTTCTTTATGGAACGAGAGAGTGTGAAGTGCGAGAGCGAGCATATCCGGCGAGGCATTTCGGAATTTCCCGAGATGACGATTGAATTCCGAGAGTTCGCTTTCGGGATCGAAGCGATTGAAAATCCGTATCTTTTCAAAACAGCCCTTTACTGTGCTTGCCAGGGTTTGTTCGGCCTTCCTTTCCTCGCCTTTTCGGTGGACTATTTCGAGGTATGTCTCCGTTCCCATAGCGCGAAAGAGACGGGTCGTTGAGAGAAGTGCCTCCTTCGTGTTTGGGTGATTCGGAGTCATGAGTGTTCCGAAAGGGAGAAATGCTACGGCGAGGTTTCCAGGTAGTCTGCGATGCCGTTTTTGTTGTCATCGCGTACGATGTAGATTTCAGGGATGTCCGGATGCGGATCTTCATTGTCGTAGAGTCCGTCTCCGTCGCTGTCGGTGAGCACTGTGGCTACTTCCTGCTGGGTGATGGTTGTCACCGGCACAAGAGTTGTCTCTTTGGTAACGCTTGTCTTCTCAGACTCGACATCGTCTTGTTGGGAGTCTTTACTGCTTCGATCATCGTCTTCATCTTCGTCTTCATACTCTTCCTCATCGTCATCATCCTCGGCATGCGAAACATACCGCTCTGTTACTAGGGCATTTGTGCCGAGGATAAGTATGAGTGAAGAGAGAAGGATGACAACTTGTTTTTTCATAGCGTCTTAGATTTTTTATCGTGGCGTTGTCAGGATGTTCTTGTAGTTCTATCTGCTTTTTTCGTTGTCGTGGAGCTGGATGAGGAAGAGGAGGTGCTTGTTGATGAGGGGACGAGTGTCGTGGTTTTGACTGGTTTGGTTTCGGTGATAGTTTTCTGAAGTGCCGGAGTGGAGCTCTTGAGTTTTTGCTCGCGGTCTTCTTGGATAATGCGTTGTGTTTCGGACAGTGCCGGGTCGATAGGAATTGTTTCGGTGGTTTGCTCGGCATTTTGAGCGAGTCGACCGGAGTCAGCGACACGCAAGGAGAGGACGATCGCCGTGATCACCACTGCTCCAAGAAGAAACGAGAGTGATGTGGCGGCAGGATTTTTGATGGGCGACTGATAGAAACGCATAGACTCGGGTGTTATAAACGGTATTCTGATCTATTGTACGGATTTCTCTTGAGGAAGAATGCGTTTCTGTATGTTTCATCTCGCCTTTTCACGTATTAAAACCACTTCTTAGCACGGAAAATGACGATAGTAATGAGTGAAATGCAGAACATGATGCCGACGTGTATCCAAAAAGCGTACGGGCTGTTGGCAAAGGGGATGCTCGCACTCATGGCGAGCACGTTTGAATAGACGGTCATCGGGAGCATGATAGCCGAGAAAATCGTGAGCACTTTCATGGTGAGATCGAGTTTGTTTGAGAGGAGGGAATTGTTGGTAGCTTCGAGCGACTCGATAATTTCTTTGTTGTTCTCAAGAATGTTCCACAGACGAATATTTGTGCCGATGAGGTCCTGGAAATACATGGTGAGTCCCTCTGGGATGAAGGGACTTTGTTTCTGGAATATGGATTCGATGATAGATCGTTGCGGTTTCAGTGTTCGTCGAAAATTCAGGATGTCGCGCTTTACGACAGAGATCTCAAAAACCATTTCTTTCTCTTTGCCGTTGAAGACATTGTCTTCGATAGCGTCGAGATTGCGTGCGATATGGTCGAGGCGAGGGAAGCATGAATTCATGAGCAGATCGAGGATGTGGTACATGAGGTGTGCTGGCGTCTTGTCCATGTGGAGTCGACGCTTGCCCTCGTTCTTCTCGAGCGCGTCGAAGAAATCGGTCACTTGGAACATATCGTCCCGATGTCCGGTGATGAGATGCGTGCTGGTGAGAATGATGTCCATTTCGCCCGGATAGGTGGTGCGATTCTTGGCATCGAAGAGAGGAATATGCACCGAAAGAAACAGACAATTGTCGAAGTTGATCGCTTTGGGCTGGTAGGTGGGCGTTGAAAATTCCTCGATCGCTATCGGATGGATATTGAAATCCTCTTGCAAATGCAAAATGTCTTCGGGTCCGGGGTTTGGCATGTCGACCCATGAAATTTTTCCAAAGGAAACCGTTTTCATGATTTTCTATTTGGAGATCAAACATCTCCATTATACCATACGGAACATGAAACAATGGCTCTCCTTTTTCATTCGGATATATCAAAAAACGCTTTCGCTGGACCATGGGCTTTTGGGGAAAATCGTGCCGATTCGCGTTTGTCGATTTTATCCGTCGTGCTCGGAATACGCGCGGCAAGCTGTCGAACGGTCCGGTGTTCTCCGCGGCGGGTATCTTTCACTTCGCCGATTCCTACGATGCCACCCCTGGCACCCGGGCGGCTATGACCCGCCTCCAGAGCCAAAAAGTATGAATTAGCACTCATACTTGACGAGTGCTAATCTGTGATTTATACTGGAAACGTATGAATGAGCGACAGAAAACTATTCTTTCGGCGGTCGTAGAACTCTATACGAAAAGTGCACTCCCGGTCGGTTCCGAAGTGCTTCTCTCGCGGGTTCATCTGCCGGTGTCGTCGGCGACGGTGCGGAGCGATATGGCGACTTTGGAAGAAGAGGGGTATCTCTATCAGCCGCATGTTTCGTCGGGGCGTATTCCAACCGACAAGGGGTATCGCTTTTATATCGAGCATGGGATGAAAGACGAGGCTCTTTCAAAGGAAGAAGAAGCAGAATTGAAAAAGGAGCTCTTGGTGCTTGAGGCGCGGAACGCTCGATTGGCACGGACGACTGCCAAGCTTCTCTCGGCGTTTTCGGGGAGTCTTGCGGTGTCCGGTATTGTGAGTCGCGACGAATTCTATGATTTCGGCATGAAGGAATTGATGGGTGAGCCGGAGTTTCAGGAGCTCGACGAAGTGTGTCGACTGGTGGAGGCGCTCGATTCGATTGATGAGAATATCGATACGCTTTTGTCCAAGATGAAAGACGGCGAAGTCAAGATATTCATTGGCGAGGAGAACCCGATCAAGGAAATTTCCAACTGCGCTATGATGGTATCACCCTATCAGAACGCCGACGGTGATCGAGGGGTTCTTGCTATCATCGGTCCGAAGCGCATGAAGTATGCGAAGAACAAATCTCTTTTGGAATACATGAAGCGCATGCTGGGCGGATCGGCGGGAGTGATTGCAATGTTTATTGTGTTGCACTAGTTTTTGGAAAAATTTTATGGAAACAAAAGTTGTTGATGGAAAATTTATAGTAGATGAGAAAGGACATGAACTCTTTCAGATATCGCAAAAGATAGTGGTGTATGATCCTGAGAAGAAAGTGTTCTTGATGTTGAAGATTGCCGATATAGAAAGTTTCTTCGTTCAAAAGTACGGTGTGTGGGATTTTCCCGGCGGTCGGGTGGATGTTGCGGAAAGTCTTGAAGACTCTTTGTCTCGAGAACTTGGAGAAGAGATTGGCTTTGATGTTGATGAGAGCTTGAAACAATCTGGGGTTTTCTTAGCTGAATATAGAAAGAAACGCGTGTTGACTCTCGGATATACAGTGCAAATGTCTTCTTCGCAGGATATTACGCTGAGCTCGGAACACAGTGAGTATCGATGGGTGACAGCGGAAGAAGTTGCTCAGAATGATGAGTTTGGCAGCATGGCAAAGTATTTTATATCGGCAGCTGTCGAACGACTCAAAGAGCGGGAATATTTGAATGATGTGAAGCGGATTTCGGCGGATTTTGAGAATTATCGGCGGCGGCAGGAAGAGCGGATGAGAGAATTGTCGGCGATGAGTTCGGAGCGATTTGCGCTCGATATTATTCCGGTGATCGACAACTTTCGCATGGCAGCGCAGCATGTGCCGGAAGCGGAGAAGGAGAATGCATGGATGACGGGTATTACCTATATCGGAAAGCAACTCGAAGAAGCGCTTGCGACGAATGGCATCTCGGCATTCGAAGTGAAGGAAGGCGATACCTTTGATCCGCATGTGCATGAAGCTGTAAGTCGAGAAGAAGGCGAATCAGCGGAAGAGGGCAAGGTGGCGAAGATGCTCCAGATGGGATACAAGAGTGGCTCGAGAGTGATTCGTCCGGCAAAGGTAGTGGTGAGATAGGACTTGCATTTTGAATTTTCGATAGGAATTTTAACCCAGAGAGGAGGTGAGTACTATGACACGAAGCATTATTCATTGGTCACCGATGCGCGATATCGATCGTTTCTTCGATGAGGATATGTGGGCGCACGGTTTTGCTCCGGCGGTAGATGTCCGTCAGGACAAAGACAATGTGATCGTGGACTTTCAACTTCCGAATATCGATTCGGAGAAGGTAAACATCACTATTGAGAACGACGTGCTCACGGTTTCGGGATCAAGCGAGGAGCGGCACGAAGTGAAGCGCGAAGACTATTACCGCAAGGAAATTAGTCGCGGCGAATTCTCCCGGTCTATCATCCTCCCGATGAAGGTGGAAGGTGACAAGGCGGCGGCATCGTATGAGAAGGGTATTCTCACGATTACCGCGCCGAAGGCGGAAGAGATGAAGCCGAAGAAGATTGCGGTCACGGTGAAGTAATCTTCGTTTGCTTCGACACTCCCTCGGAGCAAATCCCGGGGAGTGGACGAAGCACATGAAGCGAGAAATTGAATTTTTAAGTATTAAATTAAGGGAGTTAGGACGTGAGGACATGGGATACATTTGCATTATTCCTTATTCTTCAATCTTTATCCCAATGAAACAGTATGGCAAAGATACTTGGTATCGATCTCGGGACGACGAATTCGGCGATGGCGTTTGTTGAAGGCGGAAGCCCGACGATCGTAGAAAATAAAGAGGGAAATCGCACGACGCCATCGATGGTTGCCGTGTCGAAGACAGGCGAGCGGCTTGTGGGACTTCTCGCGAAGCGACAGGCGGTGACGAATCCGGAGAATACGCTCTTCTCGATCAAGAGACTCATCGGGCGACGCTTCGATGACGAGGAAGTGGAACGCGATAAGAAAACGCTTCCGTATAAAATCGTAAAAGCGGGCGAGGGCGTGAAAGTGGTGATGGGTAGCAAAGAATACTCGCCGCAGGAAATCTCGGCGATGGTATTGCAGAAATTGAAGGCGGATGCCGAGGATCGCTTGGGCGAAAAAATCACCGAGGCGGTTATCACGGTGCCGGCGTATTTCGATGACTCGCAGCGCAAAGCGACGAAGGAAGCGGGAGAAATCGCGGGTCTCAATGTGCGGCGGATTATCAATGAACCGACTGCGGCAGCTTTGGCTTATGGCTTCAACAAGAAGCAAGATGAGAAAATCGCTGTGTATGACTTGGGCGGGGGAACATTCGATATCTCTATTCTCGAAGTGGCAGCGGATACGGTTGAGGTGCGTTCGACGAACGGTGACACGCACTTGGGCGGTGACGACTTCGATCAGAAGGTGATTCATTGGATACTCGACGAATTCAAAAAGCAGGAAGGTATCGATCTCTCCAAAGATCCTTTGGCACTCCAGCGCATCAAGGAGTCGGCAGAGAAGGCAAAGATCGAGCTCTCGACGGCGCAGGATACCGAAATCAATCAGCCGTTTATTACAAGCGATGCCTCGGGACCGAAGCACTTGGTGATGAAGTTGACGCGAGCGAAGCTCGAAGAACTCGTGCATGATCTCGTGGTGGCGACGCTTGCGCCGGTGAAGCAGGCGCTCAAAGATGCTGACATGAGCGCGAAGGATATCAATGAGGTAGTGATGGTCGGGGGTATGACGCGCATGCCGCTTGTCCTTAAGACCGTCGAAGAGTTCTTCGGCAAGAAGCCGGATATCTCCGTGAACCCCGACGAAGTTGTGGCGATCGGTGCTGCGATCCAGGGGGGCGTGCTCGAGGGGTCAGTGAAAGACGTGCTTCTGCTTGATGTGACGCCACTCACCTTGGGCATCGAAACCTTGGGCGGTATGCGGACACCGATCATCGATGCAAACTCAACCGTGCCTATTTCGCAGTCAAAGGTATTCTCGACGGCGGCGGACAGTCAACCGTCGGTCGAAATACACGTACTCCAGGGCGAGCGCGAGACGGCGGCGGACAACAAATCGCTCGGGCGGTTTATTTTGGATGGTATTCCGCCGGCGCCACGCGGCGTGCCGCAGATCGAAGTCGCATTTGATATCGATGCAAACGGTATTCTCTCGGTGACCGCGAAGGACAAAGCGACGAACAAGACGCAGTCTATCCGCATCGAATCTTCAACCGGATTGTCCAAAGAGGAGGTCGAGCGTATGAAGAAAGACGCTGAGCTTCATGCTGAAGAAGACAAGCGGAAGAAGGAACTGGTCGAAGCGCGCAATATGGCGGACAGTCTCGTCTACACAACCGAGAAAGCGATCCGCGATGCCGGCGACAAAGTGACGGCGGATGAAAAGAAACCAGTGGAAGACGCGATTGCCGAGCTCAACAAGGTGAAGAATGGCGATGATCTTGAAGCGATCCGGAAGGCATCGCAGGCGGTCTCCGAATCCGCACAGAAAATCGGCGAGAAACTCTACAAAGCCGCGCAGGAATCGGAAACGCCTCCCGCACCGGGGCAGGGCGAGCCGCCGAAAACCGAAGGCACTCCCGAATCTCCGAAAGACGCAGAGGTGGAGGATGGGAAGTAGAGTTTGACGGGTGAGAGCGAGGTGAGAGCCTCGCTCTCTGCTTATGTCTTGTAAACTCAATCGACATATTGACTGATCAAATTTGATAGCGTACCCTCTTGAGGGTGTTTTGTTGTTGAAGTCTGAGGAGATTTAAACATGGCAGATACGAGAAAGCTTTTTGTTGTGTTTGATGGTGATCTTGGAACAGTCTCGGTTGTTCAGTGGACGGCAACAGATGGGGGATATGGGGAAGAAGATACCGTTCTTTGCGAAGTTCCGCTCTCGGAAAGGGCGGTAAAGGCGTATGATGCATTTGAAAAGCTACGGGAGATATTTGGCGATGGGGCGGACAGCCCATTATACTCTCTGCTTGACGAACTTGCCTCTGCTGTGTACGCTGCAACGAAGATTCAAAAAAAGCAATGAAGCATGATGTGTAGTGCCGCCAGAGAGTATTCTTCTTTGGCGGATTTTTCTTGATTCGATTCTTTGTTGTTCTAATTGGAGTGGAGGAATCAGAGTTTTGTCTCTTGAGAGGAGCTCTTGAAAGGTGGATATTGTCTGACCTTGTCTGAACCGACAATGAAGAAAGGGGCTTTCCTTGCCTCTGGGCGGGGGTTTGGTACAATAGGGCGGTAGGGGCTTTGTTTTTCTTTTTATGGAAACAGATTCCGGGCGGGTTCGGTATTCGGTTGTTGTTCCGCTTTATAACGAAGAGGGGAATGTCGAGGAACTCCATCGGCGCATCAAGGAATCCTTGGAGAAGCTCGGTGAGTTATATGAGATCATCTTTGTCGATGACGGGTCGAGGGACGCGACGCTCGAGAAATGCCATGCGCTTTCGCCACTTACGCTCGTGGTATTCCGCAAGAACTTCGGACAGAGCGCGGCGTTTGACGCAGGTTTCAAGCGGGCGACGGGCGATATTGTGATTACGATGGACGGCGATTTGCAGAATGATCCGGCTGATATCCCGCTTCTTCTTGCGAAGCTCGACGAGGGCTATGATGTGGTCTCCGGATGGCGGGTGAAGCGGCAAGATTCTTTGAGCAAGAAGATCTTTTCGCGCGGCGCGAACATGCTGCGTACCATTCTCATTCACGACAATATTCACGATTCGGGCTGCAGTCTCAAAGCGTTTCGAAGGGAATGTTTCGAGGACTTCGATCTCTTTGGTGAGATGCATCGGTTTATTCCGGCGCTTCTTGAGATTAAGGGTTTCCGTGTGGCGGAGGTGCCGGTTTCGCACCATCCGCGCGTGCATGGCGTCACCAAATACAACTGGAAGCGGAGCGTGAAGGGATTTGTCGACATGCTCGCCGTGTGGTTCTGGCGGAAGTACTCGCATCGCCCGGTGCACCTCTTCGGCGGCGGCGGCTTTTTGCTTTCTATCTTGGGATCGGGGATTCTCTTTTGGATGTTTGTGGAGAAAGTCTTCTTTGGCGCATCGCTTTCGGATCGCATTTGGCCTATGATCGGCGTCTTCTTGCTTCTTGCGGGCATTCAGCTCTTTATTTTTGGTCTCATGACGGATATGATGATTCGTGCGTACTACAGAAGTCATCATTCGATGAATTACGGTATTCGAGAAGTGATCGAACGGAAATAAATAATCAGTTAATCGGAAACGGTATGAAACTCACGTTTGTCGGGGCGGGATATGTCGGATTGGTGTCGGGCGCGTGCATGGCGGAGATCGGACATACGGTGGTATGTGCGGATGTGGATGCGAAGAAGATTGCAAAGTTGAAGCGTGGCGGGATTCCTATCTATGAATTCGGACTCGAAGAACTCGTGAAGGAGAATGTGCGGCAGGGGAGACTTTCTTTTACGACTGATATCGGGAAGGCAATTCGCGAATCGGAAGCGGTTTTCAGCGGGGTGGGGACGCCGCCCGATCCCAAGACGGGAGAGGCGGATTTGCAGTATGTTTTTGCGGTCGCTGAGGCGTTTGGGAAAAATCTGAACGAATACAAGGTGCTTGTGAACAAGTCGACGGTGCCGGTTGGGACAGCGGATCGCGTGCGCGAGATTGTGATGCAATCGAGTGATGGCACGCAGGAATTCGACGTCGTGTCGAATCCGGAATTTCTGCGCGAGGGAACGGCGGTTAAGGATTTCTTGAACCCTGATCGCGTGATTGTCGGTACGGAATCAGAGCGAGCTTGGGCGATTATGGAGCGGATCTATCGGCCGGTTGCGCGTGCCGGCAGGCCCATTATCCAGACCGATGTGAAGAGTGCGGAAATTATCAAATATGCATCCAACTCGTTCTTGGCAACAAAGATTTCTTTTATCAATGAAATTGCGAACTTTTGCGCGATTGTCGGCGGAAACGCCAAAGAAGTGGCACGCGGCATGGGGTTTGATACACGTATCGGATCGCGCTTTCTCTCTGCGGGTATCGGCTATGGCGGCTCGTGCTTCCCGAAGGATGTGAAAGCGCTTCTTCATACCGGTACGGAGTACGGCTACGAGTTTACTATTCTTGAAGCGGTGCGTGCGGCAAATGAAAAGCAGAAACTTTTGCCTATCAATTTCCTCAAGAAGTCGCTCAAGACTTTGAAGGGTAAGCGAATAGCGCTCTGGGGACTTTCATTTAAACCGCGAACGGATGATGTGCGTGAAGCGCCAGCTCTGCTCATTATCGACACTCTTCTTAAGAGCGGCGCTTCCGTGGTTGCTTTTGATCCGGTAGCGACCGAAAATGCCAAGGCGGTCTTGAAAAGCAATGCCCGGTTGAAGTTTTCCAAAGATCAATATAGCGCGGCAGATGGCGCGGACGCACTCGTCGTGGCGACTGAATGGGATGAATTTCGTACGGCGGATTTCGCCGATCTGCAAAAGCGCATGCGCGGCACGGTGATCGTTGACGGACGCAACATTTTCCGCCGAAGCGAAGCCGAAGCTGCCGGGTTTACGTACTTTGGTGTGGGAGTGTAAAATGTAAGGGGAGTGCAAAGTTTTTTAATCAAGTCAAAACAAATGTATGCGGATTGAAGGAGAAAGTCCTACTAAAAAAGTGGGGATAAATGAAGAAGATGATGGTAGAAGTAAGGAGAAGCTAAATTCTTTTGAAGTAGACAATTTGCAATCGGAAGAACTCCAAAATGAAGTGTCTTCCCTACGAGAAACTCATAACAAGGAGATAGAATCAATTCTTCGCAATCGAGAACTTCGTATTGAAAAAATGCGAAATGCGGAAAAAGTTATTTCGGCACTGTACGCTGATTTGCAAATAGCAGAAATTACTGGTGCAAAACCCGAAAAAAAAGCAAGAATTAAAGAGAGAATCAAGTTTCTTGAGGATGCCATCTCCTATTTTGATGACGAAATAGCCAAAGTAGAAAATTTTGATTATTCAAATGACCTTAAGGGGAAGGCTCCGGATCTTACTTCTCCATTGGATCGTTTACATGAGGACGCAAACAGAGAAAATATAAGAAAAACGAACGCGCGACTTCTCGAAGAAGGCGTGGGACAATATTCAGATCGCATGCAACTCATATACGACAATATGGAGCGGGAGAGTCTTACCCTTCAAGTTGGAGAGGAAAAAGGAAGTAAGAATTTTGACGCGACTGTGGAAAGTCTTGTGGAAAAAATTAAAAATGTTCTCTCAAGCGCATTGATTTATCAGCGTGACTTCATAACAAAGAAAATGCGAGAACTAGAGGGTAATGGAGAATGGCAACCGCTGGGATTTTCCGGTTCGCTCCCCGGTCGGCTTCTTGCTGACCTTCAAGAAAAGATTCAGAGGAACGAGGGAAAGCGTCATTCTGATATGGCTAAGTTAGATTCACTTTGGCGCGCCGTTGCTCCTAAGGTTGGCTCTTTTGTTATGTAGCGTCTTTATATAGACCATTTTTCCTGTGAAACTCCTCATTCATAATTATGAGTATCCGCCGTTGGGAGGCGGAGCGGGGAATGCGACGGAGTACATGCTTCGGGAGTTTGCGGTGTTCTCGGATATGGAGATTGTGCTGGTGACGTCGTCAGTTGACGGTGTTCACCGGACGGAATATCCGGCGCCGAATATCAAGATAGAGCGGCTCCCGGTCGGGAAGAAAGATGGCGCGCGCGATCTTCATTTTCAGTCGAAGGCGAATCTGCTTGCGTATTCTTGGAAGTCGTGGATGTTTTCACGGCAGCTCTTGAAGCGGGAGCAGTTCGATTGTATGCATGCGTTTTTTTCGGTTCCATCGGGGTTGGTGATGCGTCTGCTTTCTATGGAGTTTCATCTCCCGTATATCGTATCGTTGCGCGGTTCGGATGTGCCTGGGTATAGCGAGCGATTTAAGAATCTCTACCTCTTCTTGCGTCCGGTGACGCGGTTTATTTGGCGGAACGCGGCGAAGGTAATCGCAAACAGCGAGGGACTTCGGACACTCGCGCTCCTTACGGAGTCGTCGCGAGATATTGCGGTCGTGCGCAATGGTGTTGATATCAAGGAATTTTTCTCGGTTCCGAGGAATTATTCAGACGGTGTCTCCGAGCCATTTCAGGTATTGGCTATTGCGCGTCTCACGCCTCGAAAGGGTTTGCGGTCATTGCTCGAGGCGATGCATTTGTTGAAAAATTCGGAGAAGAGGCGATTTCTCTTGGATATCGCCGGCGATGGGCATGAACGCGAGTCGCTCGAGGCGTTTGTGGCGGAGCATGACCTTTCTGATCGGGTGCGATTTGTCGGGCGGGTGCCGCACAATGAAGTGGTGCCGCTCTATCATCGGGCACATGTGTACGTACTACCCTCTCTCAATGAGGGGATGAGCAATAACGTGCTTGAAGCGCTTGCCTGCGGACTCCCGATTATTACGACGGATACCGGCGGGACACGCGAATTGGTAGAAGACGGTGTGAACGGTTGCATTGTCCGTATGCGCGACTCGAAACATATCGCTGAAAAAATTGCGTTTCTTGCGTCGCATTCGGATGAAGCGAAGCGATACGGTGAAGAGAGTCGGCGCCGTGCCGAGAGCTTGGGTTGGAATGAAGTGGCAAAGGCGTATCGGGTATCTTACGAAGAAGCGATATCTTCAAAATCATGAAAACAGCTCTCCGAAAACGACTCTCTTTTTTCTTGAAACTCTTGGTGTCGAGCGGGTTTGTTCTGTGGCTCGTATGGCGTATCAACTGGGCGGAGGTTGTTCGGAGAATTTCGGAAGTGGATTTGCCGTTTCTTTCCCTCTACATCTGCATTCTTCTTGCGGGCATCGCAATTTCGTCGAGAAAATGGCAAACTATCGCGCGATCCAAGGGATTTGATCGCCCGTACCGAGATTTCTTTCGTGCGTACCTTACGGGTACGTTTATTAATAATTTTCTTCCTTCAACTATCGGTGGCGATACGTATCGGACGCTGTGGCTTGGAAAACGGGACGGAAAATTGTCGCCGGCACTCTCTACGGCGCTCTTTGATCGGTTTACGGGAATTTGGGCGGCGATGGTGTTTGCTATTATTTTTTCGTTATTCCATTTGAAGCTGGTGTTTGCAAACCCGTTCTGGCTTTTCTTGGATATCGCCATACTTGGCTCGCTTTCGTTTGATTTCGCTCTGCCGGTTCTTCGGAAAATGCCATCCGCCCATTTTTTTTTAGGGAAACTTCCGGAACGCGTGCAGCGATTGATTCGGGAAGTGATGCGCTATCCGTTTCGTCGGACGACGGTTCCGGTGCTGGGGTGGTCGCTTTTGTTTAACCTTGTCGGTGTGGGACTTGCAAACCTCGTGCTCTTTCGGGCGCTGGGTGGCGAGGTGCATGTGATTGAGTATCTCGGTGTTATTTTCTTAGTGACAATTGTCTCGAATATTCCGATCAGTATCAATAATATCGGCGTAAAAGAGTGGGCGTATGCTACATTCTTCGGGTATCTTGGCACCTCTGTCGAGGCGGCGGTCGCCGTTGCTGTGACGAGTCGGTTTATACAGATGATCGTGAGCTTCTCCGCTATTCCCTTCTATCTCCGTTCACGGGATATTTTGGGTCGAGATGCTGAGTGAATTTCACTTCGCGAATGATTCGTTGTCTCGGTTTTTCCTGAGTTCCTCTTGGATGCGAGATTCGAGTTCTTTCGGCGTGTTTCGGAAGCGGTCTTCAATGATAGTGGCGCCGTGGTGTGCCTCTGGATACTTTTTGCCGGTTCCCATGAGAAACCGCTCATGGAGTTCGTGAAGGAGGATGAAACGTCGTTCTTCTTCGGGGAGCGCTTCCTCAATCCATATTTCTCGGTCGGGAATCCATGGATAAACACGATCATGTCCGCCGGCATCGTAATTGAGAAAGAGGAGATCGCGGACGAGTTTGCCGTCAACGATCCAAATGGCGAGCTCGTTGGAGCTGTAGGGCGTGAAGTGTCGCCGGTGAATTCTTTCGATAAGCGCATTTCTTGAGTTCTTAAGTTTCAGGATTTCTCGAGAGAGGGATTCCTCGCGTTCGTGCTGTTCGAGTATGGCGCCGATTTTTTCGGCTTTCTCCGGTTTCATCCCGTTTCTCATGAGGGTTTGTTCGGCAAAGAATCTGTCCATAAAAAATCGGTGTTCGCGAAAATCCGTGTTAGTATCAATCCAAAATTCATCGGTTGGAATGAAAGAAAAATACGTGTGGTGACTGCTTTGCACGAAGTTTTCGCTTAAGTCTTTTCGAACTTTCCCACCGTCAACAAGCCAGACGGAAATATTGTTCACGATGCCTATATTTTTGATATGGTAGGGGTCCGAGGTTTTTCTGTTCATAGGTTTTGGTTTGCTGTTTTTTTTGCTGCACGGTGTTGGAGATCCTATTGCCAGTATAGGATATTTCAAAGCTCACTTCTATATCGCTTGTAGAGAGTTCTCTGATTTCCAGTTGCTTATCGTGCGACAACAATGCCGAATATTTTTTTGGCGCCGTGTTCTTTGAGAGCTTTTGCGCACGCTGCTAGGGTCGCGCCCGATGCGGCTACATCGTCTACCAGCCATATGGATTTTCCGATGATGTCTGCCTTGCCGGTTTTTGTTTGTATGTTCGGAGTGAGTTGGAAGGCTCCTGCGATATTTTCTTGGCGGAGGTCTCTGCTCTGCAATGACATTTGCGGTGCAGTGAATTTTGTTCGAATGAGAATATCATCGAGAATTGGTGGCACAATATCTTGTGGCATATTTTTTGTGAGTGCCTGAGCGAGGATATCAGCTTGATTCCATCCGCGCCAGCGTTCGCGCCGCGGATGAAGCGGAACGGGAATTATGGCATCGGGGAGTGAAACCTCCGATTGAAGGAGTGCAAGTGCAAGAATCTTTCCAAGGGATGACCCGAGGTCTTGTATGAATCGGTATTTGAAGAGGTGAACGAGGTGCGATACGCGCGGATCACTGTAATGGAGCGCGGCGAATATGCCATCATGAGGAATGCTGCCTGCGCAGGAGAAACAGATCTGTCCTTCGGGCGTTTCGCGCGCGCCGCAGTGTCCGCATACTTGAGATTGGCGTCGTCCTTTTGAAATGGTCAAGAAGCACGATTCGCATAAGAAGCACCCTTCTTTGTGACACAAGCTGCAGAAACGAGGAAAAAGCATCTCCTTTCCAAGAAAAAGGAGATGCTGAAAGAGTTGCATATTGGCGATATTCTTCATGGTGTTGCCTTGATAGTCACGCGGTCTCTGGATGATGGAACGGAGAGAGAAATACTCTTTGGAGATCGTTTTGCCGCAATGAGCAGGTCGGCAATCGGATCCTCGATGTATTGTCCGATAATGTTTCGGACAGCGCGCGCGCCGCCTGATTCTTTGGAGCTTTTCTCGCCGATGAACTCGGCGAGAGTCGGACTTCTCCTGAGACGAACGGCATGGTGTTTCATATTGTCAGCGAGGCGGGAAAGTTCTCCGGCGGCTATTTCCGAGAGTGAGGATGCGTCGAGCGGACGGAAAACAATGGTATGGTCGAGGCGGGCAAGAAGCTCTGGGCGAAGCGAGCGCTTGAGTTCTCGCAACGCTTCTTCTTGTAGGGATTCAAATGAAGGGTTCGCTGCGTTGCCGAAACCGAAGCTGCCTTCTTTGAGGAATGATTCCGTGCCGATATTCGACGTGAGAATGATAATGCTCTCTCGAAAATGGGCTTGTCTTCCCTCAGCATCGGTGAGGATGCCCTCCTCAAGAATTTGCAGCAAGAGGTTGAGCACATCCGGGTGCGCTTTCTCAATTTCGTCGAAGAGGATGACTGAAGCGGGGTGGCGCCGTATGTGTTCGGTGAGTTTCCCTCCTTCGCCGAATCCGACGTATCCGGCAGGGGAGCCGATCATTTGTGCCATGGTATGGCGCTCTCTGAATTCGCTCATGTCAAAACGAAGGAATGAGTGTTTTGTGGCGAAGAGCGTTTCGGCGAGTGTTTTTGCGGTGAGTGTCTTCCCAACGCCGGAAGGCCCGAGGAAGAGAAATGATCCCGATGGTCGGTTGGCATGATTCTTGAGTCCGAGTTGGGAGCGGATAATATTTCGAGACAGTGTCTTGAGTGCTGTTTCTTGCCCGGAAATCTTCGCAGAGAGCTTCGGAAAAAGCGATGTCAGTGCATCGTTCTTCTCATTGAGAATTTTTTCGATCGGGGTTTCTGTCATGAGTGCGACTGTTTCGGCGATAAGCGCTTCCGAGAGAGTTGCTCCGTTTGTTTTTTCGCTCAGAACCTCTTCATCGGAGAGATCGCGCAATTGATTCTCGAGAGAAGCTTCTTCGGCGCGGAGCGTCTTGGCTTCCTCAAAGTTGCGCTCTTTGACAAGTTGATTTTTAAGTGCGGAGACTTTCTCGTGTGCGAGCGAGAGTGTCGCATAGCGTTCAGTGTGGTCTGTTGTCAGCGTGCGGCGGCGTAGGAGCGAAGCGGCTTCATCGAGAAGGTCGAATGCTTTGTCGGGGAGAAAGCGTGCGGGCATATGGCGGATACTGAGCGCTACAGCTGCTCGAAGTGCGTCTTTGCCAATGGTGATGTGATGATGCGATTCATAATCGCGGCGACTTTCTTCGAGCATACTGAGAGTTGCTTCCGCTGAAGGCTCTGCTATTCGGATTGGCTGGAATCGTCGCTCGAGTGCCGGGTCTTTTTCAATGTGTCGTTTGTATTCGGCGAAAGTAGTGGCGCCAATACATCTGATATCTCCACGAGAGAGTGCTGGCTTCAAGATATTGGCAGCGTCGAGCCCGCCGCTTGCATTGCCGGCGCCGACGATCGTGTGTATTTCATCGAGAAAGAGGATGACGTTCGGATGCTCGCGTGCTTCGCGAACGATCTCTTTCAGTCGCGCTTCGAACTCGCCGCGGAAGCTCGTTCCGGCGACGAGTGCGGGAAGATCGAGCAGTACGACTTTGGCATTGCGGAAGGCCGGACCAGCGAGTCCTTTGGATAGCCGATCGGCTACTATCTCTACGATAGTTGTTTTTCCAATTCCGGGATCGCCGATCAGGAGGGGGTTGCTTTTAGTTTTTCGTCCGAGTGTGCGAAGAATATTTTCCACCTCTGTCGATCGAGCGCGACATGTCCGCTTGGATGTGCTGCCCCCAAGGAGGACTCCGTACTCGCGAATGGTTGGCGTATCTGATGGTGATTCCGATTGATCTGCTGTAAATCCAATATCAGGGATATCTATCATGCGCGAAAATCCGGGAAGTTCCGGAATATCGACTGGAATGCCAGCAGGGATTTTCTTCTGGGAATTTGGCGCTGATTCTCGATGTAAGGAAAGGAGTGGTTCGATATCGGGGTCGTGTGCTTCTATGAGTGCGTGCACAAAATGCTCACTCCCGACATAGGGGTAGGAGAAGCGATTGGCGAGTAAGAATGCACTTGCAATAATGTCTCTCGTCTTTTTGGAGAGCGATGGCTCTTTGGAGGGCTGAGAATCCTTCGAAGGAGCTGGTCCGGAGGACTCTTGATCAGTGCCCTCTAATTTGATGCCAAATTTTTCGAGGAGCGTGTTACCGAGGGAACCCTTATCAAGAAGAATAGCCATGAGGAGGTGTTTCGGATCGACTTCTCTGGCGTTTCCATTGCGAGCAATTTCAATCGATGCTCGGAGGATTCTCCGTGCATTGATGCTGAGTTTTTCAAAAAAATCCGGCTCATTCATGGCTTTTTCGGTAGGTTTTCTGAAATTTCTATTCGTCTCATTGTATTTTTCTTCAGGGTTTCTGTCAATCTTCCGAAAGCCCGAGAACGCGTGTTTGTTTTGGTGTGCTTTCGAGTTGTGCGGGAAGATTTTTTCTTTGCTGTTCTGTTTTATGCTATACTCTTTTTGTAGACCTGTCTTTGATCCGCGTACTCTGTTTCGTTTACGAATCTTTGTTGTAAGGCGTCCAAACTTCGTTCCTTGAAGCTCTTATGGGAAGAAAGTGTCTATCGATCTCTCGTCGGGGGATGAAATAATATAAAAAGAATCGTGTCATGTTTGGTCTCAACAAACCGTACTTTCTTGGTGTTGATTTCGGGACATCATATATCAAGGCAGTCGAACTTACTCTCCGGAAAGGATTGCCTGTTTTGGTGAACTACGGGTATATCGAGATGAGCTTTACCGAGGGAAAGAATGCCGCTCCCGCCACGCAATCTTCTGAGAAAGTAATTCGCGATTATCTCAAGGCGCTTCTCAAGGTACTCTCTCCAAAAGCGAAGAGGTTGGATATGGCCTTGCCGGGCTTTAGCGGACTTATTACGCTTATCGAATTGCCGGTGATGGAGGCAAATGAGCTTGAACAGGCAATTCAGTTCGAGGCGCATAAATATATCCCAGCTCCGCTTGAGGACGTAGCGTTTAGCTGGGAGGTGGTTTCACAGGGTGAGGCAAAAGATGGAATGGCAACTGCAAAGAAGACTATGGAAATTTTGCTGGTTGCCGCTCTTAAGAAGGAGGTTTCGAAATTTGAACACTATACGGAGGGGATCGGCATGTCGGTTGATCTCCTGGAGTTGGAAATATTTTCCTTGGCTCGAGCGGTTTCTGGTGATAGGCAGGGATCCTATCTTATTGTTGACATCGGATCCCGCGCAACGAACCTGGTCTTGGTTCGAGACGGGGATGTTCGATTGAATCGGAGCTTGAATACGGGTGGCAATGAAATTACCTCGACTCTTTCTGAGGGACTTGGTCTTTCATGGGAGCGCGCAGAAGAGTTGAAGTGCGGGACGCGGGACTTTCTCACGCATCCTGAGTCGGCACTGGTATTTTCGACGCTTGATGTTATTACAAACGAGATACAACGAGTTTTCGCTTTGTATGCCGCGAAGGAGGGGACTGGCTCAATTCGAGAAATTATTGTTTCCGGAGGAACGGCGAAAATGCAAGGACTTCCAATATATCTCCAGAATCAGTTTCATGTTCCGGTATCGATCGCCGATCCGTGGAAGGGGGTTCAGATTGAAGATGCAGTTCGTCCGGCAGTAGAGAGGCTTGGTCCGTCGTTTGCTATTGCGGTCGGATTGGCTCTTGGAGGAGTTGATCGTTATCGAAAGAAATAGTTTTTCGAGATGTGTCTTTCTGTGGTATACTTTCGAAAGAAAATATAAAAAATAAATAACTTATACGAAATTCTTGTACCTATGTCCCAAATAAATCTTATGTCCGGAGAGGGAGGTGCGGCGAATCGTCCGTCGCAAGGCTTTCTTGGAGGATCATTCTCTCTTTCGGTCATCATTCTTGTGATTACCTTCGCAGCATATTTTGGGACGGTGTACTATGTGCAGTCGTTGGAGAACAGCCTTGCTTCTTATAAGGAGGATTTGACTGCAAAGAGAAATCTTGTTGCTGGGGAGAAGGCGAATCGTGTTGCGGACTTTGCTGATCGGCTGAGTGTTATTGATGAAAATCTTCAGAACACCGCTTCAGTTCCGAATGATCCGCTTTCTCGAATAGAACGCGCTATGATGCCGGACGTGAATCTCTCCTCGTATTCTTATGATGTTGCCGGTGGCACGGTGAAGATAGCATTGGTCTCAGATTCTTTCCGTGCGGTGGCGCAACAGATAGTAGCATTTAAACAGGCGGCGGATTTTTCCGCTGTATCGGTTGATGGAAATGTGAAGATTGGCACGGATGGAAAGATTATTGCAGAATTAAACTTGTCTCTCTGATAAATGGGTCCGGCGTTTGCGTAGCTTGCTCCTCGTTTGGTTTTCTGGGTGGTTTTTAATATAAAAAGCGCTATGAAAGTAAAGCTTCTTCTTTTTCCTCTTTCCTTGGTAATTGCGTTGGCAGTCGGCGTATTCTGGGTGCAGCCGGAAATTTCTTCGGCAATCGCATTGCGCGCGCAGAAAAGTGAGACGATGACACAGCTTGCGCAAATGGATCAAGTGATTGCCAATATCGACACGCTCGATAGGAATCTCGCGAGCATTGATAGCGACCGACAGTTTGTGGAAACGTATTTGCCAAAAATGGGAAGTGACGATGTCATTATTGATGAAGTGAACTTTCTTGCAAGTGAATCCGGTGCGTTGCTTGTTTCGGCGGATTTAAAACCGCTATCGAGCGATTTGGCAAAAGCAGCGGCTCAGCAGGTGCAGATGGAGAATGATCAAGCTGAGGCTGCGGCGAACTCCCCGGGAAGTATTCTGGGATCGGATACGTCATCTCCGGAATTAGTGTTCACAAAATCTTCTCCGGATGCGCGTCTCCGATCGGTGGAAGTCTCCATATTTGCACTTGGGAAGTATGATCAGATCAAAACATTCGTCGATCATCTGTATCACTCCAACCATTTCCAGAATTTTGTTTCTGTGGATATTTCCCAAAAGTCAGAGGATCAATCAGGGAATGAACATGCCAGTGTATCTTCTGACACGTTGAGTGCTGAAATGATTGTTCGGTTTGGTGTACTTCCCGGAACCGTTATCTCTTCCGGAGTTCTTCTCGATATGTTTAAAGCGTCAACGTTCAACTTGGCAGTCGTGCAAGATCTTCGAGAACGAGTATTGAATGAATTGCCAGCCCTTGATGCAGCTCCTTCCGAGCGCGCCAATCCGTTTGTTCGTTAATTGATGGAGGTAGTGAAGCAGTTTGTTTCTATGGATCTTCTTGTTTGTTTCAGTCCATTTGTTTATGGCGGATACTTCATCCCGTTCGAACAATCCGGTCGCCTTGCCGCATGCGGATAGCTCGGGAACGAAGGTTGGCGCCGGCGAGAAGCCTTTTGTATCTCCTGAGATTGTCGCAAAAAAAATAGACAAGAAAATACTGAATTTCATCGCGGAAGATGCGGCGAAGCGGTATCGCATGGCATCATTTGAACAGAAGGATTCGGTGTATCGGGTCGCTATGGAGGATCCGCAAAATCTGGAAGCACTCAATGTGCTCCGGTTTCTTGCTGAGAAAGAAGGCGTTGAGGTTCGAACCTATCAGGTTTCCAAGACGGTGCTGGACGGTATACTCTCTCAGTACTCCGAAACTGAGAAGGCGCTTTCTGAGGCAATAAAATCTCTCAGTGACAACAGCAATGTCCCGGACATCTCCCCTCTCTCAGTAGGGGAGGATCAGGGAACATTTCAGGATGCGCCAATTGCGAAGCTTGTGCAGGTGGTTATAGGTCATGCTATCGATGGACGCGCAAGTGATATCCATATCGAACCAGTCGAGGGAAATTATCGGGTCCGGTTTCGCGTGGACGGTGTTTTGTATGCCTCACTCATTCTGCCGGTTTCGGTTGGAAAGGCAGTGGTGTCTCGTATAAAAATACTTGCCAATCTCAAAATTGACGAGAAGCGGAAACCTCAGGATGGGCGGTTTCGCGTTACGGAGCGAGGGACAACGATAGATCTTCGCGTTTCGACGCTCCCGGTGGTTGAGGGAGAGAAAGTAGTGTTGCGCGTATTGGACAAATCGGCCGGTCTGGCAAGTCTTGAGAAAATGGGGCTCTCCGGGAGAAACTACGAAGTGCTTACCAGGAAAATCATGGAGCCGTATGGGATTATTCTCATGACAGGACCAACCGGGTCTGGAAAGTCGACAACGCTCTATGGATTTCTTAGTATTCTGAATAAAGAAGAGCGAAATATAGTGACGCTCGAAGATCCTGTCGAATATTTTCTTGATGGTATCAATCAGAGTCAGGTGAAACCGGAAATTGGTTATACCTTTGCGAGCGGACTTCGGAGTATCTTGCGTCAGGATCCGAATGTGCTGATGGTGGGGGAGATTCGCGATAATGAGACAGCTGAACTGGCAATTCATGCGGCGTTGACGGGGCACCTTGTGTTCTCGACGCTGCATACCAATGATGCGATCGGTGCGGTGCCGCGCCTCATTGATATGGGCATTGAACCGTTTCTGCTCGCCTCATCGCTTCAGGCGGTGGCAGCACAGCGTCTGGTTCGTCGTATTTGCGAGCACTGTAAAGAACAATTCTCTCCGCCAGACGGAGTGCTCGTGAAGATTCGCGATTTTCTCTCGAATATTTCTCCGGAGGAAGCGGCGAAATATCAGGTGAAGCTCGATGGGAAGCTCCAATTCTTCGCAGGGAAGGGTTGCTCGGAGTGTAATGACTCCGGTTACAAAGGGCGTATCGCATTGCATGAGGTTCTTGAGATGACGGATTCTCTTCGGGAAATCATATCGGAGCGAAAAGGAAGTGAAGTGGAGGTGCAAGAACTCGCTCGGAAGCAGGGCATGACTTCGATGAAGCAAGATGGACTTCTCAAAGCCTTGCGCGGGGACACGACAATCGCCGAGGTGGAGCGTGTCACTGAAGGGGCGGATTTGGTTGATGAGGAGTAGATGTTCTTGAATGAATTTCAATTTTTCGAGAAAGCTTATGGATACAGGCGATATGAAAGGAAAGAAGGTGCTTATTGTGGAGGACGACTTCTTTGTCAGTGATATCTATGAGACAAAGTTCAAACACGAGGGATGTGAGGTGGTGGCAGTAGGCGATGGCGCAAAGGCATTCTCAAAGCTTCAGGAGGGATTCGTTCCGGATGTGATTCTGCTTGACCTTATCATGCCGAATATGGATGGACGTGAGTTTCTTGAAGAAGTAAAAAAACTTCCAAATCTTGCAGCTGTCCCCATACTGGTTCTCTCGAATCTTTCGCAAGAGGAAGACGTGGAAGAGAGTCTTGCTTTGGGTGCGAAAGATTATATTGTGAAGTCTCATCTTACGCCGACAGAAATATTTCATCGTGTGAGAGAGTTTTTGCAGGGAAGTGTTTCGGGAGAATATGAAACTGTGATAAAATAGAAGAGCTTTGGTGAGTGATGAATGGGACTGTGGAAGTAGTTTATAGCAGACTTGTTTGCGATAGTTTCTTTGTGAAATATTATTTCAGTTATGGATCTTCGGTACGAACAGCGAATGAAAAATATTTTGCTTCTCGTGGGACAGGAAGGCGCGTCTGATTTGCACTTGGCGGTGGGGCGATATCCGACGCTTCGCATTGACGGTCGACTGGTCCCGATTTCCAAGGAGGGGATTCTTACTCCGGATGATACGAAGGGGCTTGCGGATGTTATTTTGCGAGAGGCGAATCAAAAGGAGTTGCTCGAGGATGGTCAGACTGACTTTTCTTACAATTTTGACAACAAGGCGCGTTTTCGAACGAATGTCTTTTTTCAGAAAGGATACATTAGCGTCACTATGCGTTTTGTGGGCGAACGTATACGGACCCTTGAGGAATTGAATATGCCGCCCTCCCTTTATGATTTCACCAAGCAGTCGCAGGGGCTGGTATTGGTGGCGGGTCCGGTCGGGCATGGGAAATCCACGACGCTTGCCGCGCTTATTGATTCTATTAATCACAACCAGGACAAGCATATTCTGACGATTGAAGATCCGATTGAGTATGTGTATGTGCAGGATCATTGCATTATCAATCAGCGAGAAGTCGGTGAAGATGCCAAAGATTTCTCAAAGGCGCTTCGAGCGGTATTTCGTGAGGATGCGAACGTGGTTTTGCTTGGAGAGCTTCGTGACTTGGAGACGATGTCGACTGCCATGACAGCAGCGGAAACAGGTCACCTTATCTTTGCGACGCTGCACACCAATGATTCCGCTCAGACGATTGATCGTGTGATCGATGTGTTTCCAGCCTATCAGCAGAATCAGATTCGAGCACAGATGGCGAGCGTGCTTTTGGGGGTGGTGTCGCAGAGGCTTTTGCCGCGGATCGGGGGCGGGCGGATTCCGGCGATTGAAATTATGTTGAAAAACCATGCTGTTGAGAATCTCATTCGTGAGAATAAGAGTTTCCAGATTGATAGCGTTATAGAGACGAGTTTAAAGGATGGTATGATTTCTCTCGATCGATCACTGGCTGATTTGGTGCAGCAAGGGCTGGTAGATGTGGAAGATGCTTTCAGGTATTCGAAGAATCGCGATTATTTCCGCATGTTGGTCGGAGGGAAGTCGGAATAGTAACGGGTAAAATTTTTGAGTAGAACTCCGACCAGCCCTCTTTCTGAGTTTGGGACATAGAAGGAATTTGGAATGTACTTCTCATATTTGTTGGGCGGGTAACCTTTCTTGAAAACGTTGCGTTTATAAGGAAGTCGAATAAAAACTTTTCTATGCGGTATATATTTGCAGCGAAAGATGAGTCCGGCTCGGTCAAAAAAGGAACCGTGGAGGCTCTTAACAAAGACCTTGCGGCGCAGATTTTGCAGCGAAATGGATTGGTTCCGGTTTCGGTTGATCGTGAGAGTGCGGGGTTTTCCGTAGAACGTGAATTCCAGAAAATGCTTGATCGCGTAACTCAGAAAGAGCTTATGGTGTTCTTTCGCCAGTTATCGACACTTATTGAGGCTCGCGTTCCGGTTGTGAGTTCGCTTCAGGCGATTGCCGATCAGTCGGACAACAAGTATCTGCGGCTTATTGTGAAGGAAGTAGCGGATGATCTTGAAGATGGCATGGCGTTTTCAGAGGCGCTTGGGCGTTTTCCGGACACCTTTTCGCCGCTTGTGGTCAATATGGTGCGCTCGGGAGAGCTCTCCGGAAATCTTCAGAAATCGGTGACATTTATTGCGGACAATATCGAGCGGAACTATCTTCTTTCGTCTCGCGTGAAAGGCGCGCTTTTTTATCCGGGATTCGTGGTGGCGGTTGCCGCTATCATTTCGTTTATCGTGGTCTCATTTATATTGCCGAAACTCACGATCATGATTAAGGATCTGGGCGTGCCGATTCCGTGGTATACGAAAGTGGTTATGGGAGTCGGAGACTTTATGAGTTCGTACTGGTGGGCCGTGCTCCTCCTTTTGATCGCCGCTTTTGGTGGGGCGATATTTTATGCGAGGAGCGAGGATGGTCGTCGCGAATGGAATCATCTCCAGCTGAAGATTCCGGTGATTGGGATGCTATTGCGGTATGTCTACATCGCGCGTTTTGCCGATAATTTGAGCGCGCTTCTCTCGAGCGGTATTCCGGTTGTTCGGGCGCTCCATATTGTTTCCGATGTGGTCGGCAACACGGTGTATCAGGCGGTAATATTGCGTGCTGCTGACGAGGTAAAAACCGGGAAGACGATCAGCTCGGTTTTCTCGCGTTCTTCAGACATTCCCCCGATTGTCTCGCGTATGCTGATGATCGGCGAGGAAACAGGGAAGATGAACCATGTGCTTGATAGTACAGCACGCTTCTACAGCCAGGAAGTCGACAATATCACGCGCAACATGACATCGCTTATCGAGCCGATCCTGATCGTTTTCCTTGGTATCGGCGTTGGTATCTTGGTGGTTTCTGTTATAATGCCTATATACAATATTACGGGCTCGATTGCGTAGCTGCAGCAGTGTTGAGGAGTGGTTTTTTGTCCAAGTGTTTGAGGAAAAAAGTAATATAAAAATGATCGTATGAAGAGAGCAAGATCTTATGCGGGTGGGTTTACATTGATAGAACTTCTGATTGTTATTGCGATCATTGGTATTTTGGCATCTATCGTGTTGGTGAGTTTGCAGAGTGCTCGCGAGAAAGCGAAGATGTCTAGATTTAAAGCAGTCGTGCACTCTATGCAGACAAAAGCTCTTGAAGTGTGTGACGGTGAAATTATTGATTTTACAGATGGAACAGGATCTTTTGGCACGATTCCTTCGGATATAAATGCTGGAGGTATTGCTGAAAATACTCCTCAAAATTGCGGCACTGGTTCTGCGAATACGTTTGATGTTTCTATTCCTTCTGCACAACTTTCTGATATCTGTACTGCTGTTATTAGAGAAACGGGAATAATGAGCTTTAAACTTGCTGACGGAGTCACCGATTGCTAGTATTCCAGGGGATGGAAAAGAGAATGGCGTGGTATTGACAAATACAAACAGAAAGGAGGTGAGAAATTATGAAAAAAATAAAAGGTTTTACTCTTATCGAACTCCTGATCGTTATTGCAATTATTGGTATCTTGGCGTCTATCGTGTTGGTGAGCTTGAGCAGCGCGCGTGAGAAGGCAAATGTCGCTGCATTCAAGGCTCAGGTGCATTCTTATCAGGCGGCAGCCATTCTACAGTGTGATGGGGGCACTCTTGTAAACAATACAGCTCCTGTTATGGGGAACTTGATGGCTTCAGCAACAGTGAACTCTCAGAGCTGTACGGCGACTGGTGCAGGAACATTTCAGGTAACCATAGTTCCAACGGCGGCTCCTCTAGTAAGTTGTGCCAGCGCTACAGTGACTCAAGATGGCGTAACTGCTTTTACAGCTCAGTCTGGAAAACAGTGTTAGTTGTCTAGAATATTCGAGATATTTGGATGGACGGGTTTGTGTTTTGAGTTGATGAATCTTTTTCAAAGAGTCCCGCAATGTCGGGACTCTTTGATTTTCATAGCGAGTTTGAATATTTTTGTGTGGGTCTGATGCTGGATGGTATACTGAAAACAATGAGTGGATATCTCTCTTGTAAACAGAAATACTATGCTTGTTTTTCTTGATTTTTTTATTTTCGGGCTACTTATCGGGAGTTTTCTCAATGCGGTTTTGTGGCGCATGAGGGAGGGAATCGGACTGGGCGGGCGCAGCATGTGTCCGCAGTGTCGAGCGAAAATCGCGTGGTATGACAATATTCCGATTTTCTCCTTCCTCTTTCTTCGAGGGAAATGCCGATCGTGTCGCCTGGCAATATCGTGGCGGTATCCGATTGTGGAGTGTGTGACCGGAATTCTCTTCGCACTTCTTGGGATGACGTTCTTTTCGCTGGGCGATATTTCTTCGTGGGTGTTGACAGTGCTTTACCTTGTCTCGGCAAGCATACTTGTTCTCATTTTCCTTTTTGACCTTGATACGATGGAAATTCCGAATATTCTCATCTGGATCGGGGTGGGCTGGTCGCTACCGATGTTGCTTCTTGCAGATGCCATCGGATTCTTTCCTGGCGTGTCGATATGGTCGCTACATCTGTACTCGGGTGTGCTGGCGGGGCTTATTGCTTTTCTGCCGCTTTTTCTCATGGCAGCGCTTTCGGACGAGAAGTGGATGGGGATGGGGGATGGGTTCCTGGCATTCTTCTTGGGACTGGTTATCGGGTGGCCGCATATGATGCTGGCGCTTGTTTTGGCATTTGGCATGGGGGCTGTTGTTGGAATTCTTTTGATTGTTTTCGGAAAGAAGGGAATGAAGAGTCAGGTTCCACTTGGGCCGTTTTTGATTCTTGGCGCGTTGCTCGCCCTTGTCTTGCCAGCATGGTTTCCGGCCGTTTCGAATGCGTTTTTCTGGTATTGGTAGTATCCGGATCGATTCCTTCGTTGAAATGAAGAACTGTGGTATACTAAGCGTACTCTTCAGGATCACGGCTTCACTTTTTTCGAAGTTATATTGATTTTCTCTTTATGCGTGCTGTTCGCGGTTTCTCTTTTGTCGAAGTGATGACAGTGATCGCGCTGATGAGCATCATGATGGCGATTACCTTCGTATCGTTTTCAGGAAAGCGCGATGAGACAGCGCTGAATACGTCTGTGCGCGAGGTGGCTGCGGCGATTCGTGTTGCTCAAAGTAATGCACTTGCAGGGGTGCGAGAAGCCGGAAATGATAATGCGCTTTGCCGGCATGCGGCAGAAGCAACGAGCGCGAGTTCTTATGCGGTTTTGGTTCGACACCTGAAGCCGGGAAACAATCTGAGCAGTGATTGTTCTCTCTATCCCTCCAAGACTACGGAATCTTCTCTCGGAACTTTTTCATTGGCAAATGGAGTGACGTTTGCATCGCCGACATGGCGTGTCGACTTCGGGGTTCCTCATGGAGATGTGCTTGGTAGTACAAATCAGAACGTTGTTCTTCAAAAGAGTGGGAAATATTCTTCCGTGTGCGTGCTTGCTTCGGGGTCTGTGCTCGAGCGACCTGCTTCGACAACCGTACCTTCCTGTCCGTAGGCAGATTTCCGAGAGCTGAATTTTTTTACGGTTTTTCACTCGTTATATCGCAGTATCTCCTATGCTTTTTGAAACACAGTGTATTCGAAGAATTGCAAATAGTTCGCAACAAGGATTCTCCTTTGTGGAAGTTATTATTTCGCTCTTTGTGCTTTCAATCGGGTTCTTGGGAGTGGTCAATCTTTCGACAGCGACTCTTCGAAGCTCTTTTCTTCAGCGCGATGCAACTATTGCCTCGATGTTGGTCCAGGAGGGCATAGAGTTGGTCTATAATGTGCGAGATACGAACCTTGTTCGTGGTGTTGATTCGTTTGATGGTAGTCCGAGTGACGCATATGATGACATCAATCCCGGGTCGTACAAGATCGGCTATTCGAATCCGAATCTTTTCTCAACATGTTCCACTTTTGCGACGTGTCGACTTATGTTCATTGCTTCCGGATCGAACACTCTTTTCGGATATGGGTCCGGAACTCCAACGAAGTTCGCTCGCAAGATTCTTGTGGAAGATACCTCCACCGGTGGAGTGCGGAGTCGAAAGGTGACGAGCGTTGTTGTGTGGAGTGAAATGGAATTTCCTGGTTCAATAGATCCGGATCATTGTAATAAATCAACCCATTGCACTTTTTCTCAAACGGAACTTCAGGAAAATTAACCGAGCAGCGTATGTCTATTTTTTCCAAAAAATCACAAGGTTTCTCACTCCTGGAGGTTCTCCTCTCGGTATTTATCTTTTCCGTTATCATGTTGGGCGTGACGTCTTATTTCGTCAGCATTGTGGCGACGAATCAGAATTCAAAGCGCCTTCAGCAGAATCTCGAAGATATCCGATTTGCCATGAATCGCATTGCAAAAGTTTTGCGAACATCCGTTGTTGTTATCCCGACTTCAATGAGTAACGTGACCACAATACGAGTATTTGATTATTCGCAGTCGAAGTGTCTCCAGTATGCTTTTGAGGGAGATAGTATCAGTGAATATTCCAAAGATTTGCCTGTTGGACAATCCGATGAAAAGTCTTGGTGTGCGTCGGCGACAGGCTTTACACAGAGTGTATTGATGGATGTTGCAAGTGGTGCGAATATGAGTGGGCAATTTGTGGCGGTGCCTTCTGATGATGGTTCCGGAGGGTCGGAATTTGCTGGTCGGGTGACGATGAACGCAAAGGTGACTCGTCAGGGTAACTCCTCAACCGTTCAGACAACAGTGTCTCTCAGAAACTACGAAGAAGTTTACCATCCGTAGAAATCAGGAGCCCGGCTCTTTCAAGACATTGTTGGTGTCCGGCAGCTTGTCGGACATTTCTTGTTTGAGTGTTCTGTCTGCGATATACTTCGATGTATGAATTCCTCGCAGATAAGAGATCGGGTTGAGAAGTTGCGTGCCGAGCTATCTCGGCATCAGCGGCTTTATTATGCGCTCGATGCGCCGGAGATTTCGGATACCGCTTATGACTCATTGATGACGGAGCTGCTCTCGCTGGAGCGGGACTTTCCGGAATTTGACTCACCAATGAGTCCGTCAAAACGTGTCGGCGCAGCTCCACTCGATTCTTTTGAAAAAGTGCGGCATGAGATAGCGCAGCGATCCTTCGATGATGCGTTCGATGCGGATGATATGCGGAAATGGGAGGAACGGAATATGAAAATGTTAGGGAAGTCGACATTGACGCCCGAGCTCATTCAATATGACTGCGAACTCAAGATAGATGGGCTCAAGATAGTGCTCACGTATGAACGAGGGGTGTTGGTTCGCGCCGTGACAAGAGGTGATGGAATGGTTGGCGAAGATGTCACGCAAAACGTCCGGACAATTTCGAGTATCCCACTACAGCTGACTGCTCCGGTTACTGCCATTGTTGCGGGGGAGATTTGGCTCTCCAAGAGGGAGCTTGAGCGTCTCAATACTGAGCGAAAACACAATGGACAGCCGCTTTTTGCAAACACGAGAAATGCTGCTGCCGGATCTCTCCGACAGCTTGATTCAAGAGTGACGGCGGCGAGGAAGCTGAGTTCGTTTCTGTACGATATTGAAAGAATAGAAGGTGGAATATTGGGGGCGGAGAGCGAGGTTTCAGAGATGGATGGCGGAAAGAGTGATTCGGGGATGGGAGCGCTCAAAAAGCAAACGGAAGAATTGAAGCTTTTGAAGCAGTTGGGGTTCAAGGTGAATTCGGAATTTCGGGTATGTGGCAGTCTCGAGGAAGTAGCTGCCTATTATGCGGAATGGAATAAAAAGCGTGCCGAGTTGGATTATGAGATAGATGGTATCGTAGTGAAGATTGAGTCGCTTGCGCTTCAGGATCGGCTCGGGGCGACCGGGAAGGCGCCGCGATGGGGCATTGCCTATAAGTTTCCGGCAGAAGAGGTATCAACGGTGATAGAAAGCATTGCGGTGCAAGTGGGACGGACTGGCGCGCTTACGCCGGTTGCCCATTTGTGTCCGGTGCGCGTCGCCGGTTCGATGGTTTCTCGGGCGACGCTTCACAATGAAGATGAAGTTCGCCGTTTGGATATCCGAATTGGCGATACGGTTATTATTCGCAAGGCGGGCGATGTAATCCCGGAGATTGTTCGCGTGCTTGAGAACTTTCGCACCGGGGAGGAGAAGATATTTCATATGCCGAAGGTTTGTCCGGCATGTGGCTCTCCGGTTGCGCGCGAGGCGTTGGGTCGGGTAGATAAGGGTCTGTCCGAGGTGCAAAGCGCTGCTTATTATTGTTCCAGTCCGAACTGTTCGGCTACGGAGAAAGAAAAAATTGTTCATGCGGTTGGTCGGAAGGGTTTTGATATTTCCGGATTTGGCGAGAAAGTGGCGGAGCAACTCTTTGAAGAAGGTCTGGTAGCCAATATCTCGGACATATTCGAACTCAAAGAGGGGGATCTCGAACCGCTATCGCGTTTCGCGGAAAAATCGGCGGGGAATCTGGTTACCGCTATACGGGAGAGTCGATCAATTGCATTTCCGAAGTTCTTGTTCGCGCTCGGCATTCGACATGTCGGCGAGGAAACAGCCTATTTGATCGCCACAACTATTCAGAACGGAGCATTGGGAGGAAAGACTGAAAAGTTAGGCGTTGGGAACGGGCGTGATGATATGAAGAATCTTACGGATATCATTCGGATTTTTCCGAAGATTTCAGCGGGAGAATGGACGCATATCAAGGGGATCGGAGAAAAGGCGGGTGAAAGCCTGTCAGCGTGGTTTACGAATCCGAAGAATATCGATTGCCTTTTGAGAATGAAGCAGTTTGGCGTAGAAGTGGTTCTTGAAGAGAATATTGCTTCTCCCGAGTCGGCAGTCATCGGGAAGACATTCGTCTTAACTGGCGAACTTGCTCGCTTTACACGGGATGAAGCGAAGGATATGATACGGAAGAGCGGTGGGAATATCTCATCTTCCGTGAGCAAAAAGACAGACTTTGTGGTCTCCGGTTCTGATCCGGGCTCAAAACTGGAGAAAGCCCGCGTTCTCGGCATTCGCATTCTCAATGAAGAAGAGTTTGCGGAGTTAGTGAAATAGCTATATTTCTATGCTTTCGATCGAAGAGGTAAAACATATTGCTCAACTGGCGCGCATTGGGCTTGAAGAAGAGGAGATTGAGAAATTTCGCACGGATCTTTCGGCTGTTTTGGATTCGTTTCGAGAATTGGAGCAGGCGGATGTTGAGGGAGTTCCTGCATTTGACGGTGTGCCAGGCGTAGCAAATGCTCTTCGTGAGGATGTGTCGAAATTTTCTAATACTGATGATCAATTGAGAATTCTTTCTTCGTTTCCTCGAAAAGATGGACGGAGTCTCACGGTAAAGTCGGTGTTTTGATGGTACTTTCTTTTATGGGTACGTTTTTATGTTACAAAAAGAACAGCGTCAAAATGTCAGTGAAGTAGTGTTGAGTGGCATTGAAAGCGGACAAGAAGGGGAATTACGATCCGAATGGGGGCGCTACCGTCTTCTTGTGTGGCTCCCTATAGTTTTTTCTGCTTCTCTTTTTGATTTTTCGGACTCCTTTATTCAAACAATAAAATCTTTTGCTTTTTTGCTGTATCTTTTTTTCTCAACGTCTCTTTTGACCCTTTCTTTTACTCGAGCTTTCAAGGAGAGTACAGCGGTTATCTTAAGGCGCTTCGGACTTTCATTTCTTGTTGGGCTGATAGTAATGACACCTTTATTTTTATTATGATTCGTACGCTTCACAAAGAACTTCTTCATCAAGAAACGACCGCGGTGCGGCTTGCCGAGGGGTATTTTGATGCGATTGAGAAACGGGATAGCGAAATTGGCGCGTATCTGACGCTCATGAAAGAATCGGCGCTTCGAGAAGCGCATGAAGTGGATGAGCGGATTCGACAGGGAGAAGAAACGGATCTCTTAGCGGGGATCCCCTGTGCGCTCAAGGACAATATGTGCATGAAAGGTGTTCGTACGACGGCTGCTTCGAAGATTCTCGACAACTATATCGCGCCATATGATGCGACGGTGGTGAAAGAATTGCGTGGCGCCGGAGCGATCATTCTCGGAAAAACGAACATGGACGAGTTCGCCATGGGGTCGTCTACCGAGTCGAGCGCATATCAGAAGACGAAGAATCCACGGGATACGAGTCGTGTGCCCGGCGGATCATCTGGCGGATCCGCGGCGGCAGTTGCGGGCAATATGGCTGTGTTTGCACTCGGGTCTGATACGGGTGGATCTATCCGTCAGCCAGCGTCATTGTGCGGTGTGGTGGGACTGAAGCCGACCTATGGGCGGGTTTCTCGGCACGGGCTTATCGCTATGGCATCGAGTCTTGATCAGATTGGACCGCTGACGCAGACCGTCGAAGATGCGGCGATCGTGCTCTCGCGTATCGCCGGGGAGGACGCTCTAGATGCGACAAGCGCTGAGAGCGGGGGGAAATTCTACGAGCATTTTCTCTCAGGCGATATTACCGGGAAGCGTATCGGTATTCCGAAGGAGTATTTTTCCAACGCGCTTGATGTATCGGTTCGCGCTGTCGCTGAGCGGGCGATTGAACGGTTCCGAAGCCTTGGAGCGGATATCGTGCCGATATCGCTTCCGTCGAGTCATCTGGCGCTGCCGACCTACTACATCATCATGCCGGCCGAGGTGAGTTCCAACCTGGCGCGGCTTGACGGTATACGCTATGGGCTTTCAATCGATAACGAAGAAATATCCATTCTGGACAAGTCCGGATTGTTTGAAACCTATCTTGATACGCGCCAGTATGGATTCGGAACGGAAGTGAAGCGTCGTATTATGCTTGGCACCTATGCGCTTTCGGCGGGGTACTACGACGCGTATTATTCGAAAGCGCAGAAGGTGAGGACGCTCCTGCGGCGCGAATTTGAACAAGCGTTCTTAAATGTTGATTTTATCTTTTCGCCGACAGCGCCGGAGCCGGCATTTCCGTTTGACTCGAAAGCGAATGACCCGCTTTCAATGTATCTCTCGGATATTTATACGGTGACAGCGAACTTGACGGGTGTGCCAGCTATTTCCTTTCCTATCGGTTTTCTGGAAGAGGGCGGTCGGAAACTTCCGCTTGGCGGTCAACTTATGGGAAAGTGGTTTGATGAAGAGGGAATGCTCAACGCCGCACATGCCTTTGAGCAAAGTTTTCAGTAAGTTGTTGTAGCGCTTATGGATGTGTCCGGGGATATTGTATCGATAGCGCAGAGTGTGTTCGAGGCAGTTATGGCCTCGACGACACTCTCCTTTCTGGTAGGATTTCTGGGACTTTATTGCCTCGTTTTGTTTGCGGATATTATCTTGCTCTTCTCGCTTCGGTCAGTCGGCGGCGATCTCAAGAAGGGATTCTTCGGAACCAAAGAGCGACCGCTGGTGTCGGCTGGCCGGCTTTTGAAGGAGTGGAAGGAAATCGAATCGCGTCTCTCATCCGGGAATCCCTCCGCATATAAAGTGGCGGTATTTGAGGCGGATGCTTTTGTGGATAAGGTGCTTGCTGAAATGGGATATTCAGGAAGTGATGCCGGTGAGCGTTTCGCATCAATTGATCCTGGGCACTTTTCGGGGATTGGCGGGCTTCTTGAGGCTCATGAGATTCGGAATCGTATTGTGCACGATCGTGCTTTCTCTCTCGATCAAAGCGAGGCTCGTCGAGTTCTTGCGCTCTATAGAAATCTTCTCGAGGAGGCGGAGATATTTTCGTAGAGTGTTCAGTTTGTTGGTTATCTCTTCTGCCATTCCGACCGGATTCTTCAGCTGGCGGAGAAGGTGCGGAGCGGGAGGTTTCTCGGCGGGGTTTTGTTGGTATCCGGAATGAGAGCGAGGCATGGGAATACAGCGCGTTCTCTATCAAACGAAACGCTCCGGGTCTCTCTGACCGGGCGTTTGACAGAAAGGGGATTTTCGAGTACTCTGGAAGCGTACGAAGAGCCCACAGGAGTCCGGAAGGGCTCTTTAAAAAACCCAAAAATGAGGGGATTTTTGAGGGCATGAGCTTTTTGTGTTTTTCTGTAAAGAGTCTCTCTCCTCGTATTTATGCAAAAAATAACCGAATATTTCCTCGAAGCGAAAGCGGAGGCTCTCAAAATCAATTGGCCGTCGCGAAAACAGGTGATTCGATATACGCTCATTGTTCTGACCGTATCGGCGTGTGTTGCGGTACTGCTCGGGACACTCGATGCGCTTTTTGGAGCACTGTTTCGGAAGTTTATTCTTGGGGCGTAGCACGAATTTTTCTTATTTTTACTATGGCAAAGCAAACACAACATCATGGACGGGCGTGGTACGTGCTTCATACCTATTCCGGATATGAGGATAATGTCTGCCGAAATCTCAATCAACGTATAGAATCCATGGGCATGCAGGAGTTTATCTTCGATGTCATGGTTCCGAAAGAGAAGAAGATAAACATGAAGAATGGCAAGCGCACGGTGGTGGAGGAGCGTATTTATCCGGGCTACATTCTTGTGGACATGATCGTGACGGATGCTTCATGGTATGTGGTGCGCAATACGCCAAATGTGACCGGCTTCATCGGTCTTGGAACAACGCCGACGCCGGTTGATCCGAAGGAAATCGAAGCGCTCAAGAAGCGCATGGGTGTCGAGGAGCCGAAGTTTAAGATCGATGTACGAAAGGGTGATCCCGTAAAGATTGTAGACGGTCCATTTAAGAACTTTGATGGAAAGGTAGAGGAGACGGATGATGCGAAGGGAAAGATAAAAGTTCTTGTTTCTCTCTTCGGTCGCGAGACGCCGGTTGAGCTGGATTTCCTTCAAATCAAAAAGGTATAGCGTTGTGGCACACGAGATGTATCCTGGCTTGATTGAGTTGGATTGGATTTGAATAGAGTTCTGCCCTTGTAGGTATTTTCGAGTTTTAGCATTCGGACGCTTCTTCCGGATATTGGAACGAGACGGTAGAGATTTAATTTTTCCTTATGGCAAATATTAAGACAGTTCTCAAACTTCAGATTCCCGGGGGGAAGGCGAATCCGGCACCGCCAATTGGACCGGCGTTGGGTCAGCACGGTCTTAATATCCAAGACTTCTGTGTTAAATTCAACGAAGCAACCAAAGATAAGATGGGGGATATTATTCCGGCGGAGATTACGGTGTTCGAAGATCGGACATTTACCTTTGTTCTGAAGACTCCTCCGGCAGCAGAGCTTCTCAAGAAAGCGGCAAAAGCATCGAAAGGTGCGGCAAACCCTCTGAAAGATACGGCGGGTTCTATTACGAATGATCAGCTGCGCGATATTGCAACGGCGAAGATGGTGGATTTGAATGCGAATGATGTCGATGCAGCTATGAAAGTAGTTGCCGGAACGGCACGAAGTATGGGCATTAAGATTCAAGGATAATAGATAATATTTGTTTGTGTGGGAGTTTCACTCATTGAGTGGAACGATCGTACCACGACATGATTATGAAACAAGGAAAGAAATACCGGAAACTTGCCGAGCGAATTGAGAAGGGCAAGGTGTATGAGGTGAACGAAGCCCTCGCGCTTCTTTGTGAATCGCCGATTGCGAAGTTTGACGAGACGGTTGAAGTGCACTTTCATCTCGGCATTGACCGTAAGAAGACGGATCAGCTGGTTCGAGGGACTATTGTCTTCCCGAACGGTTTGGGCAAGTCCAAGAAAGTCGCAGTGATCACGTCGTCCAAAGGATCGGAGGCAAAGGCGGCGAAGGCGGACATGGTCGGTGGCGAGGAGATGATTGCTGATATCAAGGAAGGAAAAGTGTTGCCGGGGACGGACTTTGATATCCTTCTCTCGACGCCGGAAATGATGCCAAAACTTGCGCAGATTGCGAAAATATTGGGACCGAAGGGACTGATGCCGAACCCGAAAAACGAAACGGTGACGACAAAGATTCAGGATGCGGTGATGGCGCTCAAGAAAGGGAATAAAGCGAGTTTTAAGACGGATGACTCCGGAAATATTCACCAGGCGGTCGGAAAAGTATCAATGTCTGCAGAGCAGCTGGCCGAAAATATCACGGCTTTTGCCGAGACAGTGCAACGCCTGAAGCCGGAAGGACTGAAGGGGAGACTTATTGTTTCTGCCACTCTGACAACCACTATGAGTCCTGGCATTCGAGTGCAGATCTAGTAGCCAAATACTTGCCCTCTCTCAGTATTTCTTATGGAAGCCCGCTTGAAACAGGTGGGCTTTTGGTTTCTCTTTTGGCGTTGTGGTACAATAAAGTCCGCATACCGGGGCAGCTATCATGATGAATCGCGCTCTTTTCTTTGAGTGACTCGTCTTGTTGTCTTTTCTGTGTTTTGATGTTAATTGCTGAGTTGTTTTGCCATGTATCAAGTGAGGCTGGAGCAATTCGAAGGACCTTTGCCGCTTCTTCTCTCGCTTATAGAAAAGGAGAAGCTCGATGTTACTCGTCTTGCGCTTTCGATAGTTGCTGACCAATATTTGGAGCATATTGCGCAGGAAGACGATGTTGCACTCCCGCATCTTTCCCAGTTTCTCTCGGTTGCTTCGCGGCTTCTCTTGCTTAAATCACGAGCACTGTTGCCAGTCTTATCGTTTACTGAGGAGGAGGAAGAGTCGATAGAAGATCTTGAATGGCGTTTGCGCGAATACAAGCGGTACAAAGAAGCTTCGATAAGATTGGGAAGTCTCTTTCTCTTGGGACATCGGGGATTCCATCGGGAGTCGTTTGTGAATGTGCCCGATGTTTTCGCTCTGCCATCCAATGTAAGTGCTCCGGGTATCCGTGATGCGTTCTCTGCAGTGTTGGGATCGATCCCGTTGCCGGTATCTCTGGACGAGCGGATTGTTGAAGAAGTGGTAACTCTTGAAGAGCGTGTTTCATTTCTTGAATCGCGAATAGAACAGTGTGTGGAGGCGGCATTTTCCGATATCGCAGCTGAATCTCGTGATCGGATCGAAGTGGTCGTTTCCTTCCTTGCGCTTCTTGAGCTGGTGAGGCGAAGGACGTTCAAGGTCAATCAGGGCGAACTTTTTGGAGAGATTCGTTTCCGGAAAGCCGTCAATCCCATGTAGTGTTTTTCTATGGACATACGGAAAACAGTATCAATTGTCGAAGCCCTTCTCTTTGTCTCGGGAGATCCGGTTTCTGTTTCCCGGCTGGCTGAGGTTGCGGAGGTTCCCGAAGAAGATATGGAGGCGGCGTTGGAAGTTTTGCAAAAAACATATGTGGAAGATGCTCGGGGGCTTTTTCTTATCCGTCAGGGAGATGGTGTCGTGCTGACGAGTCATCCGGATTGCGCGGCATTTGTTGAGCGATTTGTCCGGAGCGAACGCGAGAGCACTCTTTCTCGGGCGGCACTGGAGACGCTCGCCATCGTTGCTTATCGCGGGCCGATTGGTCGCGCTGAGATCGATGCGATTCGCGGGGTGAATTCGGCTATGACGCTTCGTAATCTTCTTTTGCGTGGTCTTGTTGAGCGTCGTGGGAACCCGGATGATGCTCGGGGGTATCTGTATGGTCCGACACTGACATTTCTGGAAACAATAGGAGTATCATGTCGTTCAGAGCTGCCGGATTTCGAAACTCTTTCAAAGGATGAACGCCTTCTGACGATTGTTGCCGGCTCGAATGAAGGGAATCCTCGGGAGCAGGGGTTTGCTGATGAAAAAAAGAAAAACACATGAATTCAGGACATTCTCTCTCCGCACGGTTTTTTGCCGCTTCTTTGAAAGCGTTCGCGCTTCTCGTTTTGTTTTGCGGCGTGTTTTTTGTGAAGGAAAAACTTTTTTCAGGTGCCGATGATCCTCTTGGACGGGAGTCTCATGGTGATATTCAGAAGTCAGTTCCGGAGGTGGCTGGCGTCTCGGATGAGAAAGACACTTTTTCCCCGATATCATTCGAATCGAGGGATCATGCGGCGGAATTCCGCCCGATTCGGAAGGAAGGCGTGTATGATCTGGCGCTTCCGTCGGCGCATGCAAGTGTTGTGATGGATGCTGAGTCCGGCATTGTTCTGCAGGAGAAGAATTCTCATGAAGAGCGCCAGATTGCTTCTTTGACGAAACTCATGACGGCGATATTGGTGGTTGAACATACTCAGAATTTGGATGAGCCTGTGAAGATTGATGAAGAAATGATCGCAGTTGAGGGGACGAGAATAGGTTGCCCTCGAACGGGATTCTGCAATGGTGTTCGGTTGCATGTCGGTGAAGAGATATCCGTGCGGAGTCTCCTGATGGCGATGTTGATGAATAGCGCGAATGATGCGGCGCAGTCGCTTGCCAAGCATACCGCTGGGTCAGTTGATGCTTTTGTGGAGCTTATGAATGCTCGGGCACGAGCTTTGGGACTCTTGGACACGCATTTCTGTACACCGTCGGGACTTGAACCGGATGGACGGGAATCGAGCTGCTATTCTTCGGCGTTTGATATTGCGCGTATTGCTTCTCAAGCGCTCAAGTATGATATTATTTGGGAGTTGGCGCGAACGCCCGGCACGACGATTATATCGAGTGACGGAAGATATTCGCACGATATATTTAATACGGATGTATTGCTTGGTGAGGACTCGCATCTTATTGGCACTAAGACAGGTTTTACGCCACTTGCCGGGTATTCGCTTTTGGCGATTTCGTTTGATCCGGACCGGCAGCATAAGGTAGTTTCCGTTGTTCTGAACGATCCGGAGCGATGGACCAGTATCAAGAAGATGTTTTCGTGGGCATTCCAGTCTCACTATTGGCGTTAATTAAAAGGGTCATTATGGTGCAAGTATCCGACATACAGACCATTCCTGAGGTGGTACATGTGCTCAAAATCTTGGTAACGGGACTTCTGGCGTTTTGTACCGCCTTCTTTTTGACGCCCTTATGGACACATATCCTCTACCGGAACAAAATCGGCATTCGCATTAAAGATCATGGCGTTTCGGGTGATAAGCTTACCGTGGTGAGTTCTCTGCATGCCGGGAAGGCCGGAACGCCGACGATGGGAGGCGTGATCGTCTGGTTTTCTGTGGCTGTCTTAGTGTTGTATTCTCACTTCGTGTTTCCTGCGATTGCGGAATTTTCCGGGAAAAATTTTATTGCGCGGCTTGATTTCTTCAGTCGGGCTCAGGTATGGTTACCGCTTTTTGCGCTTACGGCCGGAGGGCTTTTAGGGCTTCTCGACGATTGGATGAGCGTTCGAGGTATTGGAAAAAACAAGGGTGGCGGCATGCGTTTTCTTATGAGATTCTGGTGGCTCTTTGCGATTGCCGGGACCGGTGCGTGGTGGTTTTATGCCAAGCTCGGTTGGGATCGTATTCATGTTCCTGCTGTCGGTGATTTCTCAATCGGGTGGTGGTATATCCCGGTTTTTATATTCATAATTCTTTTCGCGGCTATTTCATCCAATGAAACCGATGGACTCGATGGATTGAATGGAGGCATTCTTCTGATGGCATTCGGATCTTTTGCGTTGATCGCATTTTTTCAAAACAAAATGGATCTTGCGGCGTTTTGTTCGGCGATTTCCGGCGCGCTTTTGGCATTTCTGTGGTTTAACATTTACCCGGCGAGATTTTTTATGGGAGATACCGGCGCCGTGTCGTTGGGACTTACGCTTGGAGTGGTTGCTATGCTTACGAATTCGGCGCTCGCACTCTTTATCATCGTATTTATCTACGTGCTCGAGTCCGGAAGTGCGGCGATCCAACTTTTCAGTAAAAAGTTTTTTCAACGGAAAATTTTTCTAGCGGCGCCGATGCATCATCATTTTGAAGCGCTTGGTTGGCCTGAGCCGAAGGTTGTTATGCGCGCTTGGATATTCACGGTCATTACCGCTGTCCTCGGTACTATTGTCGCTATCCTCGGTATGGGGCGGTATCATTGACAGGTATTTACGTTTTCTGTGTGTTATTGATATCGATTTGGTAACTCCTAACTTTTCCGTTTATGAATCTTCGAAGTGTTCGGGATGCGAATGTGGCGGGTAAGAAGGTTTTGGTTCGAGTGGATTGCAATGTCGAGTTGAATGAGAGTCAAGACGTGAAGGAGAAATACAAAGTGGCGGCAGCGCATCACACGGTCGAATACCTATTGTCGCAAGGAGCGAGGGTGGCGCTTGCGACGCATCTTGGTCGTCCGAACGGGAAGCCGGATGACTCATTTTCAGTCCGACATATTGTGGATGATGTGGAGCGAATATTGGCGCGCACGGTGCGTTTCTCGGAGAGCTGTATCGGCGATGGCGTCGAATCAAGTTTGGAAGATCTCGCTGAGGGCGAAATTCTCCTCTTGGAGAATGTCCGGTTCTTCCCGGGTGACGAAGCGAATGATCCGGCGTTTGCGCAGGCGCTTGCCGCGCCCTTTGATGTCTTTGTGAATGATGCCTTTAGCGTCTGTCATCGTGACCAGGCAAGTGTGACGGGTGTTACGAAGTTTCTTCCCAGCTTCGCCGGGTTGCATCTCTTGGATGAAGTGAAGCACTTGACCGATGCGCGAGAACGGCCGATTCGCCCGGCGGTGGCGATTATCGGTGGCGCGAAGATAGAGACAAAACTGCCGATTATTCGTATGTTCGAAGAGAAATATGACTGCGTGCTTGTGGCAGGAAAGGTAGCCTGTGAGGCGCAAGATGAACATATATCATTCTCAGACAAGGTGCTCCTTCCGGAAGACTACGCTCCTGAGCGGCAGGATATCGGTAGCAAGACGCTTCTTCGCTTTCGTGATGAGATACTCAAGGCGAAAACCGTCGTTTGGAATGGCCCTCTGGGAAAGTTTGAGAACCCCGAATATGCCGCGGGGACACATATGACGCTCGCGAGCATTATTGAGAGCGGCGCTTTTTCGATTGTTGGCGGTGGAGAAACGATCATTGCTCTTGAAGAAGCGGGACTATTTCAGAAAATTTCTTTCGTGTCGACGGGCGGTGGTGCTATGCTTGAATTCTTAAGTGGCGATCCGCTCCCGGGACTTCTTACGCTTGAGGACGAAACTCGCTAATTCGTTTCGTTTCCGTTGTTTATTGTCCGAATCCGAAGAAGCTGATTGGCTCCGGGAAAGTGATCGAAGTGAGTGTTGTTGCGCTGGATGCGGTGTCGGGGAAGAGAAAGAGCAATTCGTTTTTTGTTCCGATGCTTGACAGTTGAAATGGCGTGTCGGGTAGACTGGTGATGGTCAGCGTATCCCGACTTCCTCGATCGTCGAGTTCAATGGTTTTGATATCATTTCCGGAGAAGAAGACGGCATGTTCATAGTCTTTGGTCCACTGAACGTCATGTATGGCGCTTGAAAATCTTCCAATATCGATCCGATCATTTGCTTCGCGGACAGGTTGCACCTCCCATTTCCGCGTGAAGAATGCGAATATCTCCCAGTCAGTCCAATAGAGGAGTTTCTTTCCATCATCGGAGAATTGCGCGCCTTTTGCGTTCTTCGAGAGACTTTTGTACCACTCTCCCGTTGGCCCCTCGTTGAAGAGGAACAGATCTCCCGTTGCGTGATTCAGAAGGGCTATTCTTGTTTCATCGTATGCGATGAGCGAAAAAGACGCCTCGTATTCCGGCGAAAAACCTTCCGGTGGTGTTGTTGTGATTTGCTGTTTATCCGCGGGATTTCCGCTTGGGAATCGGTACAGTATGCCGGTTTTTGGTTGAAGCGTGATGAGAGTGTTGCCCACAGTGTCAAATGATTCGATGTTTTCCGAAAGCGCGGTTTCTTTGAGGGGTGTGTTTATGGGGAGTGTAAAGAGTGTTGTTCCCGAAAGGAAGAAAATCATAGCTGCGTTTGAGCTCCATTTCGCTTCCTGTGGATGTGGGACCCCGACAATATCTTTGATATCGGTTGTTGCCGGAATGTCCGTCCGAATGAGAAAAGTATGCTCTTCGTGTGTTTCTCGGGAGAGGAGGGAGAGAAGTATGAACGTGGCGTCCTTGGGCGACCATCGGAGCGCGCTTCTCTGGGTGTCCTTGTCAAGAAAGAAGTCGGTCGTGCTAAAGATTTGCTGTTGATCTCCGGTTATCGTGTTGAGAATCACGACGGTTGTTTCCCGGTCTCTTTCAGATATGACCGCGATGAGATTTTTTTGCGGAAGCGGAAAGAATGCCTCTCCGCCTTCGAATGATGCAAGGGTTTCTTGCGGGTAGGCGGTTCGAGCGAGGAGTACATTCCAAAATTCCGTGGCGATGCCGCTTCGAATGGTGACTTCTTTGGACCAGGTACTGAATCCGGGCGCAGAGACGGTGACAGCATGTTTTCCGGGAAGGATTCCTTCGACATGGTAGGAATTGTTGAGGCGATTGCTGTCTGCGGACACAGATTTTCCGTCTATTTGTATGTCGAGATTCTGTGTGGGGTTCGCTTGGATGGAGATGGAGCCGGTATATATAAAGATACCCCGCTCGAAACTATAGCGATACCCCATGAGAAAGAGAATGAGAATGGGAGTGGTGATGAGGAATGTGATCGCAAGCGACCAAAAGAATATACGCCGACGGATCGGACTCATAGAAAAAACGAGGATGAAATTATGCTCTCATGGTACTGATTCGAAGCTTTTCTCGCAAGCGTTGACCGTGGAAGTGGCGCGGTGTACGCTTTGGGTGTGTAGTGAGGGATTCAACTCGTTTCACTTTTCTCTATGAATGTGTTCGCTTCGTTTTCATCGTTTGTACCAGCGAAGTTTGCGGGGGATATCTCTTTCGTGTTGCTCTTTGTCGGCGGGAGTCTTACGCTATCGTTTGTCTTGGGGCGCACGCGGCTCTTGAGCGTCGTAGTGTTTTCGTACGTAGCGCTTGCTTTTGTCTTGGCGCTTCCGGCAGCGTGGCTTTCGTTTGCTCCGGAGGGGCGAGCAATTGCGTTTCTCGGGCTGCTTGTGGTACTTGTAATGGTAGGGGACTATATTCTTGACATCCACATATCCAATCCAACCTCTACCTTTTTCTCGCGCGTTCTGGTAATGGGTTGTCTGGGGACGGGTCTTGCTTTGAGTATGGCGCTTTCCTTAGTGTCGTCGTCTTTTGCGCTCCGGTTCCTTTCGCCGACGGTGTATGGCTATTTTTCCGATTCATGGGCGCGTCTGGTATGGATGGCGGCGCCGCTTCTTTTCCTGCTCTTTGTAAATAAGCGGAAACGTTAGTATAATGGCTTATTTAAAGCATTATATTGGTTTTCCTGCTGGTTGGGAAGGTGAGGGTTTGTTGAAGCATGTTCAAGAAAATGACGGATGCTTGACAGAACTCTTTTTGTTCCTCTATACTGCACATGCGAAGGAAGAAAGCTTTCCGCTTTCTTTTTTATCGCCAAAGCCCCTTAACAATTTGCGAAAGTATGATTGCAATTTTTTGCGGTCAATCCAATAGTTATACGGATCTATCAGTCTTCTTTTCTTCGTAAGGGGAAGGGAAGCATTGGGTTGAGGCAATCGGATTTGTGGTTTTAGTTGTGTTTAATTGAGGAGATGTGAAATGTGTAATGATGGGTGGGAATCGAGTTTGAGCAGTTTTTTTCTTTGTTTGAGGAGCCTCCCGCTGAGTTTCGAGGAAAAGGTAGCGCTCTGTGAGAAAATAGCCGACGCGCTTGAAGGAATGCCGATCGGGAAAGTGGATTTTCTTATAAAATCTCTCAGACCATTGAGATCTAACACTATTCCTCTCTCGGAGAGAGATCTTTCGGGCAGGGAAATAAAGGAAAATGTGCCGTCTGAAAGATAGACAACAAAAGTTCTTCTTAGTGCCAACATGGATGTTGACACCACAAATCCGATTGTCTCGCCTAACTTCGAGAGATTATTTTGTTGCTGTAAGATGGGCAATGAACATTGGTTTTTCCGATGATTTCTCGTATACATCTTTATTGAGAGTTTGATCCTGGCTCAGGATGAACGCTGGCGGCATGGATAAGGCATGCAAGTCGAGTGGGTTTAGACCCACGGCAAACGGGTTAGTAATACGTAGGAATGTTCCCTTAAGTCGTGAATAATTTGTCGAAAGACAAGCTAATACACGATGTGCTCTACGGAGTAAAGATTTATCGCTTGAGGAGCAGCCTGCGTCCTATCAGCTAGTTGGTGGGGTAAAAGCCTACCAAGGCTCTGACGGGTAGGGGGTGTGAGAGCATGGCCCCCAACATTGGGACTGAGACACTGCCCAAACTCCTACGGGAGGCTGCAGTCGAGAATATTCGTCAATGGGCGAAAGCCTGAACGAGCGATGCCGCGTGTAGGATGAAGGCCCTCGGGTCGTAAACTACTTTTTTCAGGAAAGAATTTCGATGACGGTACCTGGAGAATAAGAGGTTACTAACTCTGTGCCAGCAGTAGCGGTAATACAGAGACCTCAAGCGTTATCCGGATTTATTGGGCGTAAAGAGTGGGTAGGTGGTCGTGTTAGTCAGATGTCAAATCCTTCGACTCAATCGAAGAACTGCATTTGAAACGGCACGACTTGAGGCGGTGAGAGACCAGTGGAATTCACGGTGTAGTAGTGAAATGCGTTGATATCGTGAAGAACACCAAAGGCGAAGGCAGCTGGTTGGCACCGATCTGACACTGAGCCACGAAAGCGTGGGGAGCGAATGGGATTAGATACCCCAGTAGTCCACGCCCTAAACGATGCACACTAGGTATGGGAGGAATCGACCCCTTCCGTGCCGCAGCTAACGCGTTAAGTGTGCCGCCTGGGAAGTACGAGCGCAAGCTTAAAACTCAAAGGAATAGACGGGGATCCGCACAAGTGGTGGAGCATGTGGTTTAATTCGACGATAACCGAGGAACCTCACCAGGGTTTGAAATCTAGCTGGAGATCTTAGAAATAAGAAGTCCTTCGAGGCCGCTAGACCAGGTGCTGCATGGTCGTCGTCAGCTCGTGTCGTAAGATGTTCCGTTAAGTCGGGAAACGAGCGCAACCCCTGTCGCGTGTTACACGTATCACGCGAGACCGCCCAGCTCGGAGTGTAAAAGTTTTTGGGAATTTAAGTGAAAGAGACATCGTTCTTTTGGTTTGTTGTGGACAATCTTACTACGGAAGATTTCGGATTGACATCTTGCCGGGTTATGGGTTGGAGACCTATAGACACAACAATCGCACAACGAAGCTGTCAATCTTCAGTTGTACTTAAATTCCCTCCCAATTTTTTGCATTGCGAGCTGGGAGGAAGGAGGGGATGACGTCAGATCAGCATGGCCCTTTGACACCCTGGGCGACACACGTGCTACAATGGCCGGTATAAAGGGTTGCCAAGTCGCGAGACGGAGCTAATCCCAAAAAACCGGTCCCAGTTCGGATTGGAGTCTGCAACTCGACTCCATGAAGCCGGAATCACTAGTAATCGTGAATCAGCCAAGTCACGGTGAATACGTTCTCGGATCTTGTACTCACCGCCCGTCACACCAAGAGAGCCGGCAATACCAGAAGGCCCCGTGTCATATCGGGGACGACGGTGGGGTTGGTAATAAGGGTGAAGTCGTAACAAGGCATCCGTAGCGGAAGCTGTGGATGAATCACCTCCTTTCTAGGGAGTAATGGTGAACATTTCTTTGTCGCAAGACAGGGAAATCACACATATGGTCGTTTTCTTCTCTCGCTTCGGCGAGCGGAAGAAATCAGCATCTTGAGACGTTGGATTGACCGCAGAGGATTGCATCTTGAGAAAACGAACGCTTTTTGCGTTCGTTTTTGTTCTGAACGGGGGTTTCTTTCGGGAAGACGGATTTTTTGATTTCTTGCTGATGAACTTGACTGTATAGTGGATACGTGCTACTATGTCGAGTCAAGATTCCTTGACGTTGCTTTGGATTGGAGAGTGAAATGAGTACTCTTAAAAAATCGGGGATAGCTGTAGTTGTGTCCATGGTTTTGTTGCTAGGTGTGGGTTTAGTTTGGAAAATGACCTCTAGCGGGTGTAAGTGGGCTATCGGGAGTGGCTCTGTATCTGTATCTTGCAAAGAACGTTATCCGGATATTGTCATTCAAGATATTCAGATATTGAGTGACAATAATAATTCTGTGCTTCAGCAAGGCGAACGCATGTATATAATGTATATATCTGCGCGTGCGGTTGGGTATGTGGCATGGTCTAACCAGAAGACCGGGCAGACCGAATGGTTCGAGGCTGACGCATTTCCTCCGGCGGAACGAATGAAGGAATTTCTTCCGCAAAATCCGGCTGCGCAAGGGTTGTATGATGTCTACATCGACCAAGGGAAGACTCCGGAAGAAAGCGCTATTTTGGTATTGGAAAGCTCCTTGGATATTCGGCACAAAGAATAAGGAGGGAAGACGAAAGGAAACAGTGTTTCTAGAAAATTTCCAGCGGACGAGAATTTTGTGAAAGGCGAGGTATTTCAGAATATCTCGCCTTTTCTCTTTTAGGGGAGTATTATGTGACCATGAAATGGAAATTGCCACCGAAGATAAAAATCTATGAGGCGCTCGGGTGTGTTGCGGATGGGCGTATTGAGTTGATTGGCAAGAATGAGTCTCGGGTGTATTCGTCGAGTCGTGGAAAGTTTTATGTCGTAAAGTACGATGCCGGTGCGCGAGCGATCATGGCGAATGACAATGGCTCGTATTGGCGAGGGTATCTTGGGTATCCGGCAATTGCTTTTTTGATGAGTATTGGTGCTGTGTCATTCGATACTCGGTATGCGGAGGCACTGAAGGATATCGCGTGGAAGGATATCAATACGAGGTTCAAGAATGATTTTGAGAAAACGGAGAAATATATCCACGATATTCTTCGGGCAACGGACGTGTCTCTAGAAGGTTTCCTGCGGGAAGTCGATGATATCATGTCTCAAATTGAGACACTGGATCTGTCTCTTCTGGGAAAGAAAGTAAAACCACCGACGGGGTATTGAGAGGGTTTTGGTTCTTGCAAAATATTTGAAGTTGTAGGACAATTAACCGTCCCAATGTGGACATACTACAGTTGTTTCCCAACAAAAGAGGGTTGCGGTCGTGAATGTACCATACATCGGCATAACAGGATTTGTATCACGAGAGGAAGTTAATCAGGTGCTGGATGTTTTTCCGGAGAATTCCTACCGAAAACTTATGGTTGGCGTTCTGGTAAGTGAAAAAACACTCCAGGGTGTTCCGACCAAATGGTCAAGTCGCTACCCGAGTCCCAGAAATGTTGCCGGGATATTTCCGAAGCATCCAATGACAATCAATCTCGTTCACTTTCACGCACAAGAATCAGTGAAGTTGTTTGATCGGTTGCTGGAAGTGGCGGAATTGGGCGGGGAGAATTTCCATGGTTTCCAGCTCAATATTAAATGGCCGGGTGTTCGTGTTCTGGAACGTTACAAAGCGCGGTATCCATCCAGCACAATTGTTCTTCAGTGCGGTTCGGGAGCGCTCAAGTCCGCAAATAATGATCCGAAAATACTTGCTCGTTTTGTTCGTGACTACGTGGACGTATGTGGCTATGTGCTTGTAGATCCAAGCGGCGGACGGGGCGAGACTCTTGTTCCGGAAACGGCATTGAAATTTCTTGATCATTTGCACGATGTTCTTGAGGGTAAGATGAATATCGGCGTTGCCGGTGGACTGGGGATTTCCGGTGAGACAGGAGAGTTACTTCAACCTATTTTTGACATCTTTCCAGATACTTCAGTTGATGCGGAAGGAAAACTGAGAGATATGCCGGACGATATTCTCAATGTGCCGAGAGCATGCCGGTATTCCTTGGAGGTTCTTGAAGCATTGGCATCCGTGAGTGAGTGAACTTTCTTGAAACGTGCAAGCTGAAATCGGTCGTTAAATACGAGAGCCTGACCAGCTCTTTTTGTTTTCCTGCGGAGGGGATTTTGATGAGGATATTTTTGTAGTATATTCTAGGGGAGCGTAACTTGTGATTTTATATCTATGATGGGCGGATATTTTGGCGATGGTATGGGGTGGTTCGGGTTTGGATTCGGTTGGATCGCGACGATTCTTTTCTGGGGATTTGTGATATGGGGAATTCTCGCGGTAGTGCACGCGCTTACCGGTCGAGGATCATGCCGAGGATATTGTGATGGAGTGTCTCGACATGGCGGTGATGATGCAAATGAAGGGAATCGCGCGCTGGATATTCTCAAAGAGCGATATGCTAAGGGAGAAATCTCCGAGGAGGATTTTGAGAAAATGAAAAAGAATATACAATAATTCTTCTTATGCATTTTTCAAATATTGTCAAAAACTTTCTCGTACTGTTGCTTGGGGCGATCGAGTTCTTCTTGGGGATGCACTTCGTCTTGCGGCTTTTCGGGGCAAATACGGAGGCGCCTTTTGTGCGATTTGTTTCGGAGACGAGCGCGCCGCTTCTCGCGCCGTTTACCGATGTGTTCCGGAGCGGGCACGTGGTCGGATTCGTTTTTGATTTCTCGACGCTGCTCGCCCTTTTTGTCTATGTGTTTATCGGATATCTCCTGATTGAGCTCATGCAGCACCTAGATCGCCCTCATTGACAGATCGATAGTGAGAGTGTTCTTCCGGCGTTTTGAGATGTGGTATACTGGGAGTGCCTCTTATTGAAGGGGCGGGTGTTTTTGTTAAAACAGTAAGAAATAATAATATTAAAATGTCTTATGGATGAAGTTTCCTATGGACAGGGTGGCGGAGCGTCTCCCGGAAGGGGTGTGATGTCGAAGCTCTTTCGTCTTCTTGCGGCGCCGGAACGGCGCATGACGGTGTTTACTATTGTGTTCCTTGCGGTGGCGCTTATAGCGCTCGTATGGTTTATCGTAGCGAAGACATCGGGGGAGGTGGCCGATTTGCATTTGTCGCCATCATCGACGTCGGCGACAGTGGGGACGCCGTTTAATGTCGATATGAGTGTCGATACGCACAACAACAACGTTGTTGCGGTGAAGGCGGTGATTCAGTATGATCCGGCGAATTTTACACTCCTTGGTGTGGATACGTCAGCATCAGCGTTTTCTACTGGGAATACATGTCTGTACAACAGCAAGCCATGTGAAATTATTGTGCAGGATGCAGCCAATGGAAAAGCGACGGTTACCCTCGCCAAGCCGACACCGGGTGTAAATACGGCATCGGGGAAAATCGCAACCCTGCAGTTCCGAGCGCTTCAACCGGTCGTTCCTTCTTCGGCAAATATCACGATTCAATATGTTGCCTACGGAAACTACACCGATTCGGATGTTATCTTTGATGATGGACTCGGAACGGATATTTTGAATAGCGCGACGAACACAACTGTTACTGCATCTCTTGAGGTTCCATCTGGGCTTGCCGCACCGACGAAGACCGCTACAACCGTTGGTCTCACCTGGGCGGCCGCCTCGGCAAATTCAACCATTGTGAGTTACAAGATCTATCGGAATGGCACGCAAGTTGGGACAAGCTCGACTCCGTCATATACCGATACGGGTCTGACTCCGCTTACTGCGTATACGTATCGTATAAGCGGTGTGAATGGGAGTGGAGTTGAATCTTCCCAGTCAAGCCAGGTTTCGGCGACGACACTTGCCGATACAACGGCGCCGTCTGTTCCGGCGGGTCTTACGGCGACAGCAAATGGTATGGATAAGGTGGATCTTTCGTGGACAGCATCAACGGATGATGTGGCTGTGACGGGCTATCAAGTGTATCGTTGTACCGGCGCATCGTGCTCGAATTATACGCAGATAGGGACGCCAAGCGGAACGACCTACAATGATACGGGTCTGACTGCGGAAACGACATATAGGTATCGTGTTGCGGCAGTTGATGCGGCGGGAAATGCGTCAGCGCAGGGAACGGCGGTTTCAGCGACAACAGCGCAAGATTCGGCGGCGCCCACAGTGCCGACAGGTGTTTCGGCGACAGCAGTTTCCATATCACAGATCAATCTTTCTTGGACGGCGTCAACGGATAATATTGCGGTGACAGGGTACAAAGTATATCGTTGTACCGGCGCAAGTTGTTCAAACTATACCCAGGTTGGGACGCCGAGCGGAACGACCTACAATGATACGGGTCTGACCGTGAGCACTACGTATCGGTATCAGGTGACTGCTCTTGATGCGAGAGGCAATGAGTCGGCTCGATCGACTACGGTTTCGGCAGCGACCAACTCCGATACGACTGCTCCTTCTGTCCCATCCGGACTTTCAGGGACAGCTGTCTCCATGACGGCGATTGATCTCACCTGGACGGCTTCGACTGACAATGTGGGCGTAGCTGGTTACCGGGTGTTCCGCAATGGTACGCAGGTGGGGACAACATCAGCAACAACGTATTCCGATACAGGTCTCACAAAGTCGACCGCCTACTCGTACACCGTGCTCGCCTATGACGCAGCGGGAAATCCGTCAGCGCAGACCACTCCGGTTTCAGTGACGACGCTTAATGATACGACTGCTCCTTCTGTCCCAACCGGACTTTCAGGGACAGCTGTCTCCATGACGGCGATTGATCTCACCTGGACAGCGTCAACGGATAATATTGCGGTGACAGGGTACAAGGTCTTTCGAAACGGCACGCAGATTGCGGATGTGACAACGGGGACATCGTATTCCGATACGGGTCTGACGCAGAATACGAATTACTCGTACACAGCGCTTGCCTACGATGCCGATGGCAATCAGTCGGCACAGACGAGTGCTATCTCCGTGAAAACGCTTGCGAAGACCTATTCCATCTCGGATTTCACTGCGCTGGTTTCAGTGTGGCTCCAGAACGTGACGAATAATCCGTCGGATGTGAATAATGACGGCGTTGTGAATACGCGCGATATCGGTATTATGATGAGCAATTGGCAGTAGCCTCTGCTTTTCGAAAAAGCCGAATCGAACGAGCCCTCCCGGATTCTTTCGGGAGGGTTTTGTTTTGGATAAGCTTCTTACTCTTTGAGAATTTTTTACAAATAGAAGATATAGTTTTTCCCTTAGACTAAGTATATTTGACATGTTTTTTATACTCTATATACTTATATATGCATAATACGTAAACAAACGGTATGAATATTCTCACGCCGAAGCAGAAAATAGTTTTGCAGGCAATTCGTCAGTTCTTTTCCGAACAGGGGAAGATGCCGACAGTTCGCGAGCTTCAAGAGGAATCTGGTCGTCAAGGCCTTCGTCTTAAGAGTTTGCGCAGTTTCTTCGTGTATCTCAACGAGCTTGAGGATAAGGGATATATCGAGCGAACGCACGAAGATCGCGGTATTAAGCTCAAAGAGCTGACAAGTAATATGTTCGTGAACATCCCCATACTTGGGACGGCAAATGCGGGAATGGCCCTTTCGTTTGCAGACGAATATGTTGAGGGGTATCTCAAAGTGTCTCGGAAAATCGTAAAAAGCAGCAAGAACGTCTTCGCGGTACAGATTTCCGGTACCAGTATGAATAAGGCGGAGATAGAAGGGAAGACAATTGAGGATGGAGATTTTGTTTTGGTAAATGGAGATGTGAAGGACTACAAAACGGGAGATCGAGTGCTCGTGGTTATTGATGGACTGGCAACTGTCAAGACGTTTCGTACGGTTGATGGTAAAAATATCGTACTCCTTCCCGAATCGACCGATCCGAAACATAAAGCGATATTTTTGACAGAAGATGATAACTTCGTTCTGAATGGAAAGGTGATTGATGTGCTTAAGTTACAGTAGTGCTCATGTCGAATTCTTTCTCTGAGCCTGTCAAACGCCCTTTTGGTGGACTCACTGAATATTTCACTTCTTGTGTGGTTCGTGTGTTAAGTGATATACTAATTAAATGGTGCACATTTCGGTCTCTTTTGATTTGGGGCAGAGGGTTTCGAGTACGCTCTCGATACTGCTTATTCTTCTTTTGAGTGTGCTTGTGGCTCTGCTCACGCTTCGTGCGGCTCGCGACATTGTCAGCATGGCGGAAACTTCCCCAGTGTTTCATATCGAGAATCGATCGAACGGTAATTCGGATCAGGATATGATGAGTTCTCAGTCACCGGTTCCAGCTGGTTGTTCCCGGGATGCGAAGGTATGTCCAGATGGCTCGGTAGTTGGACGTGTCGCGCCCTTGTGTAATTTTGCTCCGTGTCCCAATGAGAAGTTCGGGGAATGAGTGCGTATGTAGGAATGTTGGGAAATATATAAAGAGCCCGCCGGAAGAGGGGGCTCTTTGATTTTCCTGTCGGTCTTCTGCTAGAGGGGACACATCCTGTGGTGTTCCAATTTATTCCCATGAATCAATTGCTGCATTCTCCGTGCGAAGTAGGGTCTTCTCCAGAGAAAACACAGATCAATTGTTTCTGGAGGTATTTCGGTCGATCCACGGGTTCTTTTTAAGAAGGTTCCATAATTGGAAAGAGTAGCCATTTGGCTGGGATGACTCATATCCATCGTTATTCTCCTTCTTTTCTGTTTTTCTCGGATTTACTTCCTCTTTGCTGGGGAATTACTTCGTGTTTCTTATGTCCCAGTGCGTGTATTATACACCGTCAGTTAAGATTCGTCAATAATATTTGTCAAATTTAGTGGCTTCTTTCTCGGGGTGTTATTTTGACGAATTGGAGGGATGGGGTAGTATGGGAGTCTATGGAAACGGTCAATATGACAACTCGAGAGGCGCTTTTTCGAGCGATATTTCCTTCAGAGCCGAGGTTTCGTTGGGAGCAGGTTTTGCGTGCTTTGTTTGATCAGAAAATAGCCGGATGGCAGGAAGTGTCAACGATTTCGAAAGACATGCGAGAGAAAATCGCCTTGAGTATCCAATGGATGTCGGTCCGATCGGTAACGGTTTTGGAAAGTCGGCGGCGAGATACGAAGAAAGCGGTGCTTGAGTGTGCGGACGGGGCGCGCGTTGAGACGGTCCTTATGCGGAATGCGCGCGGGCATTGGAGCGTGTGCGTGTCGTCGCAGGTCGGATGCGCGATGGGTTGTACGTTTTGCGCGACGGGGAGCATGGGTTTTGTGCGGAATCTCACGGCTGATGAAATCGTGGACCAGTTTCGTTTTTGGCAGTACCTTCTTGGTCAAGAGGAATCTTCGGAATCGACGCTTCTCTCGAACGTGGTGTTTATGGGAATGGGTGAGCCTCTTGCGAACTATGATTCGGTGCGTGAGGCGATTCGGACATTGCTGGCACATACTTCTCTCGGAGCAACGCGGATTACCGTGTCGACCGTCGGGCTTTTACCGGTATTGCGAAAACTTCTTACTGATTCTCTCTGGCCGCCGGTTCGACTCGCCGTGTCACTTCACAGCGCCGATCCGTTGACGAGGAAGCGCATTATGCCATCGTCGTTCAACTCGTTCCTTGATGATTTGGCGCTATGGACCAAAGAATATTTCTCTCGATACAATGAGCGACGGCGACATCTCACATTCGAGTATATTCTCCTGCAAGGTGTGAATGACGGCGCAGAAGATGTCAGGAAGCTGGTTGATTTTTCTCGGCGGGTTGGGAAGGTGAAGATCAATCTTATCCCATACAATCAGACGCTGAGCGAGCATCGCGAGAGTGATCGAGTCACACCGTTTCTTGCTGAGTTAAAACAATCCGGTATTGTGGCGACGGTGCGGAAGGCTATGGGAGACGATATTGCCGCTGCGTGCGGACAGTTGGTAGTAGAGAAAAAGAATGCATAATCTATGCCCAGATACTTTCTCAAAACATTTGGGTGTCAGCAGAATGTGGCTGACAGTGAGCGGATCGCGGCATTTTATGAGTCGCGCGGATTTGAGGCGGCTCTGCAAGAAGAGGATGCGGACACTATCGTGATCAATACCTGCGTTGTTCGGGAACGAGCGGCTGAGAAGGTATTCGGACTTATTCGGAATTTGGCGCCGCTTCGGGAGAAAAATCCGGGGATTTCTTTTGTCATTACCGGGTGTCTTATCGGTGCGGCGAGTCGGGAGCCGTCTGGGAAAATGATGAAGGCGCTTCGCGAACGGCTCCCCGATGTGCAATTCTTGCCGCTTGAGGAAGTTGGATTCGAATATACGCCGAAGCGTGCCTCTGGGAAACTTGCTTCCATCCCCATTTCGAACGGATGCAATAACTTCTGCACGTATTGCATTGTGCCATTCTCGCGCGGCAAGGAACGATCGCGACCGTTTGCAGATATTGTCCGCGAGGCGGAAGAGGCGGTTCTTTCCGGGCGGGACGAGATCTTTCTCTTGGGGCAAAATGTGAATTCGTATGGAGCGGATTTCTTTGTGGATGTTCTTGGTGGTCGCGCCGATGCATTTCGATTGCCGGATGGTCGCAAAGTGAAACCGGTTATGGTGAAACATTTGGGGAGGCATCGTATCCCAACCTTGTTTCCCGAACTTCTCGATGCCGTCGCTTTGATTCCCGGTGTGCGGAAACTCTCATTCATGTCGTCGAATCCATGGGACTTTTCGGATGAGCTTATCGAGACAATCGCCAAACATGAAAATATTGATCGACTTCTTCATCTTCCGGTGCAGGCGGGGAGTGATGCGGTTTTGAAGCGAATGAATCGCTGGTATTCGCGCGATGAATATTTTGCACTCATTGAGAAGATTCGCGAGCGTATTCCGGGAGTGCGCTTCACGACGGATATTATCGTGGGCTTTCCCGGGGAAACGCTCGATGATTTTGAACAAACGCTCGATTTGGCACGGAGAGTGAATTTTGAGAAGGGGTATATTGCTTGGTATTCGCCGCGCCCGGGAACGGCTGCGTCAAAGTTTCCGGACGATGTTCCGTACAAAGAGAAGAAACGCCGCCGAGATGAGCTTGATAGGCTTGTCAATGTAAGAAAACATACGTGAAACATTGACAAAATGTCTATAATTTGGTAAACAGACAGTAGTTCCCGGAGCATTTTCCGGTTTTTCTAAAGACTTTCTTTGGAGGGTATTTGAGATGGCACCAATACAAGCGGTAGATTTTTCTTCCAGTGTAGAAGGTGGTATGAGGGATGATGAATCCATGTTTCCTGATAGACAATGGATTCATGAGAACAACACTGGACCCCACTGGGTTCCCCTGTTGTTTCTCTTTCTCGTGTTGTTCTTAATCCCAGTATTGGTGAAATGGATCTTCTTATAATGATGCTGGTCAAAGTTTCTTTCTAGTCGCCTAAGTCATAATGATGTGATCGGGCGACTTTTCTTTTTTCTTTTGGATGATAGGATGAAGAAAGTGTTGAAGCGTATGGGTCCAGCACTGTTTTATCGGTAAGGGAAAGTCAGAGATTCCTTCGTTTCTCCGCCAGCTGGCGAATTCGGTCGGAATGACAAACAAAATCGGGCGAAAGATTTTTCGCTTCTACTATTTCTCCTTTCATTTCATTTTCCAGAAACTTTCTATGAAAAAAACGATCTCTCTCTTATCGTGGAATGTAAATGGGATTCGTGCGGCGGAGCGGAAGGGGTTTGTTGAATGGATAGAGAGAAGTGAATACGATATTGTCGCCGTACAAGAGACCAAAGTTTCTCATCCGGACCAGCTTTCGGAACGGCTCAAGAACCCGGACGGGTATGAGTCGTATTGGCACTCGGCGAGTGAGAAGAAGGGGTATAGTGGTGTCGCGGTGTATACGAAGGAATTGCCGATTGATGTGAAGATGGATTTCGGAAAGAATTCGCTCTCGAAAGAAGGGCGAGTCATTGAAGTTGAGTATCCATCGTTTACACTTCTCAATATCTATTTTCCGAATGGTGGATCGGGTGAAGAACGACTTCGATATAAATTGGAATTCTACCGGGAATTTCTCGCGTATATTGTGAAATTGCGCGAGAAGGGAAAGCGGGTAATCTTCTGCGGCGATGTGAATACAGCGCACACAGAGGACGATCTTGCGCGACCGAAGGAAAATGCTGGCGTCTCCGGATTCTTGCCTATTGAGCGCGATTGGATTGATCGTGTTCTCGAGGCGGACTTTCTTGATACGTTCCGACTTTTTCATGAAGGAAATGGACACTATACATGGTGGGATATGAAGACGCGGGCGCGGGACCGGAATGTTGGCTGGCGTCTTGACTACTTCTTTGTTTCGAAGGAATTGCGGAAGCGCGTTCTGAGTGCTTCTATCCTCTCGGAAGTTCCCGGATCGGATCATTGTCCGGTTACGCTCACACTTTCCATATGAGTGCGCGCGTATCGCTTCCGGAGGCGGGAATGCTCCTCGTTGGAGGGGCAATCGGTATTCTTCCGACAGATACGATCTATGGATTTGTGGCGTCGGCGCTTCTTCCTGAATCAGTAGAGCGGCTTTACAAAGCGCGCTGGCGGGATGAGCGGAAACCGTGCATCGTGCTTCTCTCGAGTGTAGATGACATCGCGTGTTTTGATCGGGTTGTCTCTTCTGAAGAACGGCGGATTCTCGATAGGGTGTGGCCGGGCGCGGTGAGTGTGATTCTCCCCGGATTTTCTGAATCGTTCTCATATCTCCATCGAGGGACGAATTTGATCGCGTTTCGTGTGCCGGATGTGCCCGAGCTTCGTGATGTACTTCGTGTTTCTGGACCGATTATTGCTCCGTCGGCAAATCCGGAAGGTATGAAACCGGCGGAAACGATTGAAGAAGCGGAATTGTACTTTGGCGGTCGCGCAGATTTCTTTGTGAATGTCGGGAGACTCTGTGGATCACCCTCGACCATTGTACGACTTGAAGCCGATCACTCTCTGAGTCTTCTTCGCGACCGTGCTCCAGCTCACGATCACGGGTCTTAATTGGTAGCGTGACCATGAGAGAATAAATTTTGGCTTGAGGAGAGGGGATTTTACGGCACAATGGTTTTATGGTTGACACTGTGTTAATTTTATGCTTTAATGGAGTGTCGGTTAGTTGTTTAACAAGGAAGTGTTTTTCGCAATAACTTCCCCATTCCAAGCCTTTCTAGCAGGAGAGAAACATGTCCCTGAAATCGCAAGAGTTGTTCGCCGAGTTCTTGGCTAACTACAAGCCAAATCTTCCCCAAACTGTATTGGAGAAGATCGCCGAAGCCGGCACTATCAAAAAGGAAATTGACACCTTGAAAGAGGCGATTGAGTCCGATGATATAACTGTGCGACAGCTGAAACAGTTCAAGGCACGAATTTCCGAGCTTCAAGAAGTGGCATGGAAAACTATGCCACAGCTGTCCTATCCTGACGGGCTAAGGCTTGATCCCTCGAGAATTTACGAGGAGATGAAGCGGCTTGCTCAAGAAGACGTGGGTATACTAAGTAGAGAAAAAACCCAAGATTTGGGTAATCTGTCCCTCGTACTCCAGTTACTGGACGGGGAGAGGCATGTCGTAAGTCTCATCTGCGCGTGGGAGCCAATCGGCGACGCCGGGGATGCTATTTACAAAGCTCTGTTGGATGAAGCTGGGTTCGACGAGCAAGTTGCTCGAAAAAAGTACGACCAGCTGGTCGAGTTACGAAAAGTCGAGAAGGAGGAATAGAAAACTCCGTTCAATCAGGATATTCGTGATGGCATAAGAGGGAGAATTGGTCGAGGTCTGTGAAATAGTTTGGTAAAACTACTTCACGCAAACACTAGCCCCGTTGGTAAAAACCAGTGGGGTTTTTCATTTTTAATTTCTTTCCATTTTTTCACCAAAGTTTTGCAAGTATTCTCGAATTTGCTACCCTATATTAGGTTCTCCTTTCGAATTTCGAAAAATACTCAATACCCATTGCGCTTTTCTGAAACAACCAAACCAAAAAATCGAGAGGGAGAAAGATTTTTCTTGCGCGCCTCTGGCGGATCGGATGCGGCCGAGGTCGTTTGAGGAATTTCTTGGGCAGGAGGAAATTCTTGGAGAGGGGACGCTTCTTCGGGAGTCGATTCGATCGAAACGGTTGCCATCGCTCATTCTTTGGGGACCGCCCGGAAGCGGGAAGACGACGCTCGCTCTTCTTTTGGCACATGAAGTTTCTGGCGAGTTTCTGAAGCTGTCGGCGGTTGGAAGTGGTGTCAAGGAATTGCGCGCCATAATTGAACGTGCGGAGGGGAACAGACAAAATGGCGGGAGCACTATTCTTTTTATTGATGAAATTCACCGGTGGAACAAATCTCAGCAGGACGCGCTGTTGCCGCATGTGGAGCGCGGTACGATCACGCTTATTGGGGCAACGACAGAGAATCCGAGTTTCGAAGTGAATCCCGCGCTTCTTTCGCGGACACAGGTGATTGTCTTTCGTTCGCTTTCACCCGAATCTCTTGCGAGTGCGCTCCGTCACGCGCTTCTCGATACCGAACGAGGACTTGGGAAACGGAATGTTCAGGCTAACGATGATGCGATCCGTTTTCTTGCGGAACGCTCTTCGGGTGATGCGCGTGTGGCACTGAATGCGCTCGAAGTGGCGGCAACTCTTGGCGGAACGATTACGAAGGAGCATGTGCGAAAGGCGCTGACGCGACCGCGTTTCTCCTACGACAAGGGCGGGGAAGAACACTACAATATTATTTCTGCGCTTCATAAATCTCTGCGTGGCAGCGATGCGAATGCGGCACTCTACTGGCTTGCTCGCATGCTCGAAGGCGGAGAGGATCCGCTTTATATCGCGCGGCGTCTTCTGCGTTTTGCGTCGGAAGATGTGGGGCTCGCGAATTCGTTCGCGTTGCCACAGGTGATTGCTGCATATGATGCGTGTCGGTTTCTCGGGATGCCGGAGTGCGGCGTGCATCTTGCGCAGGCGGTTGTGTATCTCGCGCGATCGAAGAAAAGCAATGCACTCTACGTAGCATATGAATCAGCGATGAAAGACGCTCGTGATTTTCCATCTGAGCCAGTGCCGCTTCATCTTCGGAATGCGCCGACGAAGCTCATGAAAGGGCTGGGCTACGGAAAGGAATACAAGTACACGCCGGACTTTGAGGATGCGGAAGAGGCGAAGCAGGAATATTTCCCGGAGAAACTCAGCGGCAGGAAGTATGTTTCGTTTGGCGACGAATCTTGACAAATTCAGTGATTCGCGGGAGAATAGCGCACGAGGAGAACACGGAAAGGGACAAAAAATTAACGAATCGAGACAAATAAGAGGCTCATAACAATGAGCAAAAGGAAAGAAGGACAACTACAGCTTCATCCTGGGGATTTGCAACTTAGTTTATCCATGGGAAGTGTGTGTGTTGCTCCTGTTCGTGAAGAGGTTCCATTCTTTTTCATCGCTATTCATGATGGAGCCGGATGGCACGAACAGTTTGTGCATGTTTCGAGAGTTCTTTCGCTCCTATCCCGTTATCACGTTGACCGGAATTGGATTCAATTTCTTCGAGAGATGGTGTATAGGATTAAGGATTACCAACACAGGCATGAAGCGCAGTTATTTTTGCAGCTTCTGCGGGCTGTTGGTCATCAATAAGATCTGATCGATCTTAAGAATGCAAGAAAGCCTTGGGTGATCCCTAAGGCTTTTAAAAATGGAAATTTTTTTGAAAACGTGGTATAGGGAGAGGGATTGCTTTTGTTGTCTTTTATGAAATAAAGCACAGCGTCATTCTCGCGAAGGCGGGAATCCATGTTCCGTTTGTTCAAGAAAAACACGCTACAGCTTTCTTTGTTCGAAAAGTGGTTCTATTTGATTGGTAGCACCTAGATTCCCGCCTTCGCGGGAATGACGGGAAAGAGGTTTTAATATCTGATGGATCCGTAATAATGATATGGCTATGAAATATATTTTTCCGAAAGTTGCTTCGACAGGTGTCGCGAATATTCGCATTGCGTCGGCAAAGGAAGATGAAGTAGTGAGAGCTGCGTCTGGCGATTTGGAAATCTCGATCGGTGTTTTCGAACCCGAGAAAATGACGCGAAGAAAACTTATCTTGCTCTTTCGAAAAGCAGTTGTACTTGCAAAATCGAAACGCGCGAAACGTATTGCATTGAATGCGCACGATTTCTTGTTTTCTCATCTCGACCTGAAGGAGAAAGAATTGGGCGAACTTCTCGCCATACATTTTGAGATGGCAAATTTTCAGTTTACGGAATTTCTGACGGAGCCGAAGGAAGGATTTCCATTTGTTGAGACTGTTGAGATACTTGGCGCGTCGAAGTCGTTTCGAGAGGGAATTGAGCGTGGTCGTATGATTGGTGAAGAAACGAATGCATGCCGGCGGCTTGCGAATCTGCCGGGTGGCGATGTGACGCCAGAAACGCTGGTAGCTGAGGCGCGTCGCGTTGCAAAGGGCAAGAAAAATATGTCAGTGAAGGCGCTTGGCGTTCCGGAGATGGAGAAGCTCAAAATGGGCGGTGTCTTAGGTGTTGGCAAGGGATCGGAAATTCCGTCCCGGTTTATTATTCTTGAGTATCGAGGCGGGAAGAAAAACGAAGCGCCGATCGTGTTTGTGGGGAAGGGAGTCACCTTTGATACGGGTGGGATTAACTTGAAGCCATCGGATGCGATTCTTGGGATGAACATGGATATGTCGGGTGGTGCAGCGGTGATACATGCAACCGCTCTCGCAGCTCGGCTTGGCATACAGAAAAATATCGTAGCGCTTGTGCCGGCGGTGGAGAATATGCCGTCTGGTTCGAGCTATCGACCGGGCGATGTGCTCCGCTCTATGAGTGGGAAGACAATCGAGGTGTTGAATACGGATGCTGAGGGGCGCATTATCCTTGCGGATGCACTTCACTATGCGAAACGGTATAAGCCTTCACTCGTGGTGGATGTGGCGACATTGACTGGGGCGGCGCTTGTTGCCTTGGGTGAGCGCGCGTCGGCAGTGTTTACCCGTGACGGGGAACTCGAAACGAAGTTGCGCGAGCTGGGCGAAACATCTGGCGACTATGTGTGGCCACTTCCGCTTTGGGAAGAATACGATGAAGAAATCAAGGGAACGTTTGGCGATGTGGCGAACTTAGGGAGAACAAAATGGGGCGGCGCTATTACGGCAGCGGCATTCTTGGCACAATTTGCCGAAGGATATCGGTGGGCGCATATCGATATCGCTCCTCGGATGACGGCGGTTGAAGGGGAATTTCTGGCAAAGGGCGCTGCCGGCGCACCGGTTCGACTCTTATTGAAAATAGCGGAGGAGATGTAGGAGTCTTGATGGATTGAATCTGGAAAATAGAATAGAGGGTGGGGGAAATAGGGAATGGAGAAAGAAAACAGGACGGCACTGTGCGAAGGGTCGTCCTGTTGCTTGTTGTTGATTCAAACCTCTCAAATTTTGGTTGTGATGGCAGTTTGATTTGGCTCAGCTGTTATTTGCTGGATGGTCCAATCATCAGCTTGCCCTGACAGATGTTCAAGCCTTTCCAATATATCCAATACAAACGTCTCTGCTGTTTGTGGTTCGTCCCGAAATTTCTTCAGAACCCGCCATATTGCATAGCTTTTTGTATTGAAAGTAGACATCACAGCCGCAATACTTATGGTGTCTCGTGGCGGGCACGTTGGGTTTAGTTCGAATTGTCCGATGGCGGTCCTTGCGCGATCGGAAGCGCTGCTGATTTGTCGACAGACGATGTATATTTTCTCGATGCATTTATTGACGGCATTGCCGTCGTTGAAATGTCCAATGGTAGCGATCTCATTGGGGAAATTCTCTTGCAAGATACAGAGGAGAGTTGTCAGGATACGATTTTGGCACCCGCTTTCTAACTCATACATACCGCGATATCGCAGGTGTATGGAGATGATGGTTGTACTAATAATTGTCGATGGGCTCGCCGGCACTTCTTGACCGAAGAGCACCCTCTGGATGAGATGTGTGGTCAAACCGCGCTTATTCAGATAGTGGGTAGTTGGATCTCGTTCGAGGAGGCTGTTGGCTGTATTCAAAGCCGCTCTTGATTGCTCGAATTGATCCTTAATTCCCTCTAACTGGAGCATAATATTATTCTTTTCTTTTTCCGTGCTCTTCTTGGTGGTATACAGCATATATCCGAGTAGGATAGCTGTAGATCCGAGCGAGAGAATGATTATTATGGTGCTGAGATTCGGATTCATGATGATTCTCCTCATTTATTTTCAGGGAGTTTGTCTTTAAAGATCTGAAAGATCTTCCAATCTCGCAATCTTTCTTTGTAGGGTGCCGATGTCTGGACAGGGAAGTACCTTGAGTCCACATATCTTTGTGAGCTTTAGCATCGCTTCGAAGAGTCGTTTATTCTCCTTCTTGGCAGTGTATAACAGGTATCCGAGTATGCTGGTTGTGAAGAGGAGGATACATGCGATGGTAAGAATGAGATTTGTACTCATGTAAAGATTTCCTGTAAGTAAGTTGTTCAGGTGCTGCGTTGCTTCCTCGAGAGTTTCGGGGAAGTCTCTTTTGTATACACGAGAGTCCTGATTCTGTCTATGTTATGCGTGTTTCAGAGTCTGTTTTTCATGCATCTTTCAAATTCACTCTGTGGATATTTGACATGGAGGTATTTTGTGGAATAGAATGATGGCGAAGTGTGGTGAAGTGGTGAAAAGTGGGGAATTTGAGAAAATGCCATGTTCATTGGTGAATATACCCATAGTATTGATGCGAAGAAGCGGCTATCGCTTCCGTCAAAGGTGCGGAACGAGCTTGGAGGGCGGGTGGTCGTGACACGCGGACTGGACCAGTGCCTCTTTGTCTATCCGGTGAAGACTTGGGAGACGCTTGCGGAGAAGTTGGGTTCGATGCCGATTGGGGAGGCGGGAACGCGGAGTTTCGTTCGACTCATGCTTGCCGGAGCGGTTGATACGGAAGTGGATAGTCAAGGGCGTATCCTGATACCGGACTATCTCAAAGAATACGCCGGGCTTGCGAAGGATGTGATCGTCGCCGGACTTTGGAATCGGCTCGAGGTATGGGATGAGTCGAAATGGAAGCACTACAAGACTGAAGCTGAGGGAAATTCTGAACGTATTGCCGAAGAGCTGGGGAAGATCGGCGCGTACTAGCGCGAGGTCATTGGCACTTTCCGAATTAATCATATAGAACAGTCATTGCTTCGTTTGAGACGTCTTATTTTCCTGAAGATTTCCGATTTCCATTATGTCTGATACGGTTCATGTTCCGGTAATGTCGCGCGAGGTTCTTGAAGGGCTGAATGTTCAAGCGGGAGACACAGTCGTGGACGCCACTCTGGGGGGAGGCGGGCACGCACTCCTTGTTCTTGAGAAAATATTGCCGGGCGGCATCCTCTTTGCCTGTGATCAGGATCGAGAAGCCGTATTGCGTTTCCGCGATCGACTGGATCAAGATTCGCGGTATTCCACTGCTGTTTGCGACGGTTCGGTCCGGCTTGTTCATACGCGATTTTCGGATATCGGGGAGGCAATCCGAAAACAGGGTGTCTCTCAGGTGTCGGCGGTGTTTGCCGATCTCGGACTGTCATCTGATCAGCTGAATGACGCCGAGAGAGGATTTTCTCTACTTCGAGAGGGACCGATTGATATGCGGTTTGATCGCGAGAGTGGCGAGACGGCTGGCGATATCGTGAACGGCTGGACAGAATCGGAGCTTTCCCGGATGTTTCGTGATTTTGGAGATGTGCGAGACGCGAAACAATTGGCACGAGCGATTGTAATTCGTCGTCGAGAGAAGTCATTTGGGACGACGACGGAACTCGCGGAATTTGTGAAGCGTGTTTCCCGAGATCGGCATTCCTCAATTCATCCGGCGACAAAAGTATTCCAGGCGCTTCGAATGGCAGTGAATCATGAACGGGAATCGCTTGAGAAGTTTCTGAGAGATGCGACAGGTCTTTTGAAACCAGGCGGAAGAATAGTGGTACTCTCCTTCCACTCCGGCGAGGAGCGGACAGTGAAGCGGATATTCTCGGAAGACGCCAGGGGATGTGTCTGTCCGAAGGAATTCCCGGTCTGCCGGTGCGGAAAGAAAGCGCGGCTTCGTGTTCTCACAAAGCGGGCGATAGTTCCTTGCGATGAGGAGTGTCGCGGGAATCCCCGTTCGAGAAGCGCAAAATTGCGCTTAGCGGAAAAACTCTGAGAAATCGATTTCCCGGTTTTTCAGCGGGGTTTGATAGCAAGGGGTCTTTCGGGCGCGTTTGCAGGAAATACAAATACAAAATACGAACATGTCTCATCGACATCATACTCGTTTATCTCGTGGCGGCGGCGCTGTATTAGTGCCGGAAGGCTCTCGGAATCGTTTTCGAACGCTCGGAGTGTTTTCGCTGGCGAGTCTTTTTCTGACTATGGTCGGCTATCTCTGTATGGTGAACCGAAATGCGGTAGCGGGATACTCCGTTCGTGTAGCAGAGAAACAGGTGACGGAACTTTCTGTCGAGGCGCAGAAGTTGCGTATTCGGGAGGCGGAGTTACGCTCGCTCTATGGACTTGAGAATGCAAGCAGTCAGCTTGATATGCGACCGATTGAAGATGCAGTGTCGCTTGATGTGCCCGGACCAGTTGCCTATGGTCGCTAGAAACACTTACACTTTTTTCGAGATCGTCTCAGAGATCATAACCAGTTCATCATCTTTGAGACGATCTTCGGAATGCTGAATTTGGAAACAGTGTCTCCATGCCGAAATCTTCTCGAAAACGTGTGTCGGTAACTTCTTCTCGAAAGCACTGGCGGATTTCCGCTCTTGTGCTTTTTGTTTTCGGGCTTTCCGCAGTATTGATAGCCCGTCTCGCAATGCTTCAAGTAGTACAGCATGATTCGTATGTTTCGCGCGCAAGCGCGCAACAGAGTGTCTCGCATGAACTTCCGCCGGAACGCGGAGAAATATTCTTGAGCGACCAGGGCGATCCCTACCCGGTTGCGGTCAATCGGCAGTATTTTCTCGCGTATGCGGTTCCCGGAGAAGTTCGTGATCCGATGAAAGCAGCGCATGATCTTTCAGTGGAGTTGAACCTCGATGAATCGATACTTCTGGAAAAATTCGTGAAAACTCACGATCCCTTTGAAGTATTGAAGCATCGACTTTCGGATGAAGAAGTGGATCGGGTGCGATCGATGCGTATCGAAGGTATCTTCCTTCTTCCGGAAATATTCCGGTATTATCCGGGTTTCGATCTGGCATCTCAAACGATCGGATTTGTCGGAATGCGTGACGATCACTATGAAGGACGGTATGGCATCGAGGCATCGTTCGAGGAATCGTTAAAAGGAGAGGCTGGTTTTGTCTCAAGTAAACGAGATGCCAGCGGGCGACGGATCTCAATCGGAGAGAAATCATTTTTGGAGCCGGAGAGTGGCGCAAATATCGTATTGACTATTGAACGGGTTGTCCAGTATGAAATCGAAAAGATTCTTAAGGAGTCCATGGAGGCGTTCCAGGCAGATGGTGGAACCATTGTGGTGATGGATCCGAAAACGGGGAGTATCTTGGGACTTGCCTCGTTTCCTGATTTCAATCCGAATGAGTATGCTAAGACAGAAAATGTTGAAACATTTCTCAATCCGGCGGTGAGTCTTGCGTACGAACCGGGATCGGTTATGAAGCCGATTACTATGGCTATTGGTATCGAGGATGGGAAAGTGAATGCTCATACGGAATATGTCGATACGGGATTTGTGAAAGAAGGCGGGTTTGTGATAAAGAATGCGGAAGGAAAGGTATATGGACGGTCTACCATGATACAGGTGCTTGATGAGTCTATTAATACGGGCGTTATCTTTGTAGAGCGGTTGGTGGGAAATGAGCGATTTCGCGAATACTTCACTCGTTTTGGCTTTGGGGCGAAGACGGGCATCCCGCTTCCGGCGGAAACGGCAGGAAATATACGCAACTTGGACAATACAAACCGATCGACGGAGTTTTTTACGGCATCATTTGGTCAGGGCGTGACCGTAACGCCGATTCAGTTGGTGAGTGCTTATGCTGCACTTGCCAATGGCGGCATCCTCATGAAGCCGCGCATTGTGGATAGACAAATTTTCTCCGATGGCCGAGTGGAAGAGGTTCCTCCGGAGGAAGTGCGTTCAGTTGTGAGCAAGGAAACGGCTCGCGAAATCGGTATGATGCTTCGCGATGTGGTGGTGAATGGACATGGAAAGCGTGCGGATGTTCCCGGGTATCTTGTGGTCGGGAAGACAGGGACGGCTCAGGTTGCCAAATCTGATGCTAAGGGCTATGAAGAAGGAACGAATATCGGTTCTTTCGCCGGGTACGCGCCACTTAATGATCCGAGATTTACAGTTTTGGTGAAAATCGATAATCCGAAAAATGTTGAATGGGCGGAATCGAGTGCGGCGCCGACCTTTCAAAAAGTTATGAAATTTCTCTTGGAATCTTCTAATATAGAGCCGACTGAAACGGTTGAAAAATAGAAGCGTCATTGTCTTTTGAGCCTCTGAAACTATGAAAGTATTTCTTCTTCGCTGGTTGAAATCCGTGTTGCGTCTGATGGCAATCGCTGTGCTCAAGAGGCATCGCCCGGTCGTAATTGGCATTACCGGTTCGGTTGGAAAGAGCTCGACCAAAGAGGCGATTACAACGGTTCTTTCTTCGTGTTTCCGCGTGCGACAGAGTCCGGGGAATTTCAATAACGAAATTGGGATTCCGCTCACCATTCTCGGATCGCTTGATACGAAACGGTCGCGATGGCGTCTTGCGGTCGCGCCGTTTCGATTTCTTGCAACGATGTGCCTTCCTCGGAGCCGATACCCGGAGATACTTATTCTCGAGCTCGGCATCGATCGAGTTGGAGATATGGACTATCTCTTGGAATTTTTGTTGCCGACAGTTGGCGTTCTTACAACAATCTCGACGAGCCATCTGGAGTTCTTCAAATCAATATCAGTGGTTACTCGAGAAAAAGGAAAACTTATTCTTTCTCTTCCGAAAACCGGACTCGCCGTACTCAATGCCGATGAGCCGCGCGTGATGAAGTTTCGCGAGAAGACCAAGGCAACCGTACTTTCGTACGGTTTCGATGAGTCGGCGGATGTTCGCGGAACTCACGTTGTATTTTTTCGCGATGCAGCAGCTCTGCCAATCGGTTCGAGTTTCAAATTGGAATATGCCGGAAAGAGTATCCCGGTTCGCCTTCCGAATATTATTGCGGAGCACCATATTTCGGCAGCGCTTGCGGCGGCGGCGGTTGGTATTTTTTTCAAGATGAATCCGCTCGAAGTGGCTGAAGCGCTTCGGAATTTCCAATCGCTTCCGGGGAGGATGCGTCTATTTCAGGGTGTTCATCATTCGCTGATTGTGGATGATACGTACAATGCATCTCCGAAATCACTTGCCGCGGCGATGGGAACTTTGGGCAGTCTCGAAAGTGTCCGTCGGGTAGTGGCATTGGGTGATATGCTTGAGCTTGGCGATGACTCCGAGCGGGCGCATCGAGATGTGGCCAGGTGGATTTTCGACCACGATATTCGAGAAGTGTTTCTCATTGGTAAGCAGATGTTGTTTGCCAAAGAAGAGCTTGACCGAATGCGATATCCTTCGGATCACGTACATTGGTTTTCGGATCCCAAGTCACTCGGCGATCAACTGGCTGCTTCTCTGCGCGAGGGCGATGTGATTCTTCTCAAGGGTTCGCAGGGCATGCGTCTCGAAAAAGCAGTTGAGATGGTTTTGTTGGAACCTTCTTCTGCGCGAATGCTTCTGTGCCGGCAGTCGGATGAATGGAAAAATACGCCGTTTCTTGCCGACATATCCGCTCCCGATGTTTAAAATGATCCTTGCTTGCCATGGTCTGGTGCGGTATAATTTATGCGAAAGCGGGTGTGGCGGTAAAAGCCTGCAAATAAACGGTAATTCTTTATGAATGTGTATGACTGAGAATGCAAAAGATCGGGAGTTTGTTGAGTATGTGGTGAAGATGTTGGTGGATCATCCGGAAGATGTTCGAGTGGAGCGAAAAATAGATGAAATGGGCGTGCTTATTACGCTCGATGTGAATTCGGAGGATATGGGTATGGTGATCGGCCGTGAAGGTGTGACAGCGAAGGCGCTTCGGACGCTCCTGCGTGTGATTGGCGCGCGAAACAATGCTCGTGTGAATTTGAAGATAAATGAACCGGCCGGCTCAATGCGAAGCAATCGCGAAAGTATGATCTCTTCTCGCGAAGAGCATCGCGACGAGCCGATTGTGCAGCCTGAAAAACGCAGTCTTGATGATGTTATGGATGATATTCGAATATAATCTCCTTGAGGTTTTGAGTTGAAGCCGCCGAATATGGCGGCTTTTTCTTTGGGCATGATGGAGAAATGCTGTATACTTTAAAATAATGCGAGCGAGAGATGTGCTTCGAGTTGGGAGAGATAGATCTGATTCCGGTTTCCTACTATTTACTAACAGTATTCCGTATGGCAAACATTTCTGATGTTCACGGGCGAGAGATATTGGATTCGCGGGGAAATCCGACAGTGGAAGTCCGCGTGACTTTGGAGGATGGCGTATCGGCGGTTGCGGGCGTTCCAAGTGGTGCATCGACCGGATCGCTCGAAGCAATCGAACTTCGTGACAACGATTCACATCGCTATGGTGGGAAGGGTGTATTACGGGCAGTCGAAAATGTGAATGGCGAACTTCGTGAGAAAGTGATTGGTATGGATGCTCTTGATCAGGAGGCTCTTGATCTGGCGATCCGCGAGCTGGATGGAGCAGAGAATAAGTCGCGACTCGGAGCGAATGCGCTTCTTGGCATTTCGCTTGCAGTGGCTCGCGCGGCATCGATGAGCAAGGGCGTTCCACTCTATCAACATCTCCGCAATCTTTTCTCGAAAGGCGAATCGGGAGATATGGTATCTTATGATTCCTTTCCTATTCCGATGTTCAATGTATTGAATGGAGGGGAGCATAGCGATTCGGGACTGTCGGTGCAGGAATTCAAACTCTTTCCGCGGGGTATTGAGGGGTATGCTGAGCGACTGCGGGCCGGTAGCGAGGTTTTTCATACGCTGAAAGGTATTCTTGCAAAAGCGGGGTATTCGACAAGCGTTGGAGATGAGGGTGGGTTTGCGCCTCGTTTGGAGAGTCATGCCCAGGCGTTCGAGATGTTGATTCAGGCGATTGAAAAATCGGGGTATGCTCCGGGAAAGGATATTGCTTTCGGAATCGATGCGGCTGCCAATTCTTTCTATATTGCCTCGGAGGATATCTATGCGCTTGAACCGGAGCGCGTTCGGTTGACGCGCGACCAGTTGCTCAATGTGTATGGTGAATGGATTGAGAAGTACTTCCTTGTCTCGATTGAGGATCCGCTTCATGAAAAGGATTGGGATGGGTGGGTTCAGCAGGAGGAGCGCTTTGGGGTCGGGAAGGGCATTATGACGATTGGTGATGATTTGCTGGTGACAAATCCGAAGCGCGTCCAGGTGTCCATTGAGAAGAAGGCGTGTAATTCAGTTCTTATTAAACCGAATCAGATCGGGACACTCTCTGAAACGCTTGAGACAATGCGTTTGGCGAAAAATCATGGCTTGAAGACGGTAGTGTCGCACCGGTCGGGCGAGACCACAGACGATTTTATCGCTGATCTCGCAGTGGGCGCCGGTGCCGATTGCATTAAGACTGGATCGCTCTCTCGCGGCGAACGCCTCGTGAAGTACAATCGGTTGTTGGCAATTGCTGAAGAGATGAAAGGGTAAGTCCCTTGATAGCTTGTTTTTCTTTGTTGCGCATCTTTTTATGGATCATGTGGTTTGTGTCGGATCGGTAGCGAAGGATGTCTTCTTTCCAACAGCGGATGGAGTGTTTCTTGATACGCCGGAAGACGTGACATCGCAACGGAAAGTTGCTTTCGAAGTTGGAGCAAAGTATCAAGTCGAGGATCGGTTTGAGGCACTTGGCGGCGTTGCGGCGAATACGTCGGTTGGGCTTGCGCGTCTTGGCGTTTCGGTTTCGTGTTATGGGGCGGTAGGCGATGATGATTTGGCGGCCTGGATTCGTCGGGAGTTTGATCGAGAGGGAGTCGATGCCGGTCTTCTTGAAGAATATACGGGAGTGAAAAGTGATCTTTCAGCGATACTGGTTTTTGCGAGGGATGGAGAGCGAACTATCTTCTACAATCGTGATTCCGCCGAGTGTTTTTCTGTGAAATCGGCACAGCTATCGGGTGCCTCTTGGGTGATGATGAGCGCTTTGAACGGCAACTGGGAAGAAAATATGCGACAGGCGGTAGCGGGTGCGAAGGAGGCGGGGGCGAGGCTTGCTGTCAATCCCGGGCAGCGGAATATGAAAGATAATCCGGAGCGCGTGTTGGATGCGGTTCGCGTAGCGGATGTTCTTCTGTTAAACAAGGACGAGGCTATTGAGTTGGCACTGCACATTGTGCCAGATGTTAGTACTGATCGGATAAATGACGAAGCGTTTCTTGTTCGGACGCTCTTCAACTTCGGTGCGAAGAAAATCGCTCTCACTGATGGGGCGCGTGGCGCGTGGGGATATGATGGGAAAGATTTTCTGCGAGCAGTAGCGCGACGTCCGGAGCATGGAATTGATACGACGGGTGCCGGTGATGCTTTTGGGAGCGCATTTCTTGCGGCGGAAATTTCCGGCAAGTCTCTATCGGAGGCATTGCAATGGGGTATGATAAACGGCGCGCATACGGTGCGGCATTATGGCGCCATTGAAGGGCTGTGTCATCGGGATGCAATTGAGTCGGAACTTTCAGATATTACGGTGACATCCATGGAGAACCCGCGTCCTCTTGTGATATAATGATTGTATTGATCGGCAGATTTCGTGCGGCGTTCCGTTGCGGTGTTAAATAAAAAATATCTTCATCGTTGTTTTTCGTTATGGGCTTTCTTTCAAATGTTCTTGGGAAGAATTCTCGTGAACATTTTCTTGCGCTCGATATCGGTACGGAGATTGTCAAAGCTTTGGTGTTTCGCATCGAAGGTGGTTCGGGTATTGTTGATGGAGTTGGCTGGGTGCGACAGAAATCCGGCAATATGCAAAGTGGCGCTGTTTCTGATATCGCCGGTGTCATTGATTCGTGTCGCGAAGCAGTGTTGCTTGCTGAGGAGCAAGCAAAGGCAAAGAATGTTCGGAAAAGCATTGTGGGCATTGCCGGGGAACTCGTCAAGGGCACAACAACGACCGTTCATTATGAGCGTGTGAATCCAGAGGTGAAAATAAGTCTCTCGGAACTTCGCATGATCGTCGAAAAAGTTCAAGAGAAGGCGTACGAACGCATTCATAAGCAGCTTGTCTGGGAAACAAATCAGTCTGAGATTGATGTCAAGTTGATTAATGCAGCGGTGGTTGATGTCCGTATCGATGGATATCGCGTGACAAACCCATTGAACTTTCAAGGTCGTGATGTCTCGATGAGCATTTTCAATGCGTATGCCCCGATGATTCACTTGGGCGCTATCGAGAGTATCGCGTCTGCGTTGCATCTCGATCTGATAAACATCGCGGCAGAGCCCTACGCCGTTGCCCGTTCCGTCGAGGTCGAAGATATGCTCGATTTCAGCGCGATTTTCATCGATATTGGCGGCGGAACGACCGACATCGCCGTGGTGCGAAATGGCGGACTGGAGGGAACAAAAATGTTTGCGCTTGGCGGACGCGCGTTTACGAAGCGACTGGCTCAGGAATCCGGAATGAGTTTCGAAGAGGCGGAGAAACTGAAGATCGACTATTCATTGGGCAAGCTCGATACGGAATCAACCAACGCTCTTCATGATTTTTTCCGAGAGGACTGTCGTGTTTGGCAGGGCGGCATCGAGCTTTCTCTTGCTGAGTTCTCGGATACGGACCTCTTGCCAACGAAGATCTTCTTGTGCGGTGGCGGATCAGGACTCCCGGGTATCCGTGAGGCTCTCTTGTCCGAGGAATGGAGCGGTAATTTGCCATTTTCGAAATCTCCGCAAGTAAGTTTTCTCCAGCCGCACGATATTGTCCGAATGAGTGATTCTACGGGTGTCCTTTCAAATCCGCAGGATATTACCCCGATGGGTCTTGCCAACCTCGCTCTTCACCTGGCTGATGAAGAGAAATCTCTCGCCGGGATGCTTCGCCGGGCCATGGATACGGTTCAGCGGTAGTGTTTTTCAAAATTGCTCAAAAACAAAACTCTCAGCATATATTCTATGTCGCATATCGCATATATTGATCCGGATGAAGAAATTATTTCTGTGATCGGCCGGTTACGGAAGGCGTCGGATGCGGATGTGTTCTTGGTTGTGCCGAGACATGCGTTGTTCATGCGGAGTCTGGTTAATCTTCGCCTGCTTGACCGGGAGGCGAAGAAGATGAAGAAGCATCTTTCGTTGGTGGTGCCGGATGCGGAGTCTCAGGCGCTTGCTGAAAAAGCGGGCGTTGAGTCGAGGACTTCTCTGGAGGGTATTCCCGGGGCGCACCTGCCTCCGAAAGCGTCTCTTCCGGCACGAATCCCGCAAGTTCAATCGGGAATGTCGCCATCGTCCGATCAGAAGGATGGCTCTGCTCCGAGCCCGGTGTCGCGATTGCACTCCGAATCTATCGGGTCATCGAGCTTCTTTGTTGCTCGCGGGTCCGAGCCGGACATGGCTCCTCAGCAGAGTTCTCCTTCTACGGTTCAATCAGCTGATCCTGCACGTCTTCCCGGTCCGATTTCGGCGCCGACGACCTCCCGGACGGTTCCGGTTCGAGATCGAACACCAAAGCGGTTAACTGCATTGAATTCTGCAACGAGTTTCTCTCCGCCTCCGCCAGAAGTATCTCCGTCGGGAGTTGCTCGTGATATTGCTGCTCGGGACTCGAATGTCGCGTATCGAACACCGGACACAGCTCCTCCTTCGAGGATGGCTTCGGATACTGCATCTCGGGTGTCGTTTACTTTTTCGGCTCCGGAGACACCTCTCTCGCCGGCGCTTCCCGGTTCTTCTTCGAAAGCTCCGAATGCTCAGCCGGCTTCAATGCCAGCCCCGTCTTCTCCTGCGGCATCGCCGCAGGGTGCTATCTCATCCGGAGTCGATCAGAGTGCTCTCTCTCGTTTTTATCAGAAGGGCGTTTCGACGCCTTCCACGGGTGGTAAGTCTTTGCCGAAGAGTACTCCAAATACCCCAGACACATCCAAATCCGGAGGACATCGTGTTTTTCGGTTGGTATTATTTGGCGGAGTTGCTCTTTCTTTGCTTGCTGTCACTGGCGTGTCTCTGGTTATCTTCGTTCCGCGTGCCGATGTGACTGTTATTGCCAAGGAACATTCAGCATCACTTGATGCTGAGATAATAGCGCGTGTGGATCAGGAATCTGTTGATACAGAAAAGAAGTATATCCCGCTTCGCGTAGTGGAGACGGAAAAGGATATATCCCAATCATTTCCTAGTACGGGGCAGGCATCCGTATCCGACAAACGTGCTCGCGGAATGGTTACGATATCGAATGCATTTGGAACAAGCGAGCAGTCTCTGGTGGCAACAACGCGCTTTGAATCTCCGAACGGAAAGATATTTCGTCTGGTTAAAAATGTGACTGTTCCCGGCATGAAAGAGCAAGATGGGCAATCCGTTCCCGGGACGGTCGACGCTGAAGTGGTTGCTGACTCGTCGGGCGAAGAATATAATCTCGAATCAACCACATTTACCATTCCCGGTCTCAAAGGAAGTCCGAAATATGAGAAAATCACTGCTTCTTCGTCACAATCCTTTGAAGGAGGCGGCGGAAGCGATGGGGAGGTGGCTTCTGTTTCAGCTGATGATGTTGCTCGTGCCAAGGAATCAACGCTTAAGGCGCTTCCGGAATTGCTACGTGATGAACTTGAGAAAGACCTTCAGCCGGGAGAGAAGCTTTTGGATGACGCTATTCTTTCGGAGACGCTTTCTTCCGGAGCATTCCCAAGCGTTGGCGCGGTTGCGTCGAGTTTTGACTTTCGTGCGCATGTGTCTGTGCGTGCGCTGGTATTTTCCGAGTCTGATATTCAGACAGTTGCCGCGGCGCTCCTGGGTGACGGGGCGAAACCGGAAGACATTCAGGTAGAGTACACGGTGCCACATCCGGATTTCACCGCAAAGACACTCGGTGTAAAAGTTCGGGTTTCGTTTGCAAAAGGTCAGGATATGGATATTGAACAGATAAAACAGAGTATTCTCGGTAAAAGTGTCGGTGATGTGCAAGCGGTTTTTGCTGATTATCCGGATATTCAGAAAATCGAAGTTGTATTCTGGCCGAAGTTTATGACGAGTCGCATACCGAGCCGCTCTTCGCAGGTATCAGTGAAGGTAGAGTCAGTATCGAGCGGAGTGTCACCTTAAACTTGCATTTCTTGAGGAACCCCTCTATTCTGTGGGTGGCGGGATTTTTGTCTGTTGTTCTCTGTCTCCTATGGCATTATTTGGACCGCGAATTACTGCTCGACCGGATATGCATGGGAAGACGCTCTCTCCCAATGAGCGAAAGGCAGCTATTCGTCGCGTTGAATCGGATCTGTCACTCCTCTATAGCGATCGGCTGAAATTAGAACGTCAAAAGACAGATCGAGATCTTGCCCTTCGCAAGCTTCAAACCGAACTCCGCCGTATCCAGGTGGAAATAGAGCGTGCTGAAGCACAGGGCAAGAAAGATGATGCTGAACTTCGAACGATCGAAGAAAGCATCCGTCTGGCAAAAAAACGGTTGGTGGTGCTATAGATTTTGCCATTATTCATTCTTTAACTGCTCTTTATGGGGTATATAGACAAAAGAAAGATTCAGCGGATTGCAGAGGAATTTCTGACATCTGGACAACGGGAGACTATTGACGCTGCTCGAAGTTTTTTTGATGGAAAGATGTTTACTCTTGGCGCCTCCTTTGAGAGAGGAGATGTAAAGCGAGAAGACTTGGCGCAAAGCATAGCGGATGTCCTGAAATCATTTAAGATCTATCTGAGTTCTACCGAAATTCGGAGTTTGCAGAAAAAAATTGATTTTGCCTAAACTTCTTTGGAAGGTATTTGTCTGTATGTTGACTGTGCGGGAAATTCGGGAAAAATATCTTCAATTCTTTGGAAAAAGAGGGCACGCTCTGGTGCCTTCGTCGTCTCTGGTCCCGGAGAATGATCCGTCAACACTCTTTACAGGGAGTGGCATGCAGCCGATGGTGCCATATCTTTTGGGCGAATCACATCCTCTCGGGACACGACTCGCGGATTCGCAGAAATGCTTCCGTTCGCAGGATATCGAAGAAGTGGGAGACAATCGGCATACGACGTTTTTTGAAATGCTTGGCAATTGGTCGTTTGGCGATTATTTTAAGCGGGAACAGATTGCGTGGATGTGGGATTTTCTGACCAAGGAGCTTGCTCTTGATCCGTCCAGACTTTACTTTACGTGTTACAGCGGCAATAGTTCCCTCGGCATTCCGCGTGATGAAGAGTCGGCACAACTGTGGAAATCGCTTCTGGAACAATCGGGAGTTTCTGTGACTATTGTTGAAGATGCTGAAGAAAAAGGGATGCGTGGCGGGCGAATTTTTTACTATGGCGACAAGAAGAATTGGTGGTCGAGAGTTGGTGTGCCGGAGAATATGCCCAGTGGTGAACCAGGCGGTCCGGATACGGAAATGTTTTGGGATTTTGGCGAATATCGGGGTCTTCACGAGGCATCGGTCTGGAAGGATGCTCCTTGCCATGTGAATTGTGACTGTGGGCGATTTGTCGAGATCGGCAATAACGTATTCATGGAATACATAAAAACTGCCGAGGGATTCGAGAAGCTTCCGAAGCCGAATGTTGATTTCGGAGGAGGGCTTGAGCGGATTGCGGTAGCGGTACATGATGATCCGGATATCTTTCGGGTCGATGTTTTTTATGATGCGTGCGCAGTTCTTGAAACGCTTTCGGCGAGGCGGTACGGAGAACGCCGAGAGGACACCTATGCTTTTCGAGTGGTTCTCGATCATCTTCGAGCGGCAACTTTTTTGGTGGCGGATGGTGTTATGCCGTCAAATAAGGATCAGGGATATTTTGTACGCCGACTTATTCGTCGTGCGGTTCGTTTTGGAAAAGAGCTGATGATTTCGGATAACTTCGTTGACAGCATAGCTCGCTCGTTTATTCACTCCTATTCCAGTGTCTATCCGACTTTGGCCGAGCAGGAGGAGGGGATACTGCGCGCACTGAGCGATGAAGAAGTGAAATTTCGAACAACGCTTGATCGTGGGATGAGAGAGTTTGATAAGCGGATCGAGTCCGGGAATCTCTCGGGGAAAGACGCTTTCGATCTCTTTGCGACATATGGATTTCCCTATGAAATGACGCGTGAACTTGCCAGTGAGAATGAAATCTCCATTGATGAGTCGGCGTTTCATGATGAATTTGAGAAGCATCGGACTCTCTCTCGGACGGCATCGGCAGGGAAGTTTAAAGGGGGTCTTGCCGATACCAGTGAAAGAACAACAAAATTGCACACGGCTACGCATCTCATGCTTGCGGGACTTCGGAAATACCTTGGCGAAGGCGTGCATCAAGCGGGATCGAACATTACCGAGGAACGAGCGCGGTTCGATTTCACCTATCCGGAGAAAGTTCCAAGGGAGGTGCTTGATAAAGTTGAGTCATATGTGAATGAGGCGATACGGGCGAATTGCATGGTTGAGACGGATATTATGGATAAGGAGACGGCTCGATCGACTGGTGTTGAAGGGAGTTTTTGGGAAAAATATCCGGATAAAGTGACTGTTTATTGTATAAAAAGTGCTGATGGAACGGCATACTCCGCGGAGCTTTGCGGCGGACCACATGTTGTTGCTACTGGTTCGATGGGACACTTTCGAATCGTAAAGGAAGAGGCGTCCTCGGCTGGTGTGCGGCGGGTGAAAGCAGTGTTAGAAGACGCTGTTTGACAAAATTCGTATTCTTGAGTAGAGTGAATATTGCTTTGTTTTAGGGGCTTACACTATGATTGCTATTATTAAGACGGGAGGGAAACAGTATCGAGCGCTTGAAGGCGAGAAGCTTCGCTTGGAGAAAATAGAAGGGGGTGTTGGTGATGTCATTACCTTTTCCGAAGTGCTCTTGGTAGGGGATGAACAGTCGGTACAAGTAGGGACTCCATTGGTCTCGAAAGCTTCTGTAATTGCTAAAATTGTGGAACAGGGGCGGGCTGATAAGGTGTGGGGTATCAAACATAAGCCGAAGAAGCGGTATCGGATGAAATTTGGTCATCGTCAGCCATACACAGAGGTTGAGGTGACAAAGATTGCTGTTGCAAAGTAGATAATTTTTTTCGCATCTTCTTTTTGTGAGCTACCTGAATTGTACAGGTAGCTTTTTGTGTGGTTGCGTGCTCTTTGAAGGGTGGATATTTTCGTCTATAATAAGGACGCGTATTCTTTTGGGTTTATTCTCCACTATGCATCTCCTTGCTCTTTGGATAGTCAATGCCGTGCTCTTTTTGGTTATTGCCAATATTGTTCCGGGCATTGAGATTCGTGATTTTGGAACAGCTTTGTGGTTAGCTCTTCTCTGGGGATGTATTAGTATCACAATACGTCCGATTCTTCTCCTTCTTACGCTCCCGGTAACTATTTTGACGCTCGGTCTTTTTACATTCGTCGTAAACGGGTTTCTTTTCTGGTTGCTCTCTCAGATGGTGTCGGGATTTCGAGTCACTTCTTTTGGGTCAGCGCTTCTTGGTGCTTTTCTTTTCTCTTTGCTCGGTTGGGCGTTTGGTCGGACATTTCGGAAGTCGGGTGAGTCGTGATGGATGCGTGGCCTCTGATGTATGAAGGTAGCGTTGGTGCATGATTATTTGGTTCAGTACGGAGGAGCTGAACGGGTGCTTGAGGTGTTTGCGGAAATGTTTCCGGAAGCGCCGATTTTCACGCTCATTTATGATAAGGAGGCGATGCATGGCGCTTTTGAGGGTCGGGACATTCGTACCTCATTTCTCCAGAGAGTTCCTTGGGCAAAGCGAAATCACCGGTTCTTTCCGGTGCTTATGCCGCTTGCCATAGAACAGTTTGATTTTCGAGGGTTTGATTTGGTTCTGTCTGATTCTTCGAGTTATGCCAAGGGCGTGATCACAGATCCTCGCACGACCCATGTGTGCTATATGCATACGCCCATGCGGTATGCATGGGATGACTGCCACAAGTATGTTGAAGATTTCGGTCTCCCTCGTATCGTAAAGAAAGCTATTCCCTTCTTCATGAGTCCGGTTCGTCTTTGGGATCAGGTGAGCGCGAATCGACCGGATTTTATTATTGCGAATTCCCAATTTGTTGCCGATCGCATATGGAAATACTATCATCGTTCGGCAGAGATTATTCATCCGCCAGTCGATGTGCGTGCGTTTGGTCTGATGCCTCCTGCCGGTAGAGAGAATTATTTCCTGATGGTGGGGAGACTGATCGCTTACAAACGGCACGATATTGCTATCCGAGCCTTTAATGAATTGCAGCTCCCATTGAAGATTATCGGAAGAGGTCCTGAATATGCTCGGTTGAAACGGCTTGCTGGGCCGACCGTGGAATTTCTGGGACGCGTTCCGGATGTCGACTTGCCGCGTTATTATAGTTCATGCCGAGCATTTATTTTCCCACAGGAAGAAGACTTTGGCATCGTGGCTTTCGAGGCATTCGCATCCGGAAGGCCGCTCATTGCATTTCGTGGCGGTGATATTCCGGAGCACCTTGAAGAGGGAAGGATGGGTGTATTCTTTGAACGACAGACAGTTGGCGATATTGTTGCCGCTGTGCGAAAATTTCGCGATCATGATTATGATGCCGAAGATATTCGACGGAAATCGCTTGCTTTTGATCAGTCGGTGTTTTCGGAGAAAATTCGGTTATACCTCGATCGAGTTCTTCAGAAAAGGCAAGAAAGATTCCTTGGATGACGTTTCTCTTCTTGTAAATTGTGGCACGAGCAAACAGATATAGTGTTGATGATCTACTCCATATCGATGATGTGAATGGCATCGCCAATGGATACGAATGCGGTTTGAGTGGTTTCATTGATGGAAAAATGTGTTGCTCCTTTGAGGGCGTCGTGTGCATATTGTGCCGTGATTGACCCGGTATCGACATCGTAGCGGACAATGCGTCCCACGGTGCCGTCAAGTATAAAGAGCTGCCCTGAGTTCTCTTGAGAAGTGACAAATATATCGGTAGGGAAAATCGGCGTTGTCGAGGATTCAAATATTTTTGCTTGCAGGTTTCCGCGGAAATAGACATGAATACCTGAGGTGTCAGCGATAAAGACGGAATCGCTTACGGCAATTGTGGATTCCGGCTGTATGGACACGGATTCTCGGAACCACGATGTTGCGGGTCCGAATCCGCCCTCGGCGCGCGGATAGCGAGAAAGCACGTTGTCTGCAGGGTCCAGTGCATAGAGGTAAGTGGATGATGCGGCAATATTGGTGATATCGGCTGCGTTTGGAAGTAAGGAGTGTTCATCGGCAAAGCGATGTGTGGCGGGAGTGAAAAAGAGAACGGCTCCATCTTCGGTTAAGATAAGAATGGCGCCAAGATCCGGCATAGAGGCTCCCCGTTTTGCTGTCTTGCCATCCGGGTAGGCTGTTCTTATGGCATTTTCTCCGTCTGATCCGGCTGCGTAGATCGCGTCTTTTGTGATAAAGAAGACGTTCTCCTGAAGACTCTCGATGCTTACGATATCGGCAATGGTTGCTATGGCGGGTGATTGCTCTACGAAGTGTATGTTTGTATCTTGACTGAGTTCTCGCACTGTTTCCTTGGATGTATCCTCGATTTTCTCAGATTCTTCGAGCGTTGTTTCTGTGGATTCCTTTCTTGTGACCAATGTCCAGGCAAGTAGGAATATAACGCTTATGCCGACAATGGCAAGCCCTGTTTTTCTTAGTGTCTGTTGTTTTTGTGTGGGAAGAGTGTCGAAAAATGTCTTCAGTCGGGAGAGGATGTGTGTGCAATGCAACAAAATCGCTTTTCCTGCTTGAAATAATCGACCAATGATGGCAGTGGATGCTGATTCTCTGCGCATGGGGACGTGCTCGGTGGCTTGTTTAACCGAAGCAATATAAGGGACTATGTGAATAGTTCTTCGAATTTTCTCAATGAATGTTTTTGGGATCGTCGACCATTGGGATGGGGGTTGTTCATCGAATGTGGTTTTGGTGGCGGCGAGAGGAGTATGGCGGGGTTCGAAGTTCTTTGATGATGTCGATGACGATAGTAACTCAGCTGTTTGAGATATCTTCGAGAGTTGGTTTTCTCTTGAAGCGTAGATAGCGGCGATTATTTTGGAGGTAGTGCTTGTGATAAACGACCATGTCGCTCGAGCTCCGGAGAGTAAAGCGGGAATCAAGTTTCTTCCGAGGCGCGTTCCGAAGTCTCGAATCGATGTGCTGATGTCCTCGAGGAGTATACTCATGCGTTCCCATGTTTCGTTTGTTTCCTCGGCCGGCGCTTCTCCGGTGACATAGATATGTCCCGTCTTATCGTCAATACGATCTTGTTCGTGGTTCTTTTTCTCTCGCAAAGTATCCTCAATGCTGTTGCCGAGTTGTTTCGAAGATTCGAAAATCGTATGGCTCCAAGCGTTTGGTATGGAATCAACGGTAGCGAGCGTACGTTTCGGAGCTGGCTTTCGCTCGTATTCCGTTATGGTTCCAATCGTGATGAAAACACTGGCGGATATATCAAGCTGGTTGATGGCGGCTGTTTGTAGGAACTGTTCAAATTGGTGATTCGGTAGTCGGTTGGCAGACCGTTCGAGTTCTGTTTCTGAAAGAATAGAGAATATTTCCGGTGTTGTAACGAGTATTCGGTCTCCGGGCGAGATTTTTCCGCTGGCTACATCGGTAAACGTTTTCATCGGATGATCATTGTCCGGATCAGCCAGTCCCTCGCTGATGTCGGAAAGTCGTTTCTCTCGAAAGAGGAGTACCTTTGCTTTTCCTGCAACTGAAAAATGCAGATTGTTTCGTTCGATAATGCACAGTGCTGCGTCGAGTGTGCCGATCCACTCGGTATTGCCTTCTTTGGCGAGTTCGGCGAGTCCGACATTGACTTTGTGAAGCGCTGCCTCGAAACTTTCGATGGCTCCTCTGCGGGGATTTCCGTAGTATTCCTTCTTGGCGAGCGAGGAAAGAAAATTTACGATGTAGGCGGAGTGCTCGCTCCGGTCTTGTATGGTCATGGCGCCAGCAAGCATACCGAGAGGTTCTCGGGCGATATTGTCCGGGAGATGCTGAAAACAAACCGAATACGGCTTCAAAAAACCGTTTCGAGCAACGGATATTTCAGCGGCCGTCGGCGCAATTTTCTCCGGCGCTTTCGGCGCAGCAGTCTTTCTTGCCATAGATGTCGTTTATTATACCACAGAACCGTCAGTATCTTCGGTATGGCCACAATGTATTCTCGAGTGATTTTGTGGCTGTTTTGACTTTCCCAGGGCCGATTCGTATAATTGAGGGAAAGGTGCGGGTGTCCTCTTTATCATACTGATATGTCTGACATGTTTGAGACGCTGTTCGGATCCAAGACTCGCGCACGGTTGTTGCGGCTTTTTATTCTCAATCCCGAGAAAGCATACACGACGGAAGAACTGGCGGAAAAGGCGATCCTTCTGCGAAGTCCTCTTCTGCGCGAAGCGCGTCAGCTGGCGAAGATCAAGTTTGTCATAGAGCGCACGAAATCGGGGAAGCCGATTTTCTCAATGAATCCGAACTTTCCTTTTTTCAATGAACTCCAGTTGCTTTTTGCTCGTCCCGACTCAAGCGTGTATGAGAATATGTTTAAGAAGCTGCAGGCTGTGGGTGATGTGCGGCTGCTTCTGGTGTCGGGCATCTTCTTGAACTACCAAAAGAGTAAAGCCGACATGATTCTTGTGGTGAATAATCCGAGTCGTGCGAAATTGAAGGGTGCGATCGGGTATATCGAAGCGGAGATTGGTCGGGAGATTCGTTTTGTCCTCATGAATGGAGAGGAACTACAGTATCGTCTGAACATGATGGATCGTTTCCTTATGGAATTTCTCGAAAACCCCATGCAGGAGATAGTGAACAAGGTTCCTGAACTCAAGCGTTTTGTTGCCGGGCTTCGTCGATAATATCTTTACTATGGAGGTGCTTTTTCTATCGGTAGTTATTCTGCTTATTGGTGTTGTCATTTTTTTGGTATACGACCGGTTTCGTGCAGGGAGTCAATCGGGGAAAACGGAATCGGATATGCTGCGCGAGGATATGGCGCGGCGTATGGAGGAAATGCATCGAAACATGTCGGAGGATATGCATCGCTTCTCATCGTCGTTCTTGCAGCAAATGGGAAATTTTCAGACGAATGTCAGTCATCGCCTTGAAGACAATACCACGCGGCTCGACAGTCGACTCGATGGAGCGGCGCGCTCGTTTACCGAGGTGCGCGCGGAAATGGGCCGCGTGCGAACAGAGGTCGGGGTAGCGCTTGAGGAGGTGAAACATTCGAGCAACCGCATTCTCGAAGTGGGGAAGGACGTGCGTTCTTTGCAGGATATTTTGCGTTCACCGAAGTTGCGCGGCGGGTTCGGGGAGCTGCTGCTTGAGGACATGTTGTCTCAGATGCTGCCGCGGGAATACTATACGGTGCAGCATTCTTTCAAGAGTGGAGATGTGGTTGATGCGGCTATACATCTGAAAGGAGGCATTATCAGTGTCGATTCGAAATTTCCGCTCGAGAATTTTCGAAAACTGATCGAGTCCGGTTCGGACGAAGAACGGAAACAATTCCGAAAACTCTTTTCGTCTGATGTGCGCAAACATGCTGATGCTATTGCTCGGAAGTATATCGTACCCGAAGAGGGAACACTCGATTTTGCACTTATGTATATTCCGGCGGAGAATGTGTACTACGAGATTGTTGTAAAAGACAATGAAGGCGATGGTTTGGCGGAATATCTTTTTGCTAAGAAAATCGTCCCGGTTTCGCCGAATTCATTTTATGCCTATATGCGGACACTGCTCCTGGGTCTCCAGGGTATGCAAATTGAGAAGCGTGCCAAAGAAATTATGGGGAATTTAGATCGCCTCGGTCGGGAGTATGATCGCTTCTCCAGGGAGTTCGAGACACTCGGCGGGCACATTACCAACGCTGCGAAAAAATATGAAGAGGCAGACAAGCGTCTTGGAAAGGTGGAAGATCAGATTGCGAGAACTCGTATTGAAGGTGACTCGGAATCCTCCGGACCGGATATGATTGCCTCTGTGGATCATTGATCTGACAGCGTGTGCTTTGAGCGGATTCGTTTTCTTTAGTATTCTGGGTGCGTGTGAGCATGTGGTTTGAGTTGAATGAAACTGTAGCGGTTTTTGTCTACTCTTGGGAAGAAGTGATCAGAGCGAGATGGAATGCCTATGATATTTGATGCTTCGGATATCGCACATAACTCTCGAAAGCCTTCTCTTTTCCGACGCGGTACCGCGGCTGCGTTTTTCTATGCATCGCTTGTATTAGCAGTTCCACTCTGGTGTCTGCCGGTATTCTTTATCGGCGTCGGAAATAGCACTACGGTGCTCCGATACAATGCATATTTCGGAGTCGACCTGACGGGAGCATCATGGCAGACATTGTTTGTTCCGGCAGTGACTACTTTCTTCTTTTTTGTAAACACTATACTCGCATTTCTTTTTGTCCGAAGAGGAGTACCTGTTTTCGGGACACTTCTCATGGTAGCCTCTTTCTTTCTGCAAGTGGCGGCGCTTATTGTCGTAAGCGCTCTTATTTTGGTGAATTGATTGTTGCCATGGATATTTTCTTGTATCTCTCGCCGTTTCTGACGGGTTTTGTGATATCGACCGCTCTTCTCTTTACTGCGCGAACACTCTTTCTTCGCATGGAAAGTCGTTTTGCAGTGCCGGTCCGTCGATTCGGCGGTGTGGCAGTGATCGGCTCTTTTGCGCTTTCGATTCTTATGAATCCGCATTTGGTTCTCACGCCGGCTATTCTCGGAATAATTATAGGATCCATCGGAATTCTCTTTTTCGGTATACTGGACGATATCGCCACTTTGAGTTGGAAACTTCAACTGGCATTTCAGATATCTCTTGGAGTTATATTATTCGTTTCCGGCTTGAGAATCTTTTCTTTGCCAGTGCCGTTTGTCGGACAGGTATTTGTGGATACATTGCCTGGCGGAGAAATGCTTGGCATTATCGTGTTGATTCTTTGGGTTGTCTTTGTTACGAATGCATTGAATTGGGCGGACGGTATTGACGGGCTTCTCCCGAGCATATCAATTTTCGCATTCTTTGCATTGTTCTGTCTCTCTATATCTTCGCGGGTGGATCAGCCGCCTCTTGGCATTATTGCTGTGGTGTTGGCGGGAGCAGTGCTGGGTCTTCTGGTGTTTAACTTTCCGCCATCCTATTTTTTCCCGGGTACTACAGGCTCATTCTTTATAGGGTTCTCACTGGCGTCACTCTCTATTTTGTCCGGTGCCAAATTGGCGACAGCCATTCTCGTCTTATCTCTCCCAATGCTTGATGCGATTTGGGTGTTTGTCGAGCGCCTGCGGTGTGGACAGTCACCGTTTCGTGGCGGTGATCTTCGTCATCTCCACTATCGTCTGCGTGAACTTGGGTGGTCGGATCGTGCCATTGTTTTGGGATATGCAGCATATACGGCTCTTGTCGGAGGCATTGCGCTTTCATTCGGATCAACCGGTAAGACAATAGCCTTTCTCGTTCTGAGTATTCTGGTTGGTGTATTTCTCTTTCAAATACAGAAGAGAGTTGGGTTGGCAGGGTCGTTTTCGGCTTCCCAAGAGTTATGAAACATCGAAGAGTTATTTCCGTGTTTGGAGCATTGTTTGCGGTTCTCTTTGTGTTTTTACTTTTGAGTGCATACCAGTCAGAGGGTCCGCGGGTTCGTATTGGGAGCGCTTTGTTTTCTGTCGATATCGTTGATGAAGGGGAAGATCTTGAGCGTGGATTGGGCGGAAGAGATTCGATTTGTAAGACTTGCGGCATGCTTTTTCTTTTCGATCATGCCGACCAATACGCTTTCTGGATGAAGGATATGCGTTTCCCGCTTGATATACTTTGGATTCGTAATGGAAAAATCGTGCATATTGAACAAAATGTGGATTTTCATAATCAGCGGCGCGTATATCGCCCCAATCAGCTTGCTGACCGTGTGCTCGAAGTGAATGCCGGTTCATGTCAAATATGGAATATACGGGAAGGTGACAGCGTGTCTTTTGAGGAATTGTGAGAGGTTTCTTGAATAAAACAAAGAGAGGATGAGTGTGGAAAAACACAAAACCCCGCGTTGCGGGGCTTTGAGGTGCCAATAAAAGAACGAAAAGTCGAAAACAAATTTGCTTTGTTGAACAGTCCCTCTGTCTCTCTCCCTATCAATCCTATCAAGTCGGTGTTACATTCGTTTCTTGCCCACTTCTCTTGCATCAATTGACTGCGACCTGCCCTCAAGAGAGCGTGAGGCTTTGCGGTGTATGCTTAGCGGAGAGAAGGCGCTCGGTTCGAATATTTCTTGAGATTCGTGAGTTGTTGATCATTGAGTTGCTTCGACTTCTCGATAGCTTCTCGGATGAGATCTTTGGAAAACTCTACGCTGGTGCCGACACGAATGGGTCCGGAGACGGTGTGTTTGCGAAGGTAATCTTCGATGTACACCTTATGCTCTCTGGATATTGCTGAGTCGGGGTTTTTCTCGAGAAAGTTAGCAGCTGCTTGTCGTGCGAGTAGTGTCAGATTGTCGCCGCGAGCTGCCGTTTCGATGAATGCTGTTTCAGTTTCTTTGCTCTCTGTCATGACTGGTGCCGGCTTTGTTGTGTCGACAGGCTTTACTTCGGCTGGTTTGGCAGTAGCTGTGTTTTCAGCAGCGTCTTCTTTCTTGACCTCCGGCGCCGTATCAGCTGTTTCGTCTTTCTCGGTGTCATCTTGAGCTATCTGATCATCAGGCTGAGTTGCCTGATCGGACCCATCGCTGGATGTTGTCGTTTCTTCGGTGAGTGCTGGCGTCTGTGAGCGCTGGGAGTAAGAGTAGATGCCGCCCGCTATCGCGAATACAACGAGTATGCTCAAGATGATGCGGAGATTGTCTTCGAGCCATGTTTTCAGTCCGCCTTCTTCCTCTTGGTAATCTTCCTCTTGGTGTTCGTCTTGCATATGTGTGTCACCTGCCTTTCTAGTATTCAATCGTTAACAGAAATCACTGAGTAAGCCGCTTGCGTTGAAGTCGGATCGACCGTCTTTGTTTATTGTACGGCGCGCTATTTTTGGCGTCAACTGGACAATATGTTGGCTTTGTAGTTTAATATCCCGTACGTAATCGGATGTGTATTTGCTTCGAGGGTACGAAGTGCTTGTAGCTTCTTTCTTGTTTATGAGGGGTGTCCGATGCTACAATCGCTCTGTGTGTTTCACGTTTTAATATTGATTTTTAGGGGGAGTATTGTCGAGCGCTCTTCTTGGAAAACTTAAGTATTGATTGTTTTTGTTGCCCTTTCCGTTATGGATATACAGAGAGAACTTGCTCACTTCAAGGTTCGGGTTGATCGGGAAATTGCTCGCTATCTTGATCGAACTATTTCTGAGACAACGAAGCATGATCCCTTCATGACTGAGGCGCTTCGATATGTAAAGTCGCTGGTTTTGTCCGGAGGGAAGCGACTGCGGGCGTCGTTTATGTACTATGGGTACCTCGCTGCCGGCGGTACGGATCGAGAACGAATGCTTCGTGCGACAGTCTCGATAGAACTGATCCATATTTTCTTGCTCATCCATGATGATATTATTGATCGCGATGAAAAACGACACGGCATTGAAACGGCTCATGAGCATTTCCGGTTCGCTGCGGAGAAGCTATTTCCACATGCTGATTCGGCGCACTTCGGCAGTTCGATGGCGATTATCATCGGCGATATGGTGGGCGCTCTCGGCAACCAGATTATATTCGAGTCTGGATTTCCTCCCGACCGGATCCTTCGTGCGCTTTCGAAATTGCAGGATATTATTTCGTTCACGGTAGTGGGGCAGGCAAAGGATATTCTGATAGAATTCGCCGGGAAGGCGACAGAAAAAGAGATTCTCGCTATGTACGAGCACAAGACGGCTCGTTATACCATAGATGGACCGCTTCAGTTGGGCGTGATATTGGCAGGGGGGTCCGAGGAATTGGCAGATGCATTCGGACGATATGCGATTCCCCTTGGCATTGCTTTCCAAATTCAGGATGATATTCTTGGTGTGTTTGGGTCGGAAGAAAAAGTGGGGAAGCCTATTGGATCGGATATCGAAGAGGGGAAAATATCGATACTGGTCTCGCGAGCGCTTTCGCTTGTCTCGAAACATGCGCAGCAGGAGCTTTCTGAAATACTGCGAAAGGGCAAGGATCTCTCTCGGCAGGATATCGATAGATTTCGCGAGATTCTCATAGAGTCCGGTGCGCTTGCATCGGCGAAAGAAACAGCGAAGTCCTATATCGACATCGGGAGACGGGAGATTGTGCCGATTGAACTTCCGGCGGAAGCGAAAGATTTTTTGATCGGCATTGCCGATTATATGATGAGTCGGGAATATTAGGATATTAATTTGGTTTTTTCTTTGAGCGTATGTCGCAGCCGATCTCCTCTGTTCCTGCCCATGTGGCTCTCATCCCCGATGGTAATCGTCGGTGGGCAAAGGCGCGCGGACTTGATCCTTGGGATGGGCATGAAGCGGGTGCCAAGAATACCGAGAAAATCATAGAGAAGGCGCGCGAGCTCGGTATTCGTTCGTTTTCGTTTTGGGGATCGTCCATGGAGAATCTCACGAAGCGTCCGTTTGAAGAAAAGCGCGCTCTCCTTCGTATCTACGGAGAATATTTCACACGCATGATTGAGAATGAAACAGTGCATCGAGATCGTGCGCGTATTCGCATGATCGGTCATTGGCGAGAACAATTTCCGGACGGTCTCAAGAAGATTCTTATTCGATGCGAGGAAGAGACAAAATCGTATGATGATTACTCACTCAATTTTTTCTTGGCGTATAGCGGGAATGACGAAATGTTGGAAGCGGTCCGATCACTCATTTCAGCTGGCGTATCGTCGGAATCGGTTTCACCGGAACGACTGAAAGCGGCCCTTATGACACGCGACCTTCCGCCGGTTGACTATCTCATTCGGACCGGAGGTGAGCCCCATCTCTCTGCCGGGTTTATGATGTGGGATATCGCTGATGCGCAGCTCTATTTTTCCGAAAAACTTTACCCGGATTTCGACGAACAAGCCTTTGCCGAATCAATCGAGGAATATGCCCGTCGCGCCAGGCGATTCGGAAAGTAATGGACAAGAAGGGTGAAAGTATATATGCGTGCTGGAAAAGTCAGGTGTAGAGGGAGAAAATATCGAATGTTTTTGCGCCTTCCGTAGCAGGGGCGCTTTTTGATAGGAGATTTCTTTGAGTGCTCTTCGCTGTCGGAAAAACTGCGCCGGGTATTTCTATATGTAAAGTAAACTTGACATTGATCGGTTCTGATTTACAATGCAGTTATTGAGTGACAGAAGAGTAGGAGAATAATGCTCTGTTGAGATGATTGCGCGTGATAGCTCTTCTGCACGAGAAGCTTATGAATGATGTGCTGAAAAACAGCGTCGAGAAGTATCGGAGGGAGCGAGGCATTACTCAAGAACAGCTGGCTGAATGCGTCGGCGTGACAAGACAGACGATTATCGCGCTTGAGAAGGGGCATTATGGGCCGTCGCTCGTGCTTGCCCTCAAGATAGCTCGGTTTTTCCGGAAAAATGTGGAGTCGTTGTTTGTATTGAAATAATCTATTTTTTCATCATCTTCCATGGGTGTTTTCTCGGAAAAAATAGTGGCAATAGCACTTATTGTCTTACTCATCTGCTTTATAAATCCATTTGATTTTCTCATGACCGATGCGGTGCATATGACATTGCTTGGCGGTATTGCGGCGGTGTTCTCCGCTTTTGCTGTGTTGCTTTGGAGGGAACGAGCTGTTGATGAGCGAGAATATCTGCATCGGTTTATTGCAGCGCGTTTTGCGTATATTGTCGGAGCAATGCTTCTCCTTCTCGGGACGGTCGTTCAAGCATTTTCCCATAGTATCGACCCGTGGATCCCTTCCATACTTGCGGGCATGGTTTTCGCTAAGATAGCCGGTCGATCATTTGCCCGGCGCCAGTATTGATTGTCTGTCATTCTTCAGAAGATAATTCATAAAATATAAACGTATGAAAGCGCAGAAAGCATTATTGGCAGTTGTTGTGGTCGTTGTGACAGGTATTGGTTTGTGGGCTGTTTTTCGAAACGATCGCGATGATCGGTCAATGATGGAACCAGCGGATAGCATGCAGGATGACGGAGCCTCTCGTATGAGCGGCGAAGCGGCAATGGAAGAGGAGAATATTGATGGTGAAATGATGGAGAGTGGCGATGGGATGGGATCGAACGGTATATCGACCGATGTCGCCGACAGGCAAGAGACTTCTTCGATAACTGGTGTGAAGGGTTCCGGAGAGTATATGGATTATACTAAGAGCGTGTTTGATCAGGTAATTGGAAAGCGGCGAATCCTTTTCTTTTATGCGAATTGGTGTCCGATCTGTCGTCCTGCTGATGCGGATATTCGTGAAAATATTGCGAAACTGCCCTCAGATGTTGTGGTGTTTCGCGTGAATTACAACGACACTGACACGGATGATGATGAGAAGATGCTTGCCAAAGAATACGGTATTACGTATCAACACACCTTTGTTCAGGTTGATGGAAATGGCGGTGCAGTTACAAAATGGAATGGCGGAAAAATGGCGGAGTTGCTCAGCAATATAAAATAAAAAAGAGTTCCTATGATACTTCTTGTTTTATTCGCTTTTGCGGCTGGAATCGTAACGGTGCTCTCGCCGTGTATTCTTCCGGTGTTGCCGATTATTCTGTCGTCGAGTGTTGGTGATGCTGCAATAGGGAAGTCGCGGCCGATAGGCGTTGTTGTTGGGTTTGTTTTGAGCTTTACGCTGTTCACGCTCTTTCTTTCGGCGATTGTAAACGCAATCGGCGTGTCTGCTGATACTTTGCGACTTCTTTCGGTGGTTGTGATTGCCGGATTTGGGTTTTCTCTTCTGGTGCCACGAGTACAGCTTGCGCTTGAGGCACTTTCCTCAAAGTTGACTCGATTCATTCCGACGGTTTCTTCCAGAGGCGGATTTCTTCCAGGTCTCTTTATCGGTGTTTCTTTGGGGTTGCTTTGGACGCCGTGTGTGGGTCCCATTCTTGCTTCGGTGATTACGCTTGCGGTAACGGGCACTGTATCTTTCTCGGCATTTCTTCTCACTCTGGCGTATTCGGCGGGTGCGGCGTTTCCGATGCTTCTTGTGATGTGGGGAGGGCGAGCGCTCCTTCAGCGAGTGCCATGGCTTTTGTCTCATGGTGCGGCGATTCAACGAGCATTCGGTGTGGTGATGATAGTGACGGCATTTGCCATATTGGTGCAGGCGGACCGGAAATTTCAAACATTCGTGCTTACGGTGTTTCCAAACTATGGTTCCGGTCTTACCTCGTTTGAAGATACCGGATTTATTCGAGGAGAATTGTCAAAACTGCGCGGCGATCAAGTGGTGGGAGGAGATGCTGGTTCGGATATGACTGGGAAGCCACTTTTTGATTTGCAGCCAAAGGGTGTTCCGGCGCCGGAAATTATTTCTGGAGGCGTTTGGATTAATAGCGAGCCGCTCTCACTCGAAGCTCTTCGCGGTAAAGTCGTGCTTATCGATTTTTGGACCTATTCGTGCATCAATTGTCAGCGGACGCTTCCGTATCTTCGAGCGTGGAATGAAAAATATGCCGACAAAGGATTGGTGATTATCGGTGTGCATGCGCCGGAATTCGAGTTCGAGAAAAGCGCCGACAATGTCCGGAAAGCGGTTGCTGACTTTGGTCTCACATATCCGATCGTGCAGGATAACAACTTTGCGACCTGGCGAGTCTATGACAATCACTACTGGCCGGCAAAATATTTTATCGATGCGGAAGGGAATATTCGGTATCACCATTTCGGCGAAGGCGATTACGACGGGAGTGAGCGTGTCATTCAAGAACTTCTCCGAGAAGCAGGGGAACAGGATGTGCCGACAACGACGGATAATCCTTCCTATACGGTCTTTGCAAGAACGCCGGAAACTTATGTGGGTTCTGCTCGCATGGAGAGATTCTCCTCGCCGGAGCCGATACAAATCGATATGCCAGCAATATATACGGCGCCGAGTGCACTCTCTTTGAGTCGATTCGCTTTTTCGGGAATGTGGACGGTCGGGCAAGAATATGCGACGCCGTCACCCGGCGCCGAACTCGTGTTCGAATTTGATGCGCAAGATGTATTTTTGGTGATGCGGCCGGAGCGTGCGGATGTTTCTGCTCGTGTACATGTTTCTCTGGATGGGGTAGTTCAGAGTTTTGGCAGTGATAATGAAGGTGGTACAGTGACTGTTGATAGTGATCGGCTCTATCACTTGATTCATCTTTCTTCTCCCGGACAGCATCTCTTACGGCTCAAATTTGAGGAGGGCGCTGCTCATGTGCACGCTTTCACATTCGGGTAGATCGAAGTGCTATACTGAGAGCATGTTTCGGAGAATACTTCAGTCTGTTCGCGTCGCTTTGCGGAATCTTTCCGTTGCGAAGGGGCGTACGATACTCACGGTGCTTGGCATGGTGATCGGCATCGCCGCGGTCTTCCTTGTTATGTCTATCGGCGCGTCGGCGCAGGATTTTATATTGGGCCAGATCAGGAGTGTCGGATCGAACTTGATCGCGGTGCTTCCGGGTGCGTCCGATCCGAAGGGGCCGCCCGCAAGCGTTTTCGGCGTCGTGACGACGACCTTTACCAATAAGGATCTCGATGCGATTTTGCAGAAGAGTCGTGTACCGCATATTGTTGCCGGATCGGGCTATGTGACGGGTTCGGCCACGGCGACTTTTCAGGGAGAATCGCTGTCCGTATCGTATCAGGGTGTCTCCGCGGCGCTTCCTCAGGTCGAGAACCTCCCATTGGCTCATGGCAGGTTCTTTTCTGCGGATGAAGTATCCGGACTCGGTCGTGTTGCGGTTTTGGGAGCGACGCGTGCGACGGATTTGTTTGGGACGGAAGACCCGATCGGAAGACGATTCTCTCTGGGAGATACGAGCTTTACGGTAGTCGGTGTTCTCGAGTCGAAGGGGAGCTCGAGTTTTTCGAATACGGATGCAACGATCTATATCCCGCTCGAAACCGCTCAGAAAATATTGCTTGGTATCGACTATCTTAATTTCGCGCGGCTCAAGGTGGATGACGAGAAAAATATTTCGCATACGGTCGACACGATACGCGCGCTTCTTCGCGATCGGCATCGTATCAAGACGGATTCGCCCGACGATTTCTCAATTCGGAACACTGCCGACGCGATCTCGATACTGGGATCGATCACTGATATACTCAAATATTTTCTTTCGTTCGTTGCCAGTATATCGCTTTTTGTGGGCGGCATCGGTATCATGAATATCATGCTGATTGCGCTTAAGCAGCGCATCCGCGAAGTGGGGCTTCGCAAGGCGGTGGGTGCGCGCGATTCGGATATCTTGGTGCAATTTCTTATCGAAGCGGTGTTTCTTTCGCTTCTCGGCGGGTTTTTTGGTTTTGTCTTCGGTGTCCTGTTGACCTATCTTTCCGCACTCGGCATACGTGCGGCCGGTTACGAATGGACATTTCTTCTCACCTTTCAAGCTGCCGGTGTCGCCTTTGCTGTTTCGCTTCTTATCGGTATTATCTTCGGCCTCTATCCCGCCCGCCGCGCCGCCCGCGTCTCCCCGATGGAGGCGCTGCGGTATGAGTAAATCGCGTTTCCAGGATGTCTTATCATTTGAGTTAAATCCACTTCTTATTTATGGAAAAATCCCGACTTGTCAAAGTTGTCACGGTGGTAGCAGTCATTATATCGGCAGTCTTCTCGCTCGGTGGAGCGTTCAATGTTGGTGAGACTGGATTTTGGATGGCGACGCCGTTTATGGCGTTTCTCATAATATTCTCGTTTCGATCGGGTCAGAAATACCGCAAGATGTTTTCTATCGTTTTTATCGCTGTGTGCATAGCCATAAGCATGACGCTCTACAAAAATCCGTGGGTGTTTCCGATTCTGCAGGAAGGGACGCAGGTGGAGGTTCTAAAGGATAGTTTTTATAGAGGCTTTAGCGATGGAAGCGGTTCTTTTATAGAGAGAAAAGATGTTTATCCTGATAGACCAACGGCAGAGCAAAAAAATCAGGTTGATGTTTTTTTGGAAGATAATCAAATGTCCTCGATACAAATCCGAGACGAGATGTTTATTCCATCTGCACTTAAAACAATACACAAGTTAAAGGCGGGTCAACGTTTTCCGGTGCTTGGGGTACATAATTCCATCGGAACAAATTGGAAAAGTAGAAACTATCTTGTGACTGCGTTGGGTCATATAAGTGAAGATGAAATACAGGAAGGAAATATACGAATTGTTCCGGATTTGCCCATACAGTCACAATGGTCAAAATACTTGGGCAACCTGATGTATTGGCCGGTTTCTGTATTATTGGTGCAGTCGTATGTCAGAGAGTTGGCGGATTTTAATAAGCACTTTCCATTTATGCCACATTGAAGTTCGGTGATGTAATATCTGATCTCTTTCCTATCGAAAATCGAAGAACCTTTGTTTTTCTCTAAGGGATTCATGGGGATTTTGCTGGATATTTTTGTTTATTTTGAGGAATTTCGACATTTTACAGAGAGATTGGTTGGGGGTAGTATGGGGGGAATGTGAGAGAAGGGCAAAAAGATAAAATTTGGGTTGCCTTGCGGTGGATTAAGAGAGAATTGGGAAATTTATCTGTATATTTGATTTAATGAAGGAGGTCTTATGGATCATTCAAAAGAAGCGAAAGCGCGAATAAAAATAAACAAACTGCTTGAGCAGGCGGGCTGGAGATTTTTTGATGACGGGAAAGGACAGGCAAATATCCAACTTGAATCAAATGTAAGGCTTACACAGAAAGACATTGACGCTTTTGGAGAAGATTTTGAGTCCACAAAAAACGGCTTTGTTGATTTCCTTTTGTTTGATGAAACAGGCTTTCCGCTTGTTGTTTTGGAAGCCAAAAAGGAAGGTAAAAATCCGTTAGACGGAAAAGAACAAGCGAGAAAATACGCTCACACCGAAAACGCTCGCTTTGTTATTCTCTCAAATGGCAATCTTCATTATTTTTGGGATTTGGAACGAGGCGATCCTGAAATTATCACGGAATTTCCAACGCAAGAATCGTTGAAACACAGACAGGACTTCAAGCCCGACAATCAGCGTTTAGCGGACGAAGAAGTCAATGATGATTATATCGCCCTTACGCAAAATCCAAATTTCAAAGATGATCCTCGTTATCAGAAAGAAGAAACCCGCGAACAATATCTTTGGGACGAAAACTTGCGAATTTTGCGCCCGTATCAGCTGAAAGCAATTCACGCTTTGCAAAAATCCGCCGAAGCTGGAAATGATCGCTTTCTTTTTGAAATGGCGACAGGAACAGGCAAAACCCTTATTTCCGCCGCCGTTATCAAACTATTTTTACGAACAGGAAACGCTAAAAGAATTCTGTTTTTGGTTGATCGTTTGGAATTGGAAGATCAGGCACACAAAAATTTTGTCCGCTATTTGAGCAATGATTTTTCATCAGTTATTTACAAACAAAACCGCGACGATTGGAAAAAGGCGGAAATTGTCATTTCAACAGTCCAAAGTCTTTCGGCGCAAGATAAATACAAAAAACTTTTTTCGCCGACTGATTTTGATTTGATTATAGCTGATGAATCGCACCGCGCGATCGGCGGAAACTCGCGAGCAGTTTTTGAATATTTCATCGGTTATAAATTGGGCTTAACCGCAACACCGAGAGATTATTTGAAAAATATTGATCCGCAAAAACTTTCACAAAAAGATCCGCGAGCTTGGGAAAGACGGCAACTCTTGGACACTTACACGACTTTTGGCTGTAAAAACGGCGAGCCGACTTTCCGTTTCAGCTTGCTTGACGGTGTGCGAGAAGGATTTTTGATCAATCCTATCGTTTCAGACGCGCGAACCGACATCACCACCGAATTGCTATCGGAAAAGGGTTATGCGGTTATGGTTGAAGATGAAAATGGCACAGAGAGCGAAGAAACATTTTTCCAAAAGGATTTTGAAAAGAAATTCTTTTCCGAAAAAACCAATCACGTCTTTTGCCAGACATTTATTGAAAACGCTTTCAAGGACCCGATAAGTAGTGAAATCGGCAAAAGCATTATATTTTGCGTTAGCCAAAAACATGCTTCCAAAATAACGCAAACACTCAATCGAATGGCGAGCCAGCTTTGGCCCGACAAATACAATTCTGATTTTGCAGTGCAAATCACCTCAAATATTGCGGATAGTCAGCAATTCACAATCAATTTCGCAAATAACAATCTAAACGGACACACCAAGTTTTTGGAAAATTACAAATCAAGTAAAACGAGGGTTTGTGTAACTGTCGGAATGATGACGACTGGTTATGATTGCCAAGACATTTTGAATCTCGCGCTTATGCGCCCGATCTTTTCACCGACTGATTTTATTCAGATCAAAGGACGAGGCACGAGAAAATTCACCTTTGAATATACCGACGAATACGGTGAAAAACACAAAGCGTCAAAAGACCATTTCAAATTTTTCGACTTCTTCGCCAACTGCGAATACTTTGAAGAAAAGTTTGATTATGACGAAATTTTGCAACTGCCAATCAAACAAAAAGGAACTGGCGGGGAAGGACCTGTCGGCGTTGATATTGATGAAATAGAAGTTTTCAATCCCGATAAAGTAAAAACGCTCACCGAAACCCCTGTCGGAATCGAGGGGATGAAAGTTGATCGCAAACTTTTTGAAAAAGCCCGTGAAGAATTGCAAAAAGACACGGAAGTAAAATCAGCCGTTGAAAACGAGCAGTGGGACAAAGCCGTGCAAATTATGCGCGACAAATACGAAGATAAACCGCAATTATTCTTAAATCTTGAAAAAATCCGCAAGAGTGAAAATCTTGATCGCCGTATTTCTTGGCGGGAATTTTTGGAAAGAGCTTTCGGCTTGATTGATGTTTTCAAGTCCAAAGATGAAAAATTGGAAGAGGAGTGCGAAAAATTTATCTCAATCTACAAGCCCGAAAGCAAATATGTTCCGCATATCAAAAATTATCTGAAAGCGTATGTTGCGGACGAAAAATTCCGCGAGATTATCAACAAAAAGCAATTTGCGGAGTTGAATGTGTACGCTGGGTTTACAATGTCGGAATTTAAGGAATTAAACGGCTGGCGGGAAACTGTTCCTGAATATGTAAAAGACTATGTATCAGTTAATCAATATATGAGATAAATTTGTGTATAAAGAAATAATTTTGGAAGCTTTAAAAAAAGTTGTTACAGAAAATGGATATATGGTCGGCGATTGCAACCGAGATATTCATGAGCAATCTTTGTCACATAGATTGGCGCACTATCTAGAAAATTCGGGACATTTCTCTGGCTATAATATTGATTGTGAATACAATCGTTTTGAAGAAAGAAGCAAGAGAAATAGTCAGAACGATTTAATAAAACCAGATATAGTTATTCATTCTAGAGGTAATCAAAACGATAATTTGATTATAATTCAAACAAAAAAATTTAATGATTCAGCTGATGAAATTGAAAATGCAAAAACAGATCTAAAAAATGATAAAGGTCATCTCAATTACAAATTTGCATTTTTGATAATTTTTCCAGAGAAAATGGATTGTAATTTCGAAGATATAATCTTTGAATATTGATATGCTTGATCAAGTTACAAAAAGAAAACTTGACTCTGCGAGGCAAATCCTTGTCGGCAAAGTGCCAGACCCCAAGGCGCAAGTTGAGCAAATCACAACCGCTCTCGTCTATAAGTTTATGGACGATATGGACAAGGAATCGGAAGAACTTGGCGGAGAGGCAAAATTTTTCGCCAACGGATTTTCGCAATACGCTTGGACGAAACTCTTGGATAACAGGCTTTCGGGACAAGAACGCCTCGATCTGTATGTTCAGGCAATTACGAATATGTCGAAAAATCCGCATATTCCGCAATTGTTCCGTGATATTTTCAAAGGTGCATTTTTGCCATACAACGACTCGCGTACACTTTCGCTGTTCCTCAAAGAGATCAACGAATTTAATTACGAACATAGCGAAAATTTAGGCAATGCTTTTGAATACCTGCTTTCCATTCTCGGAAGCCAAGGCGATGCGGGGCAATTCCGCACGCCTCGTCACATCATTGATTTTATCGTTGAAGTGGTTGATCCGAAGAAAAATGAAACAATCCTTGATCCCGCTTGCGGGACGGCCGGATTTTTGATTTCTGCCTACAAGCACATTTTGAAAACCAACAAAGAAAAACCACTCACGCCAGATGAAAAATTGAAATTGATGAATAATTTGTCGGGCTATGATATTTCGCCCGATATGGTGAAATTGGCACTTGTGAATATGTATCTACATGGATTCCCAGAACCAAAAATCCATGAATATGACACACTTTCAAGCGAAAAAAGATGGGACGAAACATTTGATGTAATAATGGCAAATCCGCCATTTATGACACCAAAAGGCGGAATTGTTCCCCACAAAAGATTTTCTATTCAGGCGAATCGCGCGGAAGTGCTTTTTGTGGATTATATCGTTGAGCATTTAACAATAAAAGGACGGGCTGGAATAATCGTTCCCGAAGGAATAATTTTTCAATCAAATAATGCTTATACGCAGTTGCGTAAAAAATTAATTGAGGATGGGCTTTTTTCTGTCGTTTCGCTTCCTGCCGGTGTATTTAATCCCTATGCGGGAGTAAAAACCAGTATCTTACTTTTTGATAATGAGATTTCAAAGAAAACAAAAAACTTTTTGTTTGTAAAAATTCAAAATGACGGTTTTGATTTAGGCGCGCAAAGGCGGGAACATAATAAAAACGATTTGCCTTTGGCATTGGAAGTTATCAAGAAATACAAATCGTCTTTAGACGATAAAAAATTTAGCGAAGACGAAAAGCAAATCGCTCATATTGTTTCCAAAGAAAAAATAATTGCGGCGGGAGATTATAATCTTTCGGGAGAGAGATATAAAACTGTGCTTAGTTATTCTAATGTAAAATGGCCTCTTGTAAAACTTGGTGATACTGTGATTGACATGAAAGATGGAGGCACTCCGTCTAGAAGAAAACCAGAATATTTTGGCGGGGATATTTGTTGGTGTGTTGTGAAAGATATTAAATCAGAAATTTTTGACACTACGGAAAAATTAACCAAACTTGGGCTGGAAAATAGTTCTGCTAAAGTTTGGCCTGTCGGATCAATAATTATTTCTTTGGGTGCAACTATTGGCAATGTTGGAATTGCAAAAGTTCCTACAGCAACAAAGCAAGGATTGTCTGGGATTGTTGTTGATAAAAATAAAATTTTACCTGAATTTCTAGCCCGTATTTTAGAAAACAAAAAAGAGTATATCCAATCTTTAGCAACAGGGGTTACGATCAAAGAAGTAAGGCCATCAAAACTTAAAGAATTATTTATTTTTCCACTCCCGCCGATTGAAGTTCAAAAAGAAATTGTTGAGCAGATTGAAAAATATCAACATATTATTGACAGCGCAAAACAAATTATCAGTAATTATAAACCAACAATCAAGGTTGATCCGTCTTGGCAAATTATCGAATTAGGCAATTTATTTTTGGACACAAAGCTTGGGTTAGTTAAAGATAAATCAATGCAAGCGGATGTTTTTCCATATCCATATATAAAAATGGATAACATCACAATAGACGGAAATCTAGAGTTGGATTCCGTTGCTCATGTGGAGGCTAGTAAAGAAGAATTAGAAAAATACATTCTAAGCGACGGCGATTTTATTTACAACACAAGAAACGCCCCGAATTTGGTCGGTAAATCTACTGTTTATCACGGCGAAGACGGAAAATATTTGTTCAACAACAATATTTTAAGGATTAGATTCAGAAAAGAAACTGATCCTGATTATGTTAACTACTATCTCAATACAGAGGAAGGCAAACAAAAAATAAAAACTTTGGTGAGTGGAACAACGAGCGTTGCCGCCATATACCAGAAAAATTTTGCGACAATAACTGTGCCGCTTCCACCGATTGAAGTTCAAAAAGAAATTGTTGATGAAATTTCAAAAGAAAAAGAGTGTGTGTCGGCTTCAGCAAAAACGATTGATATTTTTGAGAAAAAAATATCCCAGTTGATTAACGATATTTTATAGATATGCGCAAGATTGAGTATGATAAAACCAAAGACGAAGAATACGATCTCGCTTGCATAAAGTGCGACGGCGAGACTTGTCATAAAGTTTTATTTTCCGTGAATGTCTTGGAATCAGAAGACGAAATTTCCGTTTCGCGTTATTACGAAATAATTATTTGTCAGGGTTGCAAAGAGGTTTCTTTCCGCACAACTTCTTCTTGTTCTGAAGATATGAGCTATGACCCAGAAACTGGCGAAGTTTATTATGATGAGGATATAAAACTATATCCAAGCAGAATTGCTGGCAGAAAACAAGTTAAAGACATGTATTTGCTGCCAGATGGGGTTTTGAAAATTTATAAAGAAACTCATGGGGCTTTATGTGGTCGGCTAGGTATTCTTGCTGGAATAGGGATAAGAGCTTTGGTTGAATCTGTGTGCAGAGAAAAAGAAGCACGAGGTGCCAATTTGGAAAACAAGATTGATGATTTGGTTACCAAGGGCGTACTAACTCAAGACAGCGCAGAAACCTTACACAGCACAAGACTGCTAGGCAATAATTCGGCACACGAAACAATCGCCGCAAGTGATGAGGAGCTTGATATCGCAATGGATATTGTTGAAAACCTCATCAAAACTGTTTATGTAATTCCGCAAAAGGCAAAGCGTTTGAATAAGAAATAAAATATGGACTTAAAAAATTACTTCATATTGCAGAAGAAAAAATTCCACAAATAAAACCCTTATTTTTGCTTGTTTGTCGTACTTGGGGCAATTGTTGCTATGGATAATTTAGTCATTAATTTGGTTTTTTTTGAGTTATTTTAAGAGAAACAATTTAGGAGATGATTTTCAAGATTTTGAAAATTTTGAAAAAAACACAAGTATTAATATCGATATATTGAAACAGAAATCAACAGCATATTTGAGAGAGATAAAACAGCAGATGAAGCTAAATTGAAGCTAAATTAGCCGCCGTCCCGCCGAAAAGTTTTGGGGGCGAAGCCAAAGCAGGCGAGCAAAAAGGAAGGGGGGGGTGAGAGAGTCACTTTTTCTTCTGGTTTTATACTAAAAAACGCTTCTTGTGGAGTCTTCTTTGTGATAAGGTGAAGAAGTGTAACGGGTTTTTTTTCGGGATGCACGAACTGCTTCTTTCGTTGTCTTTTGCGGTGAAGAGTCTTGCGGCGAATGCCGGGAGGACATTGCTCACGCTCTCGGGAATTATCATCGGGACAGTCGCCATCATGACAGTCGCGTCGGCGGGGGATGCGGTCGAGGGATTCGTGCTCGATCAGGTGAAGAGCTTCGGGGACAATAGCATTCAGGTCGAGGTGAAGGTGCCGTCGGCAGGGCGGAATTCGTCCGGGAATGCGACGGGAATCGCGCAGGGTATACAAGTGACGACGCTCACGCTCGACGATGCGGATGCGGTTGCGCGCTTGCCGAATGTCTCGGGGTACTATGCAGGCATCGTTGGGCAGGCGCTCGCGAGTCGGGATGAGACAAACAAACAGATATTTCTTCTCGGAGCGACGGCGGGTGCGCCGCAAATTGATCGGAATATTGTTCTGACCGAAGGGAGCTTCTATACGAATGCCGACGATCGAGGCATTGCGCAGACAGTAGTGCTTGGCGCCGGTATCAAGAAAACGTTTTTCGGAGAGAGCAGTGCGTTGGGGCAGTCGATTACGATCAAAGGGCAGCGTTATCGCGTTGCGGGCGTGATCAAAGAGCGCGGCTCGACGGGGTTTGTCAATTTCGATGATTTCGCGTATATTCCTCTGCGTACCATGCAGAAGAAAATCCTCGGTGTCGACTACGTGAGCTTCTTCACAGTGGCGGCACGGGATGGCTCTCGCGTCGACGAGACAGCGCGAGAGATATATGATCTCTTGCGTGATCGGCACGATATTCGCAAAGCCGGGCAAGAGGACTATGCCGTGACGACCATCAAAGAGGCGCAGACCTTGGTGCAGTCGGTCTTTGGTGCGGTGCAAATTCTTTTGGTGGCGCTCGCGTCTATCTCGCTCGTTGTGGGCGGAGTGGGCATTATGAATGTGATGTTCGTGTCAGTTGCCGAACGGACGCCGGAGATCGGGCTTCGCAAGGCGGTGGGCGCGCGGCCGCGGGATATCTTGCGGCAGTTTTTGGTGGAGGCGATTCTGGTGGCGATTGTCGGCGGGACGATCGGGATCGCACTTTCGTTTGTGATTATTTTCTTCGCTTTCTCGGCGATTGCAGCACTTGGATTTTCGATTGCCTTTGTGTTTTCGATATACAATGTTCTGTTTGCGGTGGCGTTTGCTTTTCTGTCGGGAATAGTCTTTGGGACGTATCCGGCGTGGAAGGCGTCAAAGATAGATCCGATTCGGGCGATACGCGGGGAATAAACGGATGTGGATACGCTTGTGTTTGAGCGAACTCGAAATCTTCGGCTTTCAGTGATCAAGCAGATGGAGCTTCAGGCTTCGAAGTTTCCGGATGCGATCTCGCTTGCGCAGGGCGTGCCGAGTTTTGATACGCCGTCGTGCATCAAACGCCGCGTAGAGCGAGCGCTTCGCGATGGAGTGGTGGCGCGCTATTCGCTCTCGCCGGGTTTGCCGGAATTGCGCGAGCTTATTGAAGTCTGTTTGGCTCGCGAGAATATGTTCTATGATTGGCAGAAAGAAATAGTGGTGACGGCAGGATCTATCGAGGGCATTACGGCGACGATCTTGGCGATTACCAATCCGGGGGACGAAGTGATTATTCCGGAACCGACCTATACCTCCTATCGGGAAGTGATCATGCTTGCCGGGTGCGTGCCGGTTTTCGTTCCGCTTGATGAGGAGCACGGCTGGGCGTTTGATTTGGAGAAATATGAGCGGGCGATTACGCCGAAGACAAAAGCGATCTTCTATTGCAATCCGAACAATCCGACCGGTACGACGTATACGAAGGAGCAGCTTCTCGGACTGGCGGCGCTTGCGGAGAAGCACAACCTCTTTCTTATCTCCGATGAAGTGTACAAAGATCTTGTTTTTGACCGTACGGAAAAACTGTTCAGTCTTGCGGAAATTCCCGAGCTGCGATCGAGGGTGATTCGGCTTTTCAGTTTTTCCAAAACGTATGCGATGACCGGGTGGCGGATCGGCTATCTTCATAGTGACCGATCGGTTGTTGCGGAAATTCTCAAAGTGCACGATTCGTTGGTTACGTGCGCGCCAGTGATATCGCAGTATGCGGCGATGGGCGCGCTCGAGACGGCGGATGAGGATGTGGAACGGTTCAATGTAGAGTATCGGGCGCGCCGCGATCTCATATGTTCCCGTCTTGACTGGCTCTCGGAATTTTTCCGTTACCGGAAACCGACAAGCGCCTACTATGTCTTTCCGAAAATTTTGCAGCCGGAGATGTTTGATGAAAACGATGAATTTCCGGGAAGCCTCTCGTGGCGCGCGTCGCTTGGATTGCTTTCGTCGGCACAAGTGGTAACTGTGCCGGGCGTCGCCTTCGGGCAGAACGGCGAGGGACACATCCGATTCAGCTTCGGCAAGACGGAAGAAGAAATCAATCACGCATTCGATCGAATCGAAGCATATTGTCGAAAGCGTCGTCCTTAGAGTGTCTTTGTATCTGTGTTAGCGATTCCTTGTCTCTTCAAGAGTTCTCTATGCGGTGGATTCTGAAATTGTTTCTCCGATACTTTCTTAAATGTATGGCGAAGCTTGCGCTTGCACTTCACCGTCCTTTGGTGATCGCCATCGCCGGTTCGACGAACAAATCGTTTGTCAAGGATGAGATATTGGCGATACTGGAGAAGGAATCATGCTCGGTGCGGGTGACGCCGCGGAATTTCAATACCGATATCGGTATGCCGCTTTCCATTCTCGGGCTCTCAAGCGGGTATGGCGACTATCGGGCGTGGCTACCCATTTTGTGGCAGTCGATTCATGCGGTGTTTCGGTCTTCTTTTCCCCGGGTGATTGTCTTGGAATTCGGCGTGTCGGATCGTGGGGATATGCGGTATCTTCTCTCGATTGTCCATCCGGATGTTGTCGTTCTCACAGATATGACGAGCCGATATGTTGAACGGTTTCCGGGTGTCGATGCACTGGCAAAAGAGTATCGGCTTTTGGTGCGGAGTATGAAGCCGAGCGGAGTCTTGATATTTAACGGCGATTCAGAGAGGTTCCGGGAAATTTCGAAAGCGTTTCCGGGAAGTCGGACATCGTTTGGATTTTCAGACGGTTCCGAATGGCAGGCAAGGGAAGTCGGGCGCGTACCGACCGGTGAGTCTTTCTCCGTGTGGCGGGATGGTGCTTGTGCTGGAACGGCTCATGTCGATCGGTTTGGTGAACATCATGTTCTGGCGAAGCTTGCTGCTCTGGCTGTCCGAGAGCGTATAAGTGGTATTTTTTCACATGTCTAAATATGAATGTGTATTTTACGTAACCCTATGACCCTATGTTGGAGCTCAGTAGTAGAATTGAGAGAGCGCTAACCCACTTAATTGGATGGCCACTGTTTTTTGTTGCAATCTATTGGTGTATCACGGAGGGCGGTTTTGTTGCTTGGACAGGAGTCAACATCGTAGATAATGTGGTGCAACTTGACCATTCTCGACCGATCTATACTTTGGTAGTAATTGCTGCTCATTCGGCAAGTAGGTTTATTCTCACCTTTTTTGCCGCTGGTCTTTTCAGTGTATTTCTCTTTAGCTCAATAAAGACTAGAATAGTGTTCTCACTCGCAGTTTCTTTTCTGTGCGCATTATTTGTACTGTGGTTAGGGATGAATATAGCTATGCATACATAGCTTTGACAAAATTATCATGAAATTTTTTAATAACAAACCGGGGATAGATCGTTTGTTTGGTCTCCCGATTTCCTATGAGGTATCGGCGGGAGCGGTGGTGTTTCGACGTGAGCCGGACGGGATGCGGCGGTTTTTGCTTCTGCAGTATCGCCATCGGCACTGGGACTTTCCCAAGGGGCATGTGGAAGTGGGTGAGACATTGGAAATGGCGGCGCGCCGGGAAACGGAAGAGGAAGCAGGTCTCACGAATTTGCGGCTTGTACCGGGTTTTCACCGAAGGATACATTTTTTCTATACGGCGAAAGGGACAGAACGGGAGCGCCGCCGGAAGGAGGGTCGTGCGCTTCTTATCTTTAAAACGGTGCATTTTTTCTTGGCGGAAAGTGTGCCGGAAGCGCCGCCGGTTCGTCTGTCCGAAGAGCATCTCGATAGTGTCTGGCTGTCATTTGATCGGGCGGTTGAGCGGGCGACATTCGACAATGCCAAGAGTCTTCTCCGATCGGCACAGTCTATTTTGTCAAAATGACTTGACTTTGTTTGAAAATCGTGGTAGAAAGAATACGACCAGTTTCGGTCGTGTTTGGAGGTACATTAAAAATGAAAACTAGGACTAGGTTACTTGTCGCGTTGGGCGTCTTGTTGGTTCTGTCCGGATGTGCCGGACCTGGGATATTTCAGGGGAATGGCACAGCGCCAATAGTTGCTGGCAATCCCCAATCGAGCATGACGCCGCTCGAACAGTGCGAGCCGACATATCGGATCCACGGAGTTAATAAGGATTATCGGCAGTGTCTCACCGATTACATCATTGCCGGTCTTTCCGATGACCAGAGATTCCAGCTCAAATTTTCAAAAGCGTTTCCTCAATGTGTCTCGCTTATCAAGAGTCACGCGACACTGGACAGATATGGCAGATGCCAAGAATTGGGGTTTGCTTTTGCCAAGCAGAAGCAGCTCGTGAAATTGCGGGTGCGTATGGCAAAGAAGGATCGGAGGATTGCCACGAGCAAAGTGTCCCGTCCTGCTCGCCCCGGGAAGTCACGGAAATGAAGTCATATCTTCAACACCGGTTCACGGCAGGTGGAGCCATCAGTGTTACTTTTTGCCTCATCATTGCTTTGGCACTGGTTGGGCATATGTTCTTTCGTTCCGCTGTGCCGAATGAACAGCTGTCCTCTGTCCGAATGGATAGTCGACCAACGGCTTTCAAGTGTTGGCAATGGTCAGAACAATATCCTCCTGATGCTTACAGAAGGTGTCAGGATCGATCCTATGCTTCCTACGAGACGAGGCAACCACAGTGAAATATCTGAAGAATTTTTGGAAAGTACTCTCCCTTGGTCGGCTGGCTAGTGGTTGCATGGAAATCTTACGAATTCTTAGGGAGCGGCCGGTTGAGATACTGGCCGTCCTTGCAGTCATTGGATTTGTATGCATTTTCATTAGTCTCGCCGGGAAGATATTCCTTGGCTGGGGTGGGACATAGCTCGCTCTGATCAAGGAGGGGGTTAAAAACGATAAAGTATAGGCGGGTTGCAGAGATGTGATCCGCCTTTTCATATACTTGTGGAAACGTCAAGAGTTGCGAGGAGGCGAGGAAGTTCGTATACTGAGCGTATTATGAACAGACGACGTGCACTTCGGCTTCGGTTGCTGGGAGTTGTTTTTCTCACAGTTTTCGCGGGGATACTGGCGTATCCTCGTTCGGTGTCGCGCGTGCCGTGGCTCGGGTCGGCGGTCTTGGGGTTGCGCGTGAATCTCGGGCTCGATTTGCAGGGCGGTATTCACCTTGAGTACGCCGTGGATACGTCGCAGATTCCTGAGGAAAAGCGCAATGACGCGCTCCAGGCGGCGCTTGCCGTGATAGAGCGGCGCGTAAACGCATTCGGCGTGGGAGAGCCTTTGGTACAGCTCTCGCGTTCGGGCAGCGAGGATCGGATTATCGTGGAATTGCCCGGAGTGAAGGATGTGGACGAGGCGAAAAAGATGCTCAAAGAAACGCCCTATCTTGAATTTCAAGAGGATAACTCCGAAGCAGTGCAGAAGCAACTCGATGTCTTGAATGAATTATCAAAGAAACAGGCGGAAGAGGTGTTCGAGCGCATCAAGAAAGGAGCTGACTTTGCCGAACTGGCGAAAACGGAGAGTAAGGATCCCGGATCCGCTGATAAGGGCGGCGATTTGGATTTTGTGAAGAAGGGACAGTTTGTGAAGGAGTTCGACGACGTGCTTTTCAATTCGGATTTCAAGGTCGGAACTGTGTGTCCGGATCTCGTTGAAACATCTTTCGGGTGGCATATTATCAAGAAGACGGATGAAAAGGGCGAGGGTGATGATTATCAGGTGCGCGCTTCGCACATTTTGTTTCCAAAGCAGACGCTCGACATGCTGCCAGAGACAGCGCGATTCAAGTCAACCGGGCTCTCCGGTAAGAATCTGAAGAATGCTTTTGTGGATTATGGTGGCGGGCAGGGCTTGGGTCTTCCGCAGGTTTCGCTCCAATTCGATACCGAGGGAGCAAAGCTCTTCGCTGATCTCACCAAGCGCAATATTGACAAGCAGATCGCAATTCTTTTGGATGGCGATATTATCAGTGCGCCGACGGTGCAGGCGGAAATTCCCAACGGGCAAGCCGTTATCACGGGAAACTATACGCTTGCAGAGGCAAAGGCGCTTGTCTCGCGACTCAACGAAGGAGCGCTTCCGGCACCAATCACGCTTATCGGTCAACAAACTGTGTCGGCATCGCTCGGTGAGCAGTCGCTTCGGCAGAGTCTCTTTGCGGGTGTGGTGGGCATTGGCGCGGTGATGCTCTTTGTCATTGCTTACTACCGATTCTTTGGATTGGTTGCCGCGTTTACGCTTTCACTGTATGCCGGGCTTCTTTTTGCAATATTTAAACTCTCGAGTCTGACGCCATTTCCCATTACACTCTCGCTTGCTGGTATTGCCGGGTTTATTCTTTCGATCGGTATGGCTGTTGATGCGAATATTCTTATTTTCGAGCGGACCTGGGAAGAAATGAAGCAGGGGAAACATCTTTCGAAAGCTATTGAAGAAGGTTTTCGGCGAGCCTGGCCGTCGATACGCGATGGAAACTACTCGACGCTTTTGACCTGTCTTATTCTTATGTGGCTGGGGACGGGTTTTGTGAAAGGGTTTGCGCTCATTCTTCTTATCGGTGTTTTGTTTTCGATGTTTACGGCAATCGTACTGACGCGAACACTGCTTGATGCGTTCATTGGTTCGTGGACAGAGAAATATCCGTTTCTGCTCTTGCCGAAACGGAAACGTCCGGATACCTCTTCTTCTTTGTGAGTATGAAACGACTTATTCAGCAGCGGAAATATTTCTATGCGCTCTCGACGGCGCTCTTGGTGGCGAGCGTTGCTATGCTTTCTGTGTGGGGACTCAGGCTGGGCATCGATTTCAAAGGAGGGACATTGCTTGAAGTATCGTGGAGCGAGGGGAATGTTCCCGATCGAAATACTATCGAAGAACATCTGAAAGACGTTCCCGGCGTCGGGAGTTTGGTGGTGCAACCGTCAGGAGATCATGCGGCGCTTATTCGCTATGCGTCGTCCGATGAGACTATCAATGAGGCCGTACTTACTGAATTGAAAAAAATCGACGAGTCGGTCGAGTTAGTGCGTTCTGAATTTATTGGCGCTTCGGTTTCCGAGAGTATCAAGAGGAATGCCGTACTCGCGCTCTTCTTGGCGGTTATCGGCATTATTCTGTATATCGCTTGGGCGTTTCGCGGCGTGTCGCGTCCGGTGTCATCGTGGCACTATGGTGTTCAGGCGACAGTCGCGCTTGCGCATGACATCATCATTACGCTTGGAGCGTTTTCCCTGCTCGGTCATTTTTATGGCATGGAAGTTGGCGCGCCATTTATTGCGGCACTTCTTACGATACTTGGCTATTCGGTGAATGATACGATTGTTGTCTATGACCGTATCCGGGAGAATCTGATTCGATCCGGTGGCATGGAAGATTTCGAGGAGGTTGTCAATCAATCGCTGAATCAGACGATTGCCCGATCCTTCAATACGTCATTTACCGTTATTCTCGTGCTCATTGCGATTAGTGTTTTTGGAGGTGAATCTATCCGATCTTTTTCTTTGGCGCTTCTTATCGGTGTGGCAGCCGGTACGTATTCTTCCATTTATATCGCGACAGCACTCTTGGTATCCGGCAATATTTTCCGGAAGAAGCGTCTGCTTCGGAAAGCCGAACTTTCCTTGGCTGGGAATGCAAAGAAAAAAGAATCAAAACAAAAATCGGCCGGAAGGGAAGTCGTATCTCGATCTGTTTCATCTCCGACCTCTTTGGGACTTGGTGATGGGGTTCTTGGTTCAGCTCCTGTGACGCCCGGTGCGGAGGCCTCTTCTCCATCGGTCATTTCTCCATTAACCAAGCGTCGTCAGAAAAGACGAAAGAAGGGTATCAGGAGAAAATAGTTGTTTGCTACAGAAAACACATCTTTCTGTTCTTTTTCAGGAATCTGTGAGTTTCGGCAGGGTATCGTTTGTAGCGAGTGTTTGAACAGTAGAACAGTAGAATAGTAATTGCGAATTTATGTGGAATCCATTTTCCAAGAAACCGAAAGATGAAAAGAAGCCAAAAGTTGTTGAGAAGAAAGATGAACGAAGTTTTGAAGAACAACTCGCTTCGATGCCGGGTGCGCCGGATCCGAAAAATATGGGTGTGTTTCAAAAGTTTGCCATGAAACAGCTCATGAAAATGTCGCCGGCGGAGCGAGAGAAAATCCTCAAGAAGGCGATGACGCCGAAGAATATCATGAAGCATAAGGATGAAATCTTGGCACAGCTTGAACAAGCGAGGAAGAGCGGCATGATGTCCGATGATCAGTACCGCTTGGCGCGAAGGAAAATGGGAATTTAAAACGGCGTCATTCCCGCGAAGGCGGGAAACCAGGTTCCACAAACTTTCAGAGGGTATACTGCAAATTTTTTTGTAGAGTGTTTGTGTTTAGCGGGTGGTGACTGGATTCCCGCCTTCGCGGGAATGACGAGAAGGGATGATGTGTAAAGTCGGTAGAATATAAAAGATTAAATTGTTATGGATTCAGAAAAACAGAAGCTTGAAAAACAAATAGACGAGTTGCTTTCGCGCGGTGTGGCAGAGGTGATCGACTGGGAGCATTTGAAGTTGCGCCTTCTCTCCGGGGAAAAGTTGCGGGTGAAGCTCGGTATTGACCCGACGAGTCCGAATATTCATCTTGGGCGTTCGGTATCACTTCTCAAACTTCGGGATTTTCAGAAACTGGGCCATACGATTGTCTTTATTGTTGGCGATTTTACCGGGCAGATCGGTGATACAAGCGACAAGGAATCGGAGCGCCCGATGCTCTCTGAAGATGATGTGCATGCCAATATGGCGACCTATGCGGAGCAGGCGGGAAAGATCCTCGATATGTCGCGCGTGGAGATTCATGCCAATTCGACGTGGCTCTCTCGACTGGGTTTTTCCGAAATCGGGAAAGAGGCGGATGCTTTTTCGGTGGCTGAGTTTATTGCTCGTGATAACATCCGGAAACGCCTCGATGCCGGAAAGCGCGTCTCGCTTCGCGAGATGCTTTATCCGCTGATGCAGGGGCATGATAGTTTTGAGGTTTCCGCAGATGTGGAAATTGGCGGTACGGATCAACGGTTTAATTTGCTTGCCGGGCGGCGACTCCAGGAGCGTATGGGGAAATCCCCGCAGGATATTCTCACAACCAATCTTATTCTCGGTACCGATGGACGAAAGATGAGTTCGAGCTGGGGGAATACGATCAATCTGACCGATGAATCGAAAGATATGCTCGGGAAGGTCATGAGCATTCCCGACGAACTCATCGAGAGCTATTTTGTGCACTGCACGCGCGTGCCAATGGAAGAAATCAGCGCTCTTTTGCGGGAAAATAATCCCCGTGATACGAAACTCCGGCTCGGTTTCGAAATCGTGAAGCTGTATTATGACAGTGAGGCGGCGCGTGAAGCTGAGAATCATTTTGTCTCTACTTTTTCGAAACGGGAAATTCCGGATGACATTCATGAGGTGAAATTGACTGGCGATATGAGTCTGCTTGATTTTCTGGCACAAGAAGGATTTGCAACGAGTCGGGGCGATGCCCGGCGCAAGATCGAACAGGGCGGTGTTGAGGTGGATGGAAATAAAATCACCGATCGTGATTTCATCTTGACAAATTTTGGTAAATCATTGATAGTAAGGTGTGGCAAGAAAGATTTTGCCCGAGTAGTTTTCTGATCCAGTTCTTTTCTTTACATTTTCATATTTCTCGCGAAGTATTCTTCTTACTCTGATTGGAGGTATATTCAAAATGTCTTCTCATTTCAGCGTTCATTTCTGTGGGAAGTTAGTAAGACGTATTCCTGAAGAAGTAAGAGCTCAGCTACTTCAGAAGGTGCAGAGAATTCTTTTGAAAGTAAGATTTGCTCAGCCACAAAGAGTAACGGTTGTCATAAATGGAATTTATATCACCGTTGTTGTGGCTCCGAATCGCACTATTACCACCTATAAAGAGGGCACGCGAGCGCATAAACTGCATGCCAATAGGAGGAATGGTCGAAAAAATCGGAAGGATAAGAAGTTATCCGGAGGAAGAAAGAAGAGGTCTTCATCATAGTCTTTACATTCAACGGTCACCTCCTTAGAACAAGTATATATGAGGTGATCGTTTCTTTTTGACAGCGGAGAGGGGTGTGGATACAATGAGGGGTATGAATACAGATACTTTGGATGAGCTGAAACGGCTGGCGGTCTCGGCGTTTGAGAGGGTGGAGAGTTTGGATATGCTGCGAGAGAGCCAGGTGGAATTCTTGGGGCGGAAGAGTGCGCTCACGCAGTTTTTGAAGAGTCTTTCGACGCTTTCGCCGGAGGAACGGCGCGAGCTGGGAGGTCGTGCCAATGTGGCAAAGCGAGAGATTGTCGAAGCGTGTGAAGCGGCGACAGCACGATTGGAATCGGCGAGCTTCGATGCGGAGAAGGAATGGATCGATGTGACGGATCCGGGAGACGTGCTTCCGGTCGGACATCTTCATATTCTAACGCAGGTGGAACGGGAGATTTATAAGATTTTTCGGTCGCTCGGGTTTGATATTGCTGACGGTCCTGAAGTCGAGACAGAGTTTTATAACTTTGATGCTTTGAACATGCCGGCGCACCACCCGGCGAGAGATATGCAAGATACATTCTGGCTAAAATCAGGAATCAATGAGCAAGGAAAAATAAACAGGGAGCAGGGAGTTGAAAAGAAAAAAAATGACCGACTAGCGCTTCGATCTCAAACATCCGCGATTCAGGCCAGATACATGGAAACGCATACCCCGCCGTTTCGAGTTATTGTTCCGGGGAGATGTTTTCGGGCTGAAGCAACGGATTCGACGCATGAACACACATTTCATCAGTTTGAGATGCTTGCTGTTGAGAAGTCGGCGAACGTTGGGAATCTTAAGTATATGGCAGAATTTTTTTTCTCGCGGTTCTTTGGGAAAGTTGTTCATGTTCGGCTCCGTCCCAGTTATTTTCCTTTTGTTGAACCAGGGTTTGAATTCGATATTTCCTGTCTTGCTTGCGGTGGTACGGGATGTTCGTCATGCCGAGGTGCTGGTTGGCTTGAGCTTGGTGGGGCTGGTATGGTAAATCAAAATGTTTTTGTGTCGGCGGGATATGATCGGGATCGGTATCAAGGATATGCGTGGGGATTCGGTTTGGAACGTCTTGCTATGATGCAATATAAGATTCCCGATGTTCGCCTTTTTCAGAGTGGTGATCTTCGATTTCTCAACCAGTTCTAGTATCATATGAAATTCAGCTATCGTTGGCTCAAAGAACTTTCCGGAACAGAGAAAACTCCCGAGGAGCTCGCGGCTTTTTTGACGATGCGCGCATTTGAGGTGGAAGAAGTGGTTCCGGTGGGTTTTTCGCTGCCGGATATCGTTGTTGGAACAGTACTTTCGGTTGAACAACACCCGAATGCGGATCGCTTGCGTGTGGCGCGCGTGAATCTTGGCGAAGGAAATGAGAAAACAATTGTGTGCGGTGCGCCGAATCTTGCACTGAACCAGAAGGTGGCGGTAGCTCTGCCGGGAGCATCGCTTCCCGGAGATGTGTTTATCAAACAAACGGATATTCGCGGCGTTGTTTCCGACGGCATGATTTGTTCCCAGAAGGAGTTGGGTCTTGGAGAGAATCACGAAGGTATTCTTGTTTTGCCTGAAGAGGCGGAGGCAGGTACTGGAGTTGCGGACTTTTTGGCAACTGCGGACTCGGTGCTTGATGTGAAGGTGCTGCCGGATCGAGCACATGACTGCTTGTCACACGTGGGGCTTTCGCGGGAGATTGCCGCACTAGAACATCGGAAGATGGATTATGATTACGATGGACTCCTTTTGCCGAAGTCGGAGGATATGCTTTCATCTTTCTTCTCCATTTCACTTGAAGCGAAGGGGAAAAGTGATCGGTATATCGGGGCGCTCGTCCGGAATGTCACCGTTGATGTATCGCCCAAGTGGCTTGTTGACCGGTTGAGCGTCTTTGGAATGCGATCTATCAATAACATTGTTGATGCGACCAATCTTATCATGCTTGAGTTGGGGCAGCCGCTCCATGCATTCGATTGGGATGCTATTGCCGGATCAGAACAGAAGAAGATCGGTCCGCGCCTTGCAAATCCCGGGGAGACTCTTGTGCTCTTGGATGGGAAGTCGCACTTGCTTGACGCGGAAGATATTGTCATTGCCGATAGCGAACGAGCACTTGCTTTAGGGGGCATTATGGGTGGTGTCGCATCCGGAGTGACATCGAAGACGAAGCACGTGTTCTTTGAAGCGGCTCATTTTGATCCGGTCTCTATCCGGCGGACGCGGACGCGGCTTGGTATTGAGAGCGACGCCTCGGCTCGATTCGAGAAAGGTCTTTCTCCTGATCTTGCTGAGCGAGCATTGGTGCGACTCTTGGAGGTGGTATCACATATTGCGGGCGGTGAGGTAGTCTCCGTTTCTGAGGAACGCAGTGCTTTTGCTCTGCCGAAATCTATCGAATTTTCTTCGCGGGCAGTGACATCTCTTTTGGGTACGGACGTCTCGGTGAAAGAAATGAAGTCAATCTTGGAATTGCGAGGGTTTGAAGTATCTCTTGAGGAGAAGACGGTATCCGCTACGCCGCCACCCTATCGGATTGATGTTGAATCGGTTGCGGACATTGCCGAAGAGATTGGGAAAGGTATCGGCTATGATCGTATTGAGAGCGTAGCGCCGAGCTTTTTACTGGGTTCTCCTTCTGATGACCCGATCCGTGCTCACGAAGCCTCTCTTCGGGATTTCCTCTCGGCAAATGGATTCACGGAATCATATAACTATTCTTTCTATAGCGAATCGGATGCCAGTCGGCTGCATTTCGAGAAAGATGCCCACCTTTCTCTTGCCAATCCGATGAATCCGGATCAGACTTTGGTTCGAAAGAGTCTTTTGCCGGGGCTTTTGAAGAATATTGCTTTCAATGGCCGGCGTTTTCACGATATCAGAATGTTCGAACTTGGAAAGGTGTATGAGCGGTCTGGAGAATCTGTTGTGGAAACCAGGTTGGTGTCCGGGGTGGCTCGAGTCTCGTCGAAGCGTGGTGGTGAGGCGTCTCCTTTTGTCTTACTGATGTCAGAAATGGCCCATCTCTTGGATTCGCTGCGAGTTGTTTATTCTGTGCGCCCGTATCAGAATACCGCCTTGTCTTTGTGGCATCCCGTCCGTACGGCGGATATATTTTCCGCCCGTGGAGAGCGTATTGGTACCTTGGGCGAGGTGCACCCGGCGCCTCTCAAGGGGATGGGTATATCGGGGAGAGTTGCTGCTTTCGAATTCGATACGCGAGCATTGCTTTCGGCGATTCCGGGAGAAGGCATCTTTGCTCCGATCCGAAAGCAGCCGGAAACGTTGCGCGATCTTTCCTGTTTTGTTCCTTCGCGCACTACTGTCGCTGAGGTACGGGATTGTATCGTTTCTTCCGGTCAGGGATTGGTATTGGATGCTGAGTTGTTCGACCGCTATATGAGTCCCGATGAGGGGCGAAGTCTTGCTTTCCATATTCGCATGGGACGAGAGGACAGGGCACTGACTGGCGAGGAGGCCGACGTTGTCTTTGCGGGTATTGTCCGGGCTATTGAGACACATATCGGAGGGACTCTCCGTGTATCGTAGCGGGGAAACATTCTCGGAACGTGGCTTTTATGAGCCAATTTATCGAGTATCCGCTTGTGGGTAAACATTGACATTTCTTGTATTTTGTAGTAGTATTGTTTGGTGGAAATTGGTCTTTGACAAGAGGGGATATATCAAGGCGGGCAGGCAATTGCCCGATCCCACCTCGGTGGGAAGGGAGGAAAGTCCGGACACGTGCTGACGCGGCGATCAGGAATCAGCTTCCGGCAATCGGTCGGATATTGGGAGCTGAGTGCTGATAGCTGCGTCAGAAAATGGTAGCGGGTAACGCCCGTCGCTCGCGTTTCGGCGCGAGAGAGGTGCGAACAGAGACGCTCGAAACGGGAAACTGATCGAGGCATTTCGAGTGGCGACATTCGAAATGGAGCCTCTCGATATAATCGGGAGGGTGAAACGGCTAAATCCTTACTGGCGTGCAAGGCCGTACCAAGCTCTCTGTCCTTTGTGGAGAGAGCGTGGTGTGCCGCAAGGATTGTTGCGGCAACGCAACAACAAGAGAAATGATTGCCATTTATTTTTCTTGGAAAGATAAAGACAGAATCCGGCTTATCGCCCGTCTTGATATATTCCTTGGCTCTTATCTTCGTATCTTTTATGAAGCGATCGGAACTTTTCTTCAGTGCCATTCGCGTGCCGATGGATTACTGCATGATAGTTTGTGCGGCGCTTTCGGCATTTATGATTCGCGATCTTCCGGAGACGCGCATGTTTTTTGACCTTGGCCGCATTGGCGGCATATTTTCATTCGACGAATATTTCACGATTACACTTCTCACAGCTCCGTTTTTTCTACTTATTTACGCATTCGAGGGACTCTACGATATTCGCACGACGCGGAAGTTCTGGCAGGAAGCGTATAAGGTGTTCTCTGCGACGTCGCTTGCGCTCGTTGTTTTAATTATTGCGGTTTTCTTGAAGCGCGAATGGTTTTCGTCACGCTTTATTATATTGCTTGCGTGGACGCTCTCGGTTCTTTTTGTTGTTATCGGTCGATTTTTGATCCATTCGGTGCAGCAGTGGTTGTTGATACATCGGGGCATTGGCGTGCATCGAATTGTGCTTGTGGGGAGGAATGGCGTCTTGGAACGTCTCTCAAAAACTTTTATTGAGAAGCCGTGGCTTGGATATCGTCTTTCGGCGACAATCGGTTCGGCAAGTATTCGCGAGATCAAAGAAATCCGGAAAACGCGGGGTGTTGATGAAATTATTGTGTGCGATCCGTCCGTGCCCGATGAAGAACAGACAAAACTGCTCGACTATTGCCAGGTGAACAATATCGTCTACAAATATATTCCGACAACACTTCAGACATCGCGGTTCTCTATTCGAATGTTTGAGGGGGAACCATTTATTGAAGCGGAGCATACGCCGCTCGATGGGTGGGGAAAAATCTTGAAACGTGCGTTTGATATTATCGCCTCGGCACTGCTCATCGTGCTCTTCTCACCGCTCATGCTTGTAGTGGCGATTCTTATCAAGTTGGAAGATCCGGATGGTCCGGTGATTTACCGAAACAAACGCATCGGCGAAGATGGGAAGGAATTTTTCGTCTACAAATTCCGCTATATACGATGGAAGTACTGTATTACGAAGGAGAATCCCGACTTCGAACACGCGCTTGCTTATGAACAGCAGCTTATCGCCGAGCGGAATGTGCGCGATGATGTGCTCTACAAAATCAAGGATGATCCGCGGAAAACGAAGGTCGGATCATTTATCGAGCGTTTCTCAATTGATGAGTTGCCACAATTCTTTAACGCGTTCTTGGGGTCTATGAGTCTGGTCGGACCGCGACCGCATCAGGCGCGCGAGGTGGAGAAATATAAAGAGTATCACCGCCGTCTCCTGACGATCAAGCCAGGCGTGACCGGTATGGCACAAGTATCGGGCCGTTCCGACCTTTCGTTCGAAGGCGAGTATAAACTCGATATTTTCTATATCGAGAACTGGTCGCTGTGGCTCGATATTTCTATTTGCCTCAAAACGCTCCGCGTGCTCTTGCGACGGCGAAGAAATGTGTGAGCATGTTAGGCGCCTTTCCGGTAAAAATTCTTTTTTGCTTGTCTTACACTTCGTACGAAAGCCGCAAAAAAGAATTTTTACCGGAAACGCTTTGTTTTCTTTTTTCCTGTGCTCTCATGATATTGTTGGAGATCTGCGGTTCTATTCTTTCTGTTTGACGTATGCGTATTGCCACTGATTGGAATGACTACGAATTGATCGATGCCGGAGACGGAGAGAAGCTGGAACGTTGGGGGGAGTTTATTTTGCGACGTCCGGATCCGCAGGCGATATGGCCGAAAGGAAACGGAAAAGAGTGGGAAGCGCCTCACGCCCGGTATCGTCGGAGTCGTGACGGCGGTGGCGCGTGGGATATTGTCCAAGATATTCCGAAGACATGGACGATGCGATATCGTTCGCTTGTTTTTCGTATCGAGCTCATGGGATTCAAGCATACGGGTTTATTCCCGGAGCAGTCAGTGAATTGGGACTGGATGGCTGAGAAAATCCGATCGGCATCGAGGCCGATTCGCGTTCTCAATCTCTTTGCCTACACCGGCGGCGCGACGGTTGCGGCGGCAGCCGCCGGCGCGGAAGTTTGTCATGTGGATGCCTCGAAGGGTATGGTGACGCGCGCGAAGGAGAATCTTGAGCTGAGTGGACTTGTCAATGTGCCAGTTCGCTTTATTCCCGACGATGCTCTGAAATTTGTTGAGCGGGAAGCGCGACGCGGACATCAGTATGATGCGATTATCATGGATCCGCCTTCATTTGGACGCGGTCCCAAAGGAGAGATATGGAAAATCGAGGAGCAGCTCTTCTCTCTCCTTGAGCAGTCGGCAAGCATCTTGTCGCAGAATCCGATCTTTGTGCTCGTCAATTCCTATACGACCGGACTCTCTCCGCAAGTGATAGAGAATATGCTTGCACTGACTGTTGGAAAGAAGTGTGCTGGCTCCTGCTCGTCATTCGAACTCGGCCTTGCAACAAAAAGAGATTCTCTTATCCTCCCGTGCGGTTCTTCCGCCCGGTGGGAGAAGTGAAGTATGCGGATCGGCGGCGGTGCCTGATGAAAGAGTTGAGGCAGAACTTTCCCCAGAACGGCATTCGGTACGATTTTTCATGATGAGTTGATGGCGCTTTGGGCGCTGTTTTTGTAACAATTTCTGTGGTTTTTTGCTTGATTTAAGGGTAAGAGCGGTTTATGATAAGAGAATGAAAAAGAATATGCAAGACATGCCAGAGATTGATAGACCGCGGGAAAGACTTGTAAAATATGGACCGGACAAACTTGCGAGTGAGGAACTTTTAGCGATCATTCTTGGGTCGGGCACCAAAGGCATGAATGTGCTGGCACTTTCGCGAGTGATACTCAAGCGCGTTGCTGGTCTCGGTGGCGCACGGGTAGTGCCGGATGATCTGAAAAGTATTCGCGGTCTTGGTGCGGTGAAGCAACTTCAAGTGGTTGCGCTTTTTGCACTGAGCAAGCGACTGCAATCACAAGATAGTCAAGAGATTCTTTCAGTGAAAGATGTGTGGAATATGTGTAACGATTTCTATGCATCCGCGAAAGAACACTTTGTTGCGTTTTATTTGGATACGCAATTGCGACTCATTGAACGTAAGCTTATTTCAGTTGGTACCTTGGACGCAAATATTGTCCATCCTCGTGAAGTATTCGAGCCGGCACTGACGCTTCATGCAGCTTCAGTGATTGTAGCGCATAACCATCCGTCAGGAGATACTCGACCATCTTCGGCAGATATCACGCTTACCAAAAAGCTTGCAAATGCCGCTCGGCTGCTGGGTATTTCACTTGATGATCATGTCATTGTATCGAGAAAAGAGTATGTCGGCATGAAACAGCAAGGTTTGTTTCCAGTTTTACATGATTGAATTATGGAAAACTTTAGTCAAAAAGCGGCCATGATTTGGAGTGTTGCGGATATCCTCCGTGGCGGGTGGAAGCAACACGAATATCAAGATGTGATCTTGCCGCTCGTGGTCTTAAAGCGTCTCGACTCGATTCTTGCCGACACGAAAGCGAAAGTGCTCGACAGCTATAATCAGTACCATGGCAAGCTCAAAGACCTTGATCAGATACTCAAGCATGCTTCTGGTGTCGCGTTCTACAACACCTCACCGTACGACTTCAAGAAACTCTTGGAAGACCCACACAGTATTGCGAAAAACTTCAAGCACTACCTCAATGGCTACAGCGAAAACATCCAAGACATCATTGAAAAGTTTGACTTCAAGAAACAGCTTGATCGGCTCGAAGGCGGCGGGCTCTTGTTCCTTGTGCTCCAAGAGATCAACAAGGTGAGTCTGCATCCGAGCGAGGTTGATAACCACACGATGGGCATCATCTTCGAACACCTCTTGCAGAAGTTCTCGGAAATGTCGAATGAGACCGCCGGAGAGCATTTTACGCCGCGCGATGTGATCGATCTGATGGTCGACATTCTTCTCAGTCCTGACAAAACTCTCCTCAAAAAGCCGCACCGCATCTTCAAGGTGTATGATCCGGCCTGCGGTACGGGCGGTATGCTTACGGTGGCCAAAGACCATATCCGTAAAGAAATTAATTCGAAAGCCGATGTCTATCTCTACGGTCAAGAGCTTAATTCGGTTACGTATGCGATGGCAAAGTCGGACATGCTGATAAAGGGCGAGAATCCCGATTATATTCGCGGTGGTGAGAAGAATCATGCACAGGCAAGTACTTTATCAAACGACCAGTTCTATGGTGAGGTCTTTGATTACGGTCTCTCAAATCCGCCCTATGGTGTTGATTGGAAGAAGGATAAAGAAGCGGTCGATCGCGAAGCGCGGCGCGGGTATGCGGGGAGATTTGGTGCGGGGACACCGCGCATTTCCGACGGGCAACTTCTGTTCTTGCAGCATCTTGTGTCTAAAATGAAACCGATCAAAGACGGCGGTTCCCGCATCGGCATTGTTCACAATGGCTCACCGCTCTTTACGGGCGACGCGGGCAGTGGTGAGAGTGAGATCCGTCGCTGGCTTCTTGAGAAAGACCTGCTTGAGACGATCGTGGCGCTGCCTGACCAGCTTTTCTACAACACCGGCATCAACACATATCTGTGGTTTATCTCCAACAGGAAGAGTGACGAACGCAAAGGCAAAGTACAACTCATAGACGCACGTACATTCTTCACCAAGCGTCGCAAGAGCTTGGGCAACAAGCGTAACGATATCGATGAAAAAGCACGCGAGCGTGTGCATGATCTCTATGAAGCATTTGAAGATGGAGAATACAGCAAGATATTCAATACGACCGACTTCGGGTACCGCCAGATCACCATCGAGCGACCGCTGCGGCTCGACTTCCAGGTGAGCGACGAACGACTTGAAAGGCTCAAGACCGAAAAGGTATTCGAAAAACTCAAAGCTACAGAGCAAACCGCGCTCATTGAGTATCTCAAAGCGTTCCCATACAAAGAGCTCTATACCAATCGCGAGCAGTTCCTCGAAGTGTTCGAGTCATACCTGAAACCAAAAAAGCTCGGCACGCCACTAAAAAAGGCAGTGCTCAACACGCTCTCAGAGCGAAGCGACTCGGCAGACATCTGCACAGACACGCACGGCGACCCCGAGCCAGACAGCGACTTGCGCGATCACGAGAATGTGCCGCTCGATCAAGATATCTATGAGTATTTTGAGAAAGAGGTGAGACCCTATGTGCCCGATGCATGGATCAACGAATCAGTCCGTGATCACAAGGACAACGAAGTCGGCAAGGTCGGCTACGAGATACCGTTCACGCGCTACTTCTACAAATACGAACCGCCGCGCGAGCTTGAAGCGATCGAGAAGGATATCGAAGAGGTGGAGAATGAACTTCTGGATCTTCTGAAGGAGTTGTAGTATGCCAACGCTGAAGCTGACAAAAAAATACGATCGCTATCCCAAGTATAAAAACTCGGGTGCGGAGTGGGTTGGTGAGATGCCTGCTGAGTGGGACGCTAAAAAGCTGTACTCGCAGTTTGATTTTCGTAACGATAAGGTAAGTGATGAGGACTATGAAGCACTCTCTGTGACGTACGGCGGCGTGGTACCGCAAATTGAGAATGCCGCAAAATCTAATGCAGAAGGAAGTAGTCGAAAGCGAGTGAAGAAAGGTGACATTGCAATAAATGGTAGATCGGACAGGCGTGGTGCTGCCGGGTTGTCAGAATATGATGGATCGGTATCCTTGGTATATCACGTACTTAAGGCTCGAAGTGGTGAAGAAACATCGCGCTACTTTCACTACCTCATACGAAGCGCAATTTTTGGTGATGAGTTCTATCGATGGGGACGTGGCATTGTCGATGACCTTTGGACAACACGTTCAAATGAAATGAAGCGCATTATCATACCTGTACCCTCGACAGTAGATCGAGAAAAGATTGCCGCATACCTCGACGAAAAGACGGCGCTCGTCGACGCGATCATTGAGAAGAAAAAGAAGCAGATCGAGCTTCTGCGCGAAAAACGCGCCGCCATCATCAACCGCGCGGTGACAAGTGTGGATGGTGAGACGATTCGACTAAGACATCATGTATTGGTGAATCCAAGTAAGCGGGAAGTACCAAAACTCGATCCAAATAACATCGTTGCTTTTCTTCCAATGGAAGCAGTTTCAGAAACTGGTGTGGTGACGTCGCAGGAGCGTAAGTACGGTGACGTAAAAGACGGCTTCACGTATTTCAAAGATGGAGATGTGGTCTTGGCAAAAATTACGCCGTGCTATGAAAATGGAAAAGCTGCCGTGATAAGAGGTTTGAATGGTGGGTTTGGTTTTGGCACAACAGAGTTCTTGGTACTTCGGTCTGATGAGTCAATTCTGCCAGAATACTTATATTACATTGTCTATGCTGATAACTTTCGAAAGCATGGTGAAATTGAGATGCGCGGATCGGCAGGACAAAAACGAGTTTCGGACAAGTTTGTACGGAACTACCAACTGAAACTCCCCTCTATTGATGTGCAACAAGAAATTGTAAGCCATCTCTTAGAAAGACTGATGCTCATTGATCAGATCATGACCAATGTCGAAAAGTCGACAACCCTATTACAAGAATTCAAATCCGCCCTCATCTCGCATGTGGTGACGGGGAAGGTGAGGGTGTAAATCACAAATATGTCTACAAATCAAAAATTATTGTCTGCGGTTCGTACGGTCGGTATTCTCAAACCAAAATTTAATCCTGTAGCAAAAGGGTTTGACTCGCCACGCCTTGAGGTTAATGGCACGGGTTTCTGGATCGATAATGGATCCTTTATTACGTGCGCCCATGTGGTCGAAAACCTTCTGAACCAGCCAATTGAAATTACAGGCATTCTTGTTGTTGGGGGAAATTTGAAACCGTATCGGAAAGCGACTGTTAGTGTTTTGGATTATAAGCATGATCTCGCGATTCTTAATATCGAACCAAACGATGATGATGACGTTAAGTTGCTCGAACACGAGGTTTTGGAGGGTCTCGAGATATGTTCCGAACATCTTGATGTTGGTGAAAAGATTGCTTACGCGGGATTTCCGTTTGGTACACAATTGCTCAATGAAAAACATTCACCTTCGTATGCAGAAGGTGTAATAGGTAATGATGTGAACGACGAAGGAGCGGGTTTTAAAACAATTCAGATATCGGGTCCGATTGTGGGAGGATATAGTGGTGCCCCAATCGTGATGAGAAAGAACTTTCAAAAGGTCGTAGGAGTGGTGTCGCATTCGCCTTCTCTTGAAGTAGGTCCAGCAAGTATCTTTCGAAGTATACATTGGAAGCATATCAATGAGTTAACGGAGCTTGATAAATCATAGTACTATGTCCGATTTACGAACAAACACCAAAGAAATAGGATTTGAAGAATTCATTGAGCATGAGCTCGTGGAGAAGCATGGGTATCGTATTCGTAGCCCGCGCGAGCATTATGATAAACGGCTTGCGATGGATGCCGGACTTTTGCTGGAGTTCGTGCGAACTACGCAGTCGGATGAGTGGCAGGTGCTTGAGGGGCAGTATGGTGCCGATGTGCAAGAGCGATTTTTGGAGCGGGTGGATGAAGAGATTGCGAGTCAAGGGCTTTTGAAAGTGCTTCGAGAGGGAGTGAAAGATCGCGGAGTGACGGTCAGGCTTATGTATGCCGAGCCGCAGACGAGCATGAACCCGGATGCGCAGAAAGATTTTGATGCGAATATTTTGAGCGTGGTGCGCCAGCTCAAATACAGTGAGCAGAATGAGAGCTCGATTGACATGGTGCTGTTTTTGAACGGATTGCCACTCTTTACTACCGAGCTTAAGAATCAGTTCACGGGGCAAAATGTTTTGAATGCCGTGCGACAATATCAGGCCGATCGCGATCCGAAAGAGAAACTTTTGTCATTCAAGCGTTGCCTCACGCACTTTGCGGTTGATGCCGAACAGATACTCATGAGCACCAAGCTCTCGGGACTCAAGACATATTTCTTGCCGTTTAACAAAGGATACAAAGAGAGCGCAGGCAATCCTCCTGCTGATAAGAAATACAAGACGCATTACCTATGGGAGGATGTGTGGAGCAAGTCGAGCGTGCTTGATCTTGTATCGCGTTTTATACAGGATGTGTGGGAGGAAAAGGAATTGCCGAATGGTAAAAAGACAAAAGAAAATAGACTCATCTTTCCGCGTTATCACCAGCTTGATACCGTGCGGCGATTGATCGCAGATGCGCGGAAGAATGGTCCGGGGTGCAACTATCTTATTCAGCACAGTGCGGGATCGGGGAAGAGCAATACGATCGCATGGGCGGCACATCGTTTGTCGGAGTTGCACGATGAGTATGATACAAAAGTATTCGATGGCGTGGTAGTGGTTACTGACCGGCGTGTGCTTGATCGACAACTTTCCGAAACGGTCGAGAGTTTTTCTCAGGTAAAAGGTGTTGTGAAGCATGTGGAGAGTTCTATTGAGCTTCGTGAGGCACTTGAGAAGGGTACGCGTATCATCACGAGTACGTTGCGGAAGTTTCCGGTGATCGTCGAGTCTATTGATGCAACCGAGGGCAGTCGCTTTGCGGTGATCGTTGACGAAGCGCACTCCTCGCAGTCGGGAGAGTCGGCCGCTGATTTGCGCGAGGTGCTGACGCTTGAAGATGCTGAGCGTGAGCAAGAGAATCGAGAAAAGGCGTTCAAGACGGTCGAGGATCGTCTCGTCGAGCGCATGAAGGCGCGCAAGGTGAAGGCGCCGAACGTAAGCTTCTTTGCGTTTACCGCCACCCCGAAACAGAAGACACTGGAGCTCTTTGGCGTGCAGAGTCTGGTGGATGGGAAATTTTACCCGTTCTCGCTGTACTCGATGAAGCAAGCGATTGAAGAGCGCTTTATTCTTGATGTACTCAAAAACTATACAACGTACGAAACGTATTTTGGACTTCTGAAGAAGGTTGAGGATGACCCGGAATTTGACAAGAAGAAAGCTGAGCGGCTTCTGGTGGGCTATGTCGAGCGACACGAGCATGCGATCGGCAAGAAAACTGAGATCATGGTTCGGCACTTTGAAGAAAAGATCGCGAAGCAAGATGGCGGCAAGGCAAAAGCGATGGTTGTTACTAAGTCGCGGCTTCATGCGGTTCGGTACAAACTGGCGTTTGACAAGTACCTCAAGGAGCAAGGCTATGATCACAAAGCGATGGTGGCATTTTCGGGTACGGTGAAAGATGATGGTCGTGAGTATACCGAAGCGCAGATGAACGGTGTACCGGAAAAGCAGACGGCGGACGAGTTTGACAAGGATGAATACAAGTTCTTGATCGTGGCGGAGAAATTCCAGACCGGATTTGATCAGCCACTTCTTATGGCGATGTATGTCGACAAGAAGCTTTCCGGCGTGAGTGCGGTACAGACACTCTCGCGACTGAACCGTATTCATCCACCGCTCAAAGAAGAAGTGTTTGTGTTGGATTTTGTGAACACAACAGATGACATAGAGAAAGCGTTCCAACCGTACTACACAACCACAATACTCTCCGAGGCAACCGACCCGAACATCTTATATAATCTTGAACGCGATGTACTCGGATACAAACTGTTTGAGACTTGCGAGATGGAGGGATTTGTAGAGATGTACATGATGGGCGCGACCCCTGATCAGCTCAATGCGGCGATGGATGCGGTGGTGGAGCGTGCGAAAGACTGGCTTGCTGAGGAACGAATGGACTTCAAGTCAAAAGCGGCGGATTATAATCGCAAGTATGCGTTTATCTCGCAGATCGTGACATTTCAAGATCCGGCGTTGGAGAAGCTATATATATTCCTCAAGTTCTTGATTAAGAAATTGCCAAGGGAAAAAGATGCGTTGCCGAAGGAGGTGCTTGAAGCGGTGGATATGGAGCTCTATCGTGTCGAGGACAAAGGCATGCGACAAATCAAACTCGCACATGAATCTGGCGAAATTGAACCGATGGGGAGCGGCGGTTCGAAGTGGGAGGTGCATGAAGAGATTGACCCACTTTCAAAGATTGTCAAAGAGATAAACGAGCGTTATGGCACGAATTTCAATTCGGACGATCGCGTGATTTTGAATGATTTGAGCGAGCGTTTAGTTGGCAATGCTGATTTGTCGGGCACTATTCGCGCCAATAGCAAAGACAGTGCCAAAATCAAATTCGACCATCTCTTCAATGATGAATTGGTGCGTATGCTTAATAGTCATTTTGAACTCTATAAAAAGCTCGACGAGAATCCTGAATTGCGAAAGTTTGTAAACGATCGAATATTTGAGCACGTGCGCGAACGAGTTCAAGAGAAAGTGTAAATGGAATCTGTGTGCTCCTCCTGCTTTGTTGGAGAATGGATAGGTTATCACTTACGGATATATTGTTGACAAAAATACCGATATACATTAAATTATTTCCACGCATATGAAGCCCTCAAACAAGCGGATTATTCTTGGTGTCGTAGCGTTGGTCTCGATTGCTGCCGCTGTGGCAGGATGGTGTGTTCTTCGTGATCGACAGTATGCACAAAGCGAACACAAGAACCCTGTTCAGTCGACAGACAATGTGGAGGATGTAGCAGTTTCAGAATCCGACGATGCTTCAACATGGAAGACATATCGGAATGAAAAATACGGATTCGAATTCAAACTGTCGGACGAGTATTCTGTTCCGGAAAATATGAAGAATCAAGTGAGGGCTGAAGGAAATGTTGTATACTTGGATCCTCAGAAAACGGAATATATGTTCAATAGCCGGAGAGGATTGAAGATTTCCGATCCTTCTCTCGGCGGAGGAGACGCTGTAGATTCTTGGGTTATCAATGTGTCGGTTTTTGATTTCTCGAAAGAATTTAGCAATAACTTTGAAGGGTGGATCGGGAAAACTCACGATGCCGATGTGGAGAGGTTTGGAGTTAATAAATTGTTCTCCGGTTCTAATGCTTGGCAAAGTGAGAATTTTATCAGCTGGGCATCGATTTGTAGTGACTATAGTGCCTTTTTCACAAATAATAAATATATTATTGAGATAAATACTTGTGGATCAAGTTATTTGTTTGATGGTAAATCAGATTATTTTTCCTCTATTTTAGGTACATTTCGATTCTTCTAGGGGCATATTAGGAATTCGAAACCCTTTGTTTTTCCATCTTGTTTCCAAAAATTTGGGGACAAGTAGAGAATCAAAGGAATGTTCTTTAACAATCTCAGGATGGCGTTATCGAAATTACTTTTCACCCTTTCTGCAAAGGAGATAGTCTATGTTTCCGAGAAGGTTTCTTGCAGTTGTGTTTCTTGTCATTATGCCGGGGCTCACATTCGCTCTTGGCGCTGACGTTCCTGATTATCGCCAGAACGGATGGTCATCTCCCGTAGATTTCCGTTCCCGTGAGTACTGCGCTCAGTTCTCTCAATACTCGGGCGATCCCGTTGGGTATGACGGACATGTTGGCGATGATATGTGTCGCGAAGTCTATACGCCAATCACTGCAATAGCTGATGGTTGTGTGGAAGACTATAGTTTAGATGCCAAGAACTATGGTGGTGTTGGAATTAAAGGCGGCGTTATACTTCTCCGTCACTATACAGATACGGGGCAGGTATTCTTTACCGTCTATGGACACGATACTCCTGATGCAGCCTATCTGGATGCTAGGAGGTGCGGGAGTAAGACGATTGTGAAGAAGGGCGAGGAAATTGCCACTGTTCATTCATACTACCAAAAGGATGGATCTCGTGCGGATCATTTACATATTGGGATTCGTCCAGATGTAAAAGATCCAGAAAAGGAATACCGAGGCAACAGTTGCTACCAATCCGATCACTGCGGTTGGGTAGAGCCTTTCAAGTTCCTCAAAGATAACCGTCCCGCCACCCTCATTCCAAAAGGTACACAGGGTTTTCATCATGTGGGAGACTATGTTCTCCAGGGGTCCAACCGATGCGATACGGCAAATGCTCGTTTCAAAATCATTGACGGATTAAAGAGTGACAACTGGATTACACAGGAGGTGAGTCAGAGCGAGGCTTGCTCGGGAGTCGAGCAGGCTATCGAGTCTACACTGCAAAGTGCGGAGAACAATGGCGGTGTCGTCAAGGTGGACGATATCGTCGATGTGAAAAAGGCGCCGTGGTGGTCATCGTGGATCAGTCCTTTGACGAGTCTGTGGCATTCACTGTTCGGACTCGCGCAAACGCCGACCGCTTTGGCTGCCGATTCGTCGATTCAACAACAGCTCACTGTCTACCGGATCGGTGAAGTCTATGAAATCCAGGGAACCAATCGGCAGGTGGTTGTCTTAACGGATGGTCCTGGTATGCATGGCGACAAAGCTATCGACTGGGGCGCCTATGCCGAAACGGATCCTACCGGCGAAGTTTTCTCACCGGCAGTTGGAGCTAATGCGGACGGAAAGCGATCCGATCTGGTTGTGACCAAACTTTGGACAGAGCGTAGTAGCGGCCATGTCTGGGATACTATCGGTTGGGGGGATACGGTGTGCTTTGTTGCCGAAAGCAAGAATGCCGGAAACAAGAATGTGTTGAAAGACATAAAGATCACTTTCTATGTCTCGAAAGGCGGATGGGGGGATAAGCATCCGAACCCGGTCGGGTCCGAAATGATACCGGCGAAGTATCTTGCCAAAGCAAGGACTGCCAAGGCAACGACAAAGCACTGTGTCAATATCCATGGCGACAATTACCCGTCCCTCTATCCGGGACACTTCAACTTCGGGGCATATATTGATCCTGACAACAAGGAGTCTGAGTCGAATGAGAAAAACAACGGGAAGGATGAACAGCCTTTCGAGTTGACGGAGAATCCGCATCTCTCCATACCACAGATATGGTTTTCCAATCCCACTGTGAAACCCGGAGAAGGGGTGACAGTCTATGTAAAGATTCGGAACGATGGAACGCCATTTGCATCGAGCAAGGTGAATACGCAGTGGCGGGTTCAGGGTCCGCAGTACGGTCCCGACCCGATTGTGATCGGTATTGACCAAACCAAGCGGGAACACTTGAGAGACGAAGGCGACGAAGCGCAGGAAGAAGTTTCGTTTGTCATGCCGACGGTCCCGGGCGACTACGTGCTCTCGGCGGAAGTTGACTACGACTTTCGCACGACGCAGTCCGATAGGGGTGGTATGACCGCTTCGCTTTTGTTTACCATTCCGGAAACAGCGGATGGTGACGAAATCGATACGGTTTCGGATCCGAGTGCTCCGGTTTCATGCCCGCTCATTACGGCGGACACCTGGGATGTATGGAGTGTTCAGCACTACTCGCCGCCGTTTGATTGGTATGAAGGGAATCGCCTGACTATTTCTCCCATCTGTTATCCGAACCAACCGGAGAGGCTCGATGTGGAACTCGGGAAAGATGGCGATGAGAATGTTCTTGTGTACAAGACGGCGTATGTGCGGAATAGCAAAATGGGTGTGGATTCGACCTTTACCGTTGAATGTTCTTCTGGTGAATTATGGGAGGACTATTGTCAGGGAGGAGCCCGACTCACTATCGCAGGTCCCCAGGTGGATACGGGCTCAACGGCGAAGCCTATGCTCATTCTCGCCTATATCTGCCATTTGGTAGACAATGTTTGGAAGTGCGGATGTCGGGATGTCGGTTGTACGGCGTCCGGCTATCAGCAGCAGGCGGCTGCTCTCGCCGAGTGATGAGTGAGTTGGTGACAGCGACGGATATGTGCTTGTAGTATTTACCCCCCGCAGACAGGATGTCTGGCGGGGGAGTTTTTTGTTTGGATGGGTATTTTTCTTTCGTTTCGAGCGAGTGGTGTGATGTCGAGCTGGAGCGCCACTGCTTTCGTGTCGGACTTGATAGTGTGGTTCGGAAATCTTTTGGAAGTCCGTGTATTGATCTGCCGGGAAGTGTTTGTTTGGACATGCTATTTTTGAGTCTCTATGTATTTCTTGAAGTTCTCAAGATAGGCTTGCCAACCAGCGCGTTGCATCTCCAGAGGGTTTTCATGTTCGGGATCGAACGATTCGGTGATACGAGTGTTCCCATTGACTTCTTCGAAAAGCACAGAGACGATGCGTCCATCAGTGATGGTATATTCGATGCGCTGATGCGGCTCGACGAGAGTGTAGACTCCTTCGAAATCAAAAGAAGCGCTGCCATCTTTGGCGAACATTTTGTGTTTGAAATGGCCCCCTATTTGCAGATCATTCTCAGTACTCTCCGCGCCCCATTCTGGCGTGGCAAATGCCCAATGAGGAATGTGTTTTGGGTCATTCCAGTATTCCCACACAGTCTTCCTTGGAGCATTAACAGTGATGCTGACTGTAATTTTTTCCATAAGCAAGAACGTTCTTTCTTAACATTGAAAACTATTTTTTCGGCTGGAGCATGCTGGCAAAATTTCCTTCGGTATCGGAAAAGGCGATGTAGAGACCGACGTTGGGGATATCTATCGGTTCGCCGAATACCTTTCCGCTCGCCTCGCGCACTTTTTGCATAGCGCTTTGGATATCGTCGACTGATATGACGATGCCGGGCTGCGGTGCATCGGGACGCTTCGGGTAAAATCCGCCATTGATGGCGCCGGGAGTTTTGATCATGTTGTTTTCATCTGTTTCAGTGGTACGTGCCATGATGTAATTTCCCATATCCTCACCAAACCGATTCATATTCCATCCAAAGGCAGTTTCATAAAATTCGGTGACGCGAGCGGCATCTTTGTAGGGCATTTCGAAATGGACGACCGGGTGCTGGTTTTTCATATGTTTACCAAAAATGTATACTCTGGTTTATTGTACCAAGATGCGATAATTAAGAAAACAATGATCGCATTGTGTGGTGTCTTGAACGGCATATGCTGGTGCGGTAAGATGGAGCTGGTACGTAATTTATATACTTCTTATGAGTCAGTCCAAATTGCATGTGTCGGTTATTGCGGGGAGTACGAGGGAAGGGCGCTTCAGCGACAAAGCGGCGCGCTGGATTGCGAGCGAGGCGGCGAAGCGATCGGGAGTGTCTGTTGAAGTACTCGATCTTCGTGATTATGAGATGCCTTTCTTCGATGATCCGGTGAGTCCGTCATACAAGAACGAACCATACGCACACGAAGCGGTTGCGCGTTTCACGGAGAAAATAGCAGCGAGTGATGTTTTTATCATGGTGACGCCCGAATATAATCACGGTACGTCCGGCGTCTTGAAGAATGCGCTTGATTGGGTATATCGGGAGTGGAACAACAAATCGGTCGGTTTTGTGAGTTACGGGAGTGTCGGTGGTGCGCGAGCGGTCGAGCAGCTTCGTTTGAATAGTATCGAGCTTCAGATGGCGCCGATTCGCGAATCGATACATATTCCCGGCGAGCGGTACTTCCCGGTGGCGATGGGCGAATCGAGTGCGGAAGAGCTCCTTACTTCGCTTGAAGGGAAAGCAAAAATATTTCTTGACCAGCTTCTCTGGTGGGGAAAGGCTCTCAAAGATGCGCGCGAATAGCTTAAGGGTATGCGCACTTTTGTGACAGTTCGCGATCGGATGCAAAGCGGCTATCGATACGAATTGACGAAACCGGAGGGGAAGCATTTTGATCTGTCCTTCAAGCCGGATCTTTCTCCGAAAGATATGCTCAAGATGGGTGTTTTTGGCGGTGTGTATATGCGGGACTGTGCGAAAGAGTTTCCGAAAGAGTGGTTCGTACGGGCGAAGTTTGCAACGGGCTGTCGAGATCCGAAACTGAACTTCTTCGGTGTGGATGCGAGTCAATCGCTTTCGGTCTGGCGGGAGAACGGATGGATTCATCCGGATGATCCGCGCGGGTGGTTTCAGTGGTACTGCCGTTACTATCGTGGTCGGCGGCACGAAGACGATTTGCGGCAAATCAATCGGTGGCGCGCCATGCGGCGGCATGCTGTGCAGATTGCAAAGCACTGTCATTGCGGCGATCTGACATGCCGTCCGCGTCAGCGCCAAGCGCTTCTCCAGTGGGCGTATGATAGTCGGAAACTGTGATATTTTGGCTTGTTTTCCGTGTTACTTCTCTTTACTGAGAAACTCCAAGTATGATCGCTTTGTGGCTTGTTGACAAAAGAGAAATCATTGGTTAGAATGCTCAGTGCTCTCAAAAAACCAGTTTTTGCAATCGGAACGGAGACGTTCGGATCGACGCGCGAAAGAAACGCTAGCATGAGGAATGACTTTCTCGAGAGACCGGTCCTTGGCTTGTGTATATTCGTCGGCGGCAATAATATCCGCCGTTTCTTTGCGCGTATTTGCATTTTCGAGTGGTTTCCTGTATAGTTCCCAGACGGGCGTTGGAGAGAGTAATGCCTTGCATTTTGTCAGTTTCCGAAAGTGATGGAAGTATTTTAGTAGCATTGCCCTTTGGGCGTATATGGGTTCGAACAAAGACAAAGAAATCATCCGTGTCGAGGGGGAAGTGATTGAGTCGCTTCCGAGCACATCATTTCGAGTGCGACTTGAAAATGGACATGAGGTGCTTGCACATATTTCCGGAAGGATGCGAGTTAATTATATCCGTTTACTTCCCGGGGATCGCGTGACGCTTGAGATGAGTCCTTATGATTTGAACCGTGGTCGCATCGTACATCGCCTCAAGTAGGGAAAATGTATCTGGGTTTAGTTTCAGTGGTTTCCTCTTTACCTCATAGCTATGAAAGTGAGAGCTTCTGTCAAAAAAATGTGTGCGCACTGCAAGGTGGTGAAGCGAAGAGGATATCTCTATGTAATCTGCACGGTCAAGAAACATAAGCAGCGGCAAGGGTAATCCCTCTTTGTTTTATCCTGATTAAGAGAGAATTTTATGGTTCGTATCGCCGGCATTAATATTCCCGATCAAAAGCGCATTGAAGTGGCGTTGACGTCTGTGTACGGTATAGGACTGGTGACAAGTCGGAAAATCTTGGAGGAATTGTCGATCAATCCCGATACTCGTTCCAAGGATCTCCTTATTGAGGACGCTAATCGTTTGCGCGACTTCATTGAGAAGAAATATCGTGTTGAAGGCGAGCTTCGACATTCTGTCAAAATGAATGTAAAGCGACTCAAAGAGATTGCCTGTTATCGAGGAGTTCGCCATCAAAAGGGTCTTCCGGTTCGCGGACAGCGCACAAAGACAAATACGCGGACTATTCGTGGCAATGTTCGAAAGACAATGGGAAGCGGTCGTCGCAAGGCTGCTGAGAAGACATAGTTCTGAAGAATGATACACCCCTTTTGATACGTGAAAAAAGAAAGATTACCTCTCCAACTGACATATTTTATGGTCGAAGAAAAGGACAAATCGGAACAATCAACTGAAGAGGTTGAGATGGCAACTGTTTCAAAGGAGGCATCTTCCGATGTCGATGCTGCGCCGACAAAGAAAAAGAAGAAATGGAAGAATCAGATCGCCCGCGGACGTGCCAGTATCCGTTGTAGCTATAACAATACCATTGTTACTCTTGCTGACATGAATGGAGCGACGCTGGCCTGGTCAAGTTCCGGGCATATGGGGTTTAAGGGTGCTAAGAAATCGACTCCCTATGCTGCGACGCAGGTAGTGAGTGAAGTTGTGGAAAAAACTCGGAAGTTTGGGCTTCAAGAGGTTGAGGTGTTTGTGCGCGGTGTCGGGAGTGGCCGGGAAGCAGCTGTCCGAGCATTGGCAAATAACGGACTGACTTTGCTCTCAATTCGCGACATTACGCCGCTTCCTCACGGAGGATGTCGTCCGCGGAAGCCACGTCGAGTATAGGTTGGACATGAGTCTCTATTTTGTTTGTAGCATGGATTATGGCGAGAAATTTAGATAAATGTAGATTGTGCCGTCGGGCTGGTGAGAAACTCTTTCTCAAGGGAGATCGTTGTTTTTCTCCGAAGTGCGCTATGGTAAGAAAGGCGTATGCGCCGGGAGTTCATGGGAAAACGGTTTCGCGGGGGCAGAGTGAGTATGGGAAGCAGCTTGCCATGAAACAGCGTATCAAGCGCATTTATGGTGTCTTGGAGAAACAATTCCGCAAACACTATGAGGACGTGAGTCGGCGGAAGGGTGTTGCCGGAGATCTTCTTCTCGCTCGCTTGGAGATGCGCTTGGATAGTGTTGTATATCGTCTGGGATTTGCCTCTTCGAGGGCTTTGGCTCGCCAGTTAGTCTCACACCGGGCATTTCGAGTAAATGGAAAGCTTCTTTCAATCCCGTCTGCGGAAATTCGTGTGGGAGATACGGTTTCAATTGCTTCTACTAAGATTGAAAAAGAATATTTCAAGAAAAAGAAAGAGGAGATACTCAACAAGAAAGATGTTCCGCAGTGGCTTGAGCTTGATGCTGCTACACTATCCGGGAAGGTAATAGGCATGCCGACTCGTACGGATATCGGTATTCATGTGGATCCTCAGGCAGTTGTTGAATATTACTCAAAATAAGTTTTTGTTTCGTTGATTTACTCTTAACCGCTTTCTCGCGCATCTCTTCCAGTTCTCTTGGTTTCCCTGGAGTTTTCTGAAGAAGAGGTGTGTCTTGGGAGGAACGGAAAACGGTATGCAGACTATATCTCTTCCGCAAGAGCCGAAATATACGGCGATCGGCGAACATTTTGGAAAATTTGAGATCGACGGATGCTATCCCGGATATGGCGCTACTCTGGGAAATGCACTTCGCCGGGTATTGTTGTCGTCTCTTGAGGGAGCCGCAATTACGTCGGTGAAGATTATGAATGTTTCTCATGAATTCTCGACGCTCCCGGGAGTGCTCGAGGATGTGGTGAAGATTATTTTGAATCTGAAGAAAGTACGTTTCCGTATCCATGGCGATGACGAGCTGGTGAAAGTGACTTTGAAGGCAAAAGGCGAAGGTGCAGTGTGTGCCGAGAAAATTCATGCCCCTTCTTCTTTGGAAGTGGTGAATGGTGGTCAACTGATTGCTACTTTGACCGACAAAAAGGCGGAACTCGAACTTGAACTTACCGTAGAACGTGGTCTTGGATATGTTGCTGTCGAACACCAGGTCCGACATGAGAAGGAGATTGGAGTTATTGCTATTGATGCTATTTATACGCCAATTGAGCGTGTCAATTACACTGTGGAGAACATGCGTGTCGGAAAGCGGACCGATTTTGATCGTATTACGCTTGAAGTTTTGACTGATGGGAGCATTACTCCCGAGGAAGCCTTCCAGCGAGCGGTGGCTATCTTGATCGGTCAGTTTTCTGCCCTGCGGAGTGCGGAAGTGTTGCAAAAGGATCGCGAGAAAGAGGGTGATGCGGAGCTTGGCATGTTCTCGTCTCGTACACGGAAGGTCTTGGAGGCATACGATGTGCGGACACTCTCTGACATAGCGGCACTCTCCGAGTCAGAAGTCCGTGACTTTTCCGGTATGGGCGAGAAAGGTTTTGAAGAGGTCAAGGAAGCTTTGCAAGCGGCAGGGCTTTCCTTTATAGTATCGGCATAATTTTCCGCGAGGAACGAGACGACTATGAATCATCAGAAATCTGGGCGAAAACTTGAACGGAATCGAAATCAGAGGCGGGCACTGGTAAAGAGTCTCGCTGAAGGCTTGGTGCTTCATGGACGTATTTGCACAACGGAAGCGCGTGCGAAAGAGATGAAATCCCGGATTGATCGATTGGTGAATCTTGCCAAAGAGGGTATCGCTGTTCCTGATCGGCGCGTGGCAACAGTTCGCCTCTTGAAACAACGGGTTTCCGGTATTACGCTGGATCGTCTGTGTGACGCTGATTTCTTGAAGAAATTCGGAAAGCGTACCAGCGGGTTCACTCGTGTTGTAAAATTGGCTCCCCGAAAGACTGATGGAGCAAAGGTTGCTATCCTTGAATTTGTCGACTAATTGTATGAAAGAGCAGTCTCAACGGAAACACTTTCTCATTGATGCGCAAGGGCAGGTTCTTGGTCGTTTGGCGACACAGGTTGCGAAGACTGTCTCTGGGAAAGGAAAAGTGGATTTTGCGCCGCATATCGACGGCGGTGACTTTGTGGTGGTAGTGAACACTGACGGCATAGTGGTAACTGGTAAGAAGCTCGAAGATAAAGTGTATCATCGCTTTAGTGGCTATCCCGGAGGGATTACATCTACTCGACTCAAGGATCAGATGAAGAAAGATTCGAGGAAAGTGCTTGAGATGGCGGTGTATGGCATGCTTCCGAAGAATAAGTTGCGGGATCGCATGATGACGCGATTACTCCTCTATCGTAACTCGGATCAAAAGCATGCTATTGATGAGACGCTTGCTCTCTAATACCCTCTAAATTTTTCTGTTCTCCTATCTCCTATGGTAACTAAGAAAGATTCTGTAAAGAAGACCGCCCGCGAGTCAAAGAACCTTGCTCTTCATGAGAAGAGTTCGGTTTCAGATCCTGTCATTGCAGTGTCGACAGACAAATATTTTTCAGGTGTCGGACGGCGAAAGACGGCGGTTGCTACGGTTCGTATTTTTGAAGATGCTTCTGATAGTGAGAGTGATGTCTCAGTAAATGGGAAATCTGTGAAAGTGTACTTCCCAACAGCTCGTCTTCAGAGTCTTCTTCTCGATCCGATTCGTGCTGTGGGATTGGAGAATAAGTTTCGCATCTCTGTTCATGTGCGTGGTGGTGGTCTTTCCGGGCAAGCGAGCGCATCCGGACTCGGCCTTGCTCGTGCTCTGGTTGTGGCAAATGTGGATCACAGGCCACTTCTCAAGGCGGGGAGCTTTTTGACTCGGGATGCCCGCAAAGTGGAGCGCAAGAAGCCTGGTCTCAATAAGGCTCGTCGTGCCCCGCAGTGGAGCAAACGATAGATATTCTTTGGCATTAGATTTTCCAGAGAAGTCCCTTCAGGGGGCTTCTTTTGTTTTCTGGTTCAGTTTGGTATACTGCTGGGACGGAGGTTTTTCTTATCTGTTATACGGCATAACGGTATGTTTCGATATACGGAACTCAAGAAAACGGATGAAAAAGTGATGTCGGCAATAGTGGGGGAAATGAAGCGGCAGGAGGAGGGATTGGAAATGATCGCATCGGAGAATTATGCATCGCGAGCGGTGATCGAGACCTTGGGGACGGTGTTTACAAACAAATACTCCGAAGGATATCCGGGGCGCCGGTATTATGGCGGACAGGAGTTTACCGATAGTATTGAGATGCTGGCGATTGATCGAGCGAAGAAACTTTTCGGCGCAGAGCACGCAAATGTCCAACCGCTTTCAGGTGCCTCGGCAAACATGTCTGCGTATGCCGCTACATTGCAACCGGGTGATACGGTGCTTGGTATGGACCTCTCTCATGGCGGGCATTTGACGCATGGGCATCCGGTGACATTCACCTCCAAGATTTTCCGATTTGTACGTTACAAGACGGAACCAGATGGAAGTATTGATTATCGGAAACTTGAGGCGCTCGCCAAGGTCGAAAAGCCGAAGTTGCTACTCGCGGGGTTTTCTTCGTATACTCGCCAGATTGACTATGAGAAGTTCGTGGCGGTTGGGAAAAAAGTGGGAGCTATCACTATGATGGACATGGCGCATATTGCCGGCTTGGTTGCAGGAGGTGTCGTGCCGAATCCGGTCGAACATTTTGATATTGTGACAACAACGACACATAAAACACTCCGCGGTCCCCGGGGCGGTATGATTCTCTGCCGAGAGAAATTTGCCAAAGCTATAGACAAAGCGGTGTTTCCGGGTGTCCAGGGGGGGCCGCATATGAATATCATTGCTGCGAAAGCGGTTGCTTTCCAAGAAGCGTCGAAAGCAGGTTTCAGAAAATATGCGGCGCACGTGCTGAGGAATGCGAAAGTACTTTCGCTTGAATTCGAACGTCGAGGGTATACTATTCTTTTTGGCGGAACGGAAAATCATATGCTTCTGCTCGATGTGTGGGGAACACTTGGTGTGAGCGGTCGAGATGCCGAAGCGCTGCTTGATGCTATTGGCATTACTATCAACAAAAATGTGATACCGGATGAGCCGAGAAGCCCGATGGATCCTTCGGGGATACGAATCGGAGTCCCGGCAATAACAACTCGAGGCATGAAAGAGCGAGAGGTGAAGAAAATCGCCGAGTGGATGGATCGAGCGCTTCGGTCGGGAGGTGATCGGGTTATCCTTCGGGAACTTCGAAAAGAGGTGTGTATCTTGTGTAAGAAATTTCCGCTTTATCGGTAAAAGAGTCTTTGAATAAACCAGGAAGATAATTTTGAATTTTCCGCTGAACTGAATTTTTAGGAGTATCGATATGGAACATGCAAACATTAAGAAGGCGATTCTTCCGGTAGCGGGATTTGGGACAAGATTTTTGCCGGCAACGAAAGCGCAGCCGAAAGAGATGCTTCCGGTAGTTGACAAACCAGTGGTGCAGTACCTGGTTGAAGAGGCGGTTGCATCTGGTATCGAAGAGATTATCTTCGTGACAGGTCGCGGGAAACGCGCGATTGAAGATCATTTCGATGTCTCCTATGAGCTTGAAGATACGCTTGTTGAAAAGAACAAGCTTGACTTATTGGAGGCGGTCCGGAAGATTTCCGGTTTGGCTAAGTTTTCTTATGTGCGGCAGCCGATTCCTTTGGGGGATGGTCATGCGCTTTTCCAGGCGGCACATTTGGTTGATGACGACGAGAGTGTCCTGGTGATTTTCGGTGATTGTATTTACGATAGTTCGATTCCGGCATCGCGCCAACTTATTGAGGCATATGCCGAATATAAGACGCCGATCATTGGACTTGCCGATATTCCGAGAGAGGAAGTGTCAAAATTTGGCGTGGTAGCTGGCGATCATATGAATGATCGCGATATCCGCATTCGAGAGATCGTGGAAAAACCATCGATTGAGGCGGCGCCAAGTACTATTGTGGCACCGGGAAAATATATTCTCACGCACGATGTGTTTCAGACGCTTTCCACTATGACAGAGGGAGAGTCGGGCGAGATACGACTTGTTGATGCTTTTAATATTATGTTGCGTGAGGGAAAGTCGATTCACGGAAGGATCCTCGATGGAGAGTGGTATGATACCGGCGATAAGTTTAATTTCCTCAAAACGACGCTACATTTCGGTCTTCAGCACCCAGAAGTAGGACCGAAGCTTCGCGATCATCTCAAACAGCTCACTCGGAATTTCTAGCATGTGTTGCGGAGCGGAAGTGTCGGTGTGAATGCGTATCATTTTCAATATTGCAGCGTGCTGTACTGAAGTATGTATTGGATATACCTCTCATTGTTTGTCCTCATCGTTCTTATTCCGAAGATTATCAACGGTGATCGGCTGTTCCTCATTGAAGATGACCAGGAATCTCTCCTTATCTTTTTTGTTGGAGCGATCGGTCTTCTAATTTATCTCTGGAAGGAGAATCAGTTGAGGTTTCAGATGCGAGAAAAACTCAAGCTTCAAAAAGAAACTTCTCGCGTTTCTCGCGATCTCGCCGATTCCTATTCGTATATTGCGGAAATCAACCGAAAAATGGAGATTGTGAAGAATATCGCGTTGGGTCTTCCTGAAACGGCATCGATTACGCCGGAGCGTCTCAAGGAAGTGTATGAATCTATTATGGAAGCGCTTGCGCTTCTCGGAAAAACCGACGTTTTCTTTCTGTGTATTGTCGATGTCCGTTCGGGCGTCATTGAGAAGAAATTCGATGTGCGCGGAAAGCGTTGTCCGGTTTTGAAATATCAGGATCTGGCTAAGCGTACGGAAACGGTGATACGAGAAGGGGACTACTGTATTATTCGATCTCCCCGACGAGTAAGAGGTTGTCTTGCTTTTATTGTGCTCCGCAAGAAGACGGGTACTGTAGAAGATCCGGAAATTTTTAAGGCGCTTGCTGCTCAGGCACTTTTCTTGTTTTCCGCCGAACAGGAGCAACTGGCTGCGAAGAAAACAGAGAAGAGGGAGGCGGCAGAGTCTGTTATTTCGAAATCATGAAAATCGGCATCGACGCTCGATTCTACGGTCCGGCTGGCAGGGGCGGTCTTGGACGATATACGGAAGAGCTTATCCGATCGCTTGAAGCGATCGATACGGAGAATGACTACATTATTTTTTTGCGCCGGGAAAATTTCGATCACTACGTTCCTGTGAATCGGCGTTTTCGGAAGGTGCTTGCGGATTTTCAGTGGTACTCTTTCGCTGAGCAGATATTCTTTCCGTTTGTGCTCTTTCGCGAGCGGCTTGATTTGATGCATTTTCCGCATTTCAATGTGCCCATTCTCTACTGGAAACCCTTTGTTGTCACGGTACATGACCTGATCCTTTTGCGCTTTCCAACGTTGCGGGCGACAACTCTGAGTCCGCTTCTATATCGTCTGAAATTCTTGGCGTATCGACTGGTTATTCGAAATGCGCTGTTTCGTTCTCGTACTATTATCACTATTTCGGAATACACCAAGCGGGATATCCTTGAGCGATATCGTGTTTCTTTTCGCAGAATAGTGGTTACCTACGAAGCAGCAAGTCCCACATGTCGGATATTGCGACATGAAGCGGCGATGCAATTTTTTATCTCAATCGGTATTTTATCCGAAGAGGATTCCAGGGCAGTGAAGAGCGGTTCATTCTATGCTACACTGAAGCCGTATGCGCTGTATGTTGGCAATGCGTATCCTCACAAGAATCTCGAGGTGTTACTGTCTGCATTCGACTCGTTTCCGGATAAGTCAGCACGTCTTATTTTGGTGGGTGGAAAGGATTACTTCTATCGCCGACTTAGGGCATACGCGAAGCGCCGGGGTATGGATAGAGTGATTTTTGCAGGAGTGGTTTCCGATACGCACCTTGATCTTTTATACCGATATGCGCGCGTTTCGGTATTTCCCTCGCTGTGTGAAGGTTTTGGACTGCCTCCGCTTGAGGCGATGGCAAAGGGATCGCCGGTTCTTGCGGCTCGTGCGACGGTGTTTCCGGAAATACTTGGTGATGCGGCGCTTTTCTTTGATCCGTACGATATACTATCTCTGCGGTCAGCACTGATATCTGTCTGGAATGATGCGGCACTTCGAGCGCTGCTTCGCAATCGGGGGTTTGCTCGGACTAGTGACTTCTCTTGGGCACGGATGGCTCGTGAGACACTTGCAGTATATCGATCGTGTTCAGAAAAACGGTAACACAAGAAAGGCTGTTTCTTACTTTGTATTTGGTTTTCAGGATCTTCCTTATCTCACAATCATGAGGACGCCTGTTGCTCAACGCATGTCGGATATTCGGGCGGTGAAGCGGAGGGCGCCTGCAATGGGTGCCTCTCTTTCAGCTCTGCCGAATAAGGCTGGTGGTATATCAAGGCCAAGGGAATATCCACCCTCTACTCTTCGGAATCGTCGCTTTTCTGGGCGAAGTCAGCCTCATCTGTTACATGTGGCTCCGGTATCAGTTTCTGGTAAACCAAGCGAGGAAATGGACGGGAAGGGGGAGCATTCGCTTGAGAGAGTGCAACATGCTGTTTCTTCACGGGGTCAATCGGCCTCTTCCAGCAATCGGTCAATGAGATCATCTCGGGAGAAGCTATCTTCTTGGTGGTTCTCTTTTGCTTCGTCGCTCTCTTCTTTTTCGAAGATATTCGGAGTTGTTGCCGACCGCGGTCGATTTCTTACCATTCTCGTTTTACTTCTCCTGCTTGCAGGAGGTGCGTGGCTTGGAGTCGGACTCTTTGCGCGAGGGATGAAGATGAAGGGAGAAGTGCTGGGTGTGAGTACCGATGGTTACGAAGAGCTTTCACAAGCGGTTGAGACGGCGAAGTCGAAGGACTTTTCGAAATCGGGTCAATTGTTTCAGGAAGCATTCGTCTCTTTCTCGACCGCGTCCGACCTGTTCGCGTCGTGGAACGGCACTGTTATCGAGGCGGCGCGGTTTCTTCCGCTTGTTTCCAAGCTATCGTCGGGAAAGTACCTCGTGGATGCGGCTCGAGATATTTCGGCAGCGGGCGAGGCGATGTCGACGGTCGGCGGTTCGATTTTTTCGCTCGGAAATCCCCTATCCGGCGATCGAAATGTTTCATTTCTTTCAGTGTTTCGAGAAACGCGCGGGGCAATTGAACGTGCGGACACGCTTCTTTCGAGCGCGCTGGAAAGTCTCGGCAAAGTTTCTGTGGCAGATCTTCCGGAAGACAAGCGGGAACAATTCTTATCACTGAAGACAAAGTTGCCGGAAGCGCTCTCCGGCATGCGGCTCTTTCTTGATCATGGTGATATCTTGGCGGATGTTCTTGGTGGAAATGGACCGCGGAAGTTTTTATTTCTTTTTGAAAACAATCAAGAAATGCGAGCAACTGGCGGGTTTATTGGGAGCTATGCGTTTCTTGATGTGAATGACGGGCAGGTTCGAAAATTTTTTGTTGATGGCATATTCAACCCGGATGGTCAGCTGCATACGGACATTGTTCCACCGGAACCGATACAGAAAATCAGCGCTGGCTGGAGTCTGCATGACAGCAATTGGTTTCCTGATTTTCCGGTTTCTGCGGAGAAAGCAATTTCATTTTATGAAAAGACGGGCGGTCCGACAGTTGATGGCGTTATTGCGTTTACGCCGGAGATTCTTCGAAAGTTTCTCGCTATTACCGGACCGATTCGCATGGATGCGTATGGCGTGACTGTTGATGCGGATAATTTCCTGGAGACTATCCAGTATCAGGTTGAGGTTGCGTATGATAAAGAGGAAAATAAACCAAAGCAGATCCTCTCGGATTTAGCACCGATATTGCTCGATCGAATCTTTGGAGAGCAGGCTGTTCCGGGAGCGTTCGGAAAAGCCTTGTCGGCTGTAGAGGAGGGACTTTCGGAAAAACATATGCTGTTCTATTTTCGCAATAGCGACATGGAACGGCTTGTCAGAAATGTTGGGTGGTCTGGCGAAGTGCTTTCTTCGGATCGGGACTATTTGAGTGTGATTCATTCCAATATAAACGGGTACAAAACAGACGGCGTGATAGATGAATTGATTTCGCATCGAGCGGATATCCGCGATGACGGAAGCGTACTTGACACGGTGACGGTGAAGCGGACGCATATGGGCGGACATACCGATCGGGAGTGGTGGGATCGGGTGAATGCCGATTATATGCGAGTCTATGTGCCGCTCGGGTCGACGCTTGTTTCCGCTGATGGGTATACTCGCGAGACCGTAGAACCGCCACTTGATTATGATAGACTTCATTTTGCACGTGATCAGGACGTTGAGCGCGAGCGAATGGGAATGCGAATCGATCCCGTATCCGGTACCCGTATTTCTGAAGATGCCGGGAAAACGGTGTTTGGAAATTGGGTTTATGTGAGTCCGGGCGAAAGCGTCGAGGTGACGTACGCGTATCTTCTTCCATTTCGTGTTGATCCGCATCGATCGGACAATTCGCTTGATTCGTATTCAATCGTATTCCAGAAACAATCCGGTTCGCGAGGGAGCTCTCTCGATTCCGAAATACTCTTTCCGGAACGATTTGAAAATGTTTGGCAATCGGAGGGAAATCTGGTACCGTTCGAGCATGGCGTTCGTTGGCAGTCTGATTTGCAATATGATCGGTTTGCTGGCATTCTCTTTTCGGAGAAGGATCGGTAATACTTTTCGCGTATGAGGGGGATTTTATTTCGGGTACGGAGGCTGCTTGTTTCTTTGTTTCATGGGAGAGCAAACAGGACGGTGAGTGGCGCGGCATTGGTGATTGCTGTCTTTGGTATAGCAAGTCGATTGCTTGGCTTTGTCCGGGATCGAATTCTTGCGGGAACATTCGGTGCGGGTGATGTGCTTGATGCGTATTACGCCGCGTTTCGTATCCCGGATTTTCTCTACGGACTGCTTGTTGCCGGAGCGCTCTCGGCGGCATTTGTGCCGGTCTTTACCGAGCTGCGCGAGAAGAAGAGCGAGCAATCCGCGTGGGATCTTGCTGGCGGAGTATTTTTGTTGCTCATTATTTTGCTTGGCGCAGTGTCTGTGCTCTCGGCTATTTTTGCGGGGCCGATAATGCGGGCGATTGTTCCGGGTTTTTCACCGGAGAAACAGCTTCTTGCTACGAATCTCACTCGCGTGATGCTGATCGGGCCGATATTTCTTGGAGTAAGCGCTGTTTTTGGGAGCGTGCTGGTCTCTTTTCGAAATTTCATTGTTTTTTCTTTGGCGCCGGTTTTCTACAATGTCGGCATCATTCTCGGTGCGGTTATTTTTGCGCGGTTTTTCGGTCCGATCGGTCTTGCCATGGGCGTCGTCCTGGGAACGATATTCCATGCGTTGGTGCAGTACCCAAGCGTACGAAAAGCGGGATTTCAATTTTCGTTTCATGCCGCTTCGGCGGTGAGCCGAGAAGTTTGGCGGGTGGTACGACTGATGGTGCCGCGTTCGTTGGGGATTGCAGTGGGACAGGTGAGTTTTCTTGTTGTGACATTTTTTGCGTCCGCACTTGCTTCCGGGACGCTCGCCGCTTTTACGCTTGCCAATAATATTCAAAGCGTTCCTTTGGGACTTTTTGGTGTGGCGTTCTCTCTCGCGGCGTTTCCAACGCTTTCCGGATTCGCCGCTAAGGATGAACGCCGTCGATTCTCCGATATGCTTTTGAAAACATCGAGAAAAGTATTGTTCTTTGTGATCCCGGTGAGTTTTATGATGATTGCGCTTCGCGCGCAGATCGTGCGCGTCATACTGGGAACGGGACACTTCGACTGGGAGGATACGCGTATGACATTTGAAATACTCGGCGTCTTGTCGATTAGTCTCTTTGCGCAGAGTCTTATCCCGCTCTTTGCTCGAGCATTTTTCTCTTTGCAAGATACCAAGACGCCGCTTCTCCTTGCCGCTTTCTCTGAGGCGATTCATATTGCCATTCTGGCTGTCTTTGTTGGGGAGTGGGGCGCACTCTCGCTCGCTCTGTCCTTTTCTATTGCAAGTGTGGCGAATGCGTTTCTTCTCTACGTGTTTCTTCGGAGGCGAGTCGAGGGATGGGATGATCGATCGTTTCTCATGTCTTTTAGTAAGGTGACGATCGCATCTCTTGCCGCCTTGCTTGCCGTGCAGGCGGGCAAGTTTTTTTTCGGACTTGGAAACGTCGAGTTAGATACGTTTTTCGATGTTTTCTCGGAGTTGGTATTGTCCGGAGCGCTTGGTATTGCCGCATTTATCGCGGCTTCTTGGCTTCTCAAAATAGAGGAACTCGAAAGCGTTCGCTGCTTCATTGTCTCTCGCTTCTTGAGACAACCCCAACTTCTCAAAGAAGCCGAAGAAGAATCCGCTCGCCCGGTGGTGTGACGAAGAGACGGTTGCGATTGCCTTTTTCGGGGGTCTATATTACTGTGAAGGAGCTGTAAGAAGCTTCTTTTTGTTTTGAGTAAGGGGAAATATGGACCAGCGGTTTATTAGAAATTTCTGCATTATCGCGCATATCGACCATGGGAAGTCGACTTTGGCAGATCGGCTCTTGGAAGAGACGGCAACAGTCGAGAAGCGGAAGATGAAAGCGCAACTTCTGGATCAGATGGATCTGGAGCGCGAGCGCGGTATTACAATAAAGCTTCAGCCGGTTCGGATGGAGTATGAGTATCAGGCAAAGGTAGGCGGTAAGAATTTGGGAGGAGAGAATGATAAATCTGAGGCGGGGAATCAGGAATCCAGAAGCCGCAAGAAGGATGTCTCCACTATTCCTTTTGGGAAGTACGTGCTGAATCTTATCGATACGCCGGGACATGTGGATTTTCATTACGAAGTGTCGCGGTCTCTGGCGGCGGTTGAGGGTGCGATTCTCTTGGTAGATGCAACCAAGGGTGTGCAGGCGCAAACGCTGGCGAATCTCTACCTGGCAATCGAAGAGGGGCTTGAAATTATCCCGGTCATCAACAAAGTGGATTTGCCGGCGGCAAATGTTGAAAAGACAAAAAAAGAAATCCTCCATGTGCTCGGGTGTCTCGAAACGGACATTCTCTTGGCGTCCGGAAAGACGGGTTTGGGGGTCTCGGATATTTTGCGCGCTGTTGTTGAACGCGTGCCAGCGCCTCGAGGAAACAGGGACGAACCGCTTCGCGCGCTTATTTTCGATTCCGCTTACAATACGTATAAGGGTGTTGTGGCATCGGTGCGTATTGTGGACGGCATGGTTCGTCGGGATGATGTGCTTCGCATGATGGCGACATCGACTGAGAGCTTGGCGATTGAGGCGGGTATTATGAAGCCGGAGCTTGTGCCGGTTGGCGAGTTGTCCGCAGGCGATATCGGCTACTTGGCGACGGGACAAAAAGATGTGGCCTCCTGTCGTGTCGGAGATACTATTACAATCGCTATTCGCGGTGACCGACAATCGGGCGTGGGAACGGTTGAGGCGTTGCCCGGTTATCAGGATGTGAAACCGATGGTGTATGCGAGTCTCTATCCGGTTGATGGTGATGACTATGCGGAGATGCGCGATGCGTTGGATAAATTGAAATTGAATGATGCGGCATTTGCATTCGAACCGGAGAGTAATGTGGCGCTCGGGCGAGGATTCCGATGCGGATTTTTGGGACTGCTCCATCTCGAAATAGTGCAGGCGCGACTTGAGCGTGAATTTGAAATTACGCCAACAATAACAACGCCCTCGGTTATTTATGAGCTGGAATTGCGCGGAAAAGAAGGTCGCGTGCCGTTGTATTCTCCTATGGATATGCCGGACCCGGCATCGATTGAAGCAATATATGAACCGTATGTCGATCTCAAGGTGGTGGCACCCACATCGTTCCTGGGAGCGCTCATGGATCTCTCGGCATCGATTCGCGCAGAGTATCGGAATACGGAGTATCTTGATGAAGAGCGTGTGTTGCTGACCTTCGACGCGCCACTCATGGATGTGATCGTGAGTTTTCACGATCGGCTGAAAAGTGTTTCATCGGGGTTTGCATCGATGAACTACGAGCCGATCGGTTACCGGAAATCGGACGTGGTCCGTCTGGACATCATTGTCGCGAATGAGCCGGTTGAGGCGTTTTCCCGTATGGTGCCGAAATCCCGAGCGTTCTCAGAAGGGAAAGAGACGGTTGAGAAATTGAAAACGGTGATTCCTCGGCATAATTTTGCCGTTGCTATCCAGGCGGCTGTGGGTGGCAAGGTTATTGCGCGCGAGACGATATCGGCCTTTCGAAAAGATGTGATCGCAAAGCTCTATGGTGGCGATGTGACCAGGAAACGCAAGCTTCTCGAAAAACAGAAGAAAGGAAAGAAAAAGATGCGCGCGATTGGCGGCGTGACAATTCCTCCGCAAGCATTTCTCGATGTTCTCCGGAAGAATGATGGATAGCGGCGGGTCTTTTCTGTCGATTCTTCTCTGTGATATACTGGTGATACTGAGGGGGATAATCCGAATAATGACACGCCTATGCTGCATGAAGAGCGAGGGAAGTTGAGCTCCGAGGCGCTTGATATGAAACGGGCGATCGATTCTCTGCGAGAAGAGTTGGAGGCGATTGACTGGTACAATCAGCGCGCCGAGATAGCGACTGACGAAGAACTTCGAGGTATTCTCGAGCACAATCGGGACGAAGAAAAAGAACATGCCGCAATGCTCTTGGCCTGGATTGGCAAGCGCGACGGAGTGTTTGCGCATGAGTTATCAGATTTCCTTGGTGGCGAAGGAAAGGGCGGAAACATTCTCCAGAAATCCCATTAGCCTGGTATTCTCAGTTTGTTTCCTTGTCTTTTGTTGTTCCGATGATGTTGCAAATGAGACAATACGTATCGTATCAAATAATTTCAAGTAGTATGGCACATACATTTACTGACGATAATTTCGAGGAAGAGGTGTTGAAGAGTGAGCAGCCGGTATTGGTGGATTTTTGGGCGCAGTGGTGTGGCCCGTGTCAGGCGATGGGTCCGGTGATTGAAGAACTCGCCGAGGAAGTGAAATCGACGGCAAAGGTGGGCAAGCTCGATGTGGATGAGAATCCGAAACGCGCTTCAGAATATGGCATCATGTCTATTCCGAGTCTCAAGATTTTCAAAGGCGGGAAAGTCGTGAAAGAGTTTTTGGGTCTTCAACAGAAGGATGTGCTCAAAGATGCTCTGTCGAAAGCATAAAACACAAAAGAGGAGGGTATGAGAATACACAAACAGGTCGTTCCCTTTGAGAGTCGGACGCAGATCGACTTCGTGGATATTACGGATCGTGTGCGCGATATCGTGCGCGAATCAGGTATTCGGCAGGGGCAGGTGACGGTATTTTCGGCGCATACGACAATGAGCGTTGTGATCAATCACAACGAGCCGCTTCTTTTGCAGGACTTCATGCGTATTCTCTACAAAGTGGCGCCGATCGACGATCACTACTCGCATGATCTCTTCGAGCTTCGCAAGGAGCGCCCTTCCGACGGGCGGAGCAATGGGCATTCGCACTGCAAGGCGCTGCTTGTCGGATCGAGTGAGACGGTGCTGATCGAGCGCGGCGATCTTATTCTCTCGCCGCTCCAAAGTATTTTCGCACTCGAGTTTGATGGCGCCAGGAAGCGCGATGTTGTGGTGCAGGTGATGGGGATTTGAGCGCAGAGATATTCGAGATGTGTTGTTGAGTCGAAAGTCGACAATCAGTTGAGTGGAGAGCTCACGGGTATATATGACAAATGTCGCTATGCACACTGTTCTGGATTTACCGATTAAATAAACGTCAAAAGGAATTAGCTGTTCTTGAAAGGGAATCATTTGAACAAACAATAGGAAAGAGCTTATGGATAGGGCACAAAGAAAATCGAAAAGTTCAGGATGTTTTGGACCTTCCAATTGAAGAACAAAGACGGCTGGCACAATCTTCAGGAATGTCACTAGAAAGCTGGATACAATTCCAGCGGAAGCTAACAAATGAAGTGGAAGAGTGGAAAACTTTATTAGCTTCTAAGAGAGGAAAGAGACCGGCAGGCTGGACAGAGGAGGATGAAAAACGGGCGAAACGATTTCAAGTAATAGTGGATTCCGAGGTCCCCGGATGGATGGATGAGCAAAGAACATTGGCGGCTCAAAATGGAAAAACACTGGAGCAATGGCTTGAAGATATGCGGAAAGAATTAGAATAATCTTGTGCTCAGGAGGCTTTTGTTTGGATTCCTTGGGTTGTGTATTTTTGCTGGCATTGGTGCTGGTGTTTTTGTCTATCGAGCGAAATCAGTACAGAGCGAATTTGTTGGGGAGCGGCTCTTTCATATCAATGAGCATGAAAACGTGTTCTCGGTAGCGAATCGCCTTGAGAGCGAGCATCTTGTGGTATCACGATGGTATTTCTTGTGGAGCGCGTGGCTGGGGGGTCTCCGAGGAAAGATTCATGCAGGGGATTTTGTAATCCCCGGAAAACTCACCTCGCCGGAAGTGGTGACGATATTCCTCTTGAATGACGGGAAGCCAAAGGAGATCACGCTGACATTCCCCGAAGGATGGACGGCTCAACAGATGGCCGCTCGACTCTCGGCGAACGAGTTTGACGGCAATGGATTCTTGGCGCTGGTTACGAACCCGCTTGCTGAGTGGCGTGAGAAATATCCGGTGCTGGCGGGTGTGCCGGAGCGCGCGTCGCTCGAGGGATTTCTCTTTCCGGATACGTACACGTTTCTTCTCTCGGCGACTCCGGAGGATATCATTTCGAAAATGCTTCGGAATTTCGAGACGCGCTTCACAGCTGATATGCAAACGGAGACGATGCGACAAGGGAAGAGTATTCTCGAGATTGTGACGATGGCGAGTATCGTCGAGCGGGAGATCGGCACGGCGAGACAGTCTGCGGAAGATATCGTACGCGAACGGGGAATGGTGAGCGATCTCTTTTGGCGACGGCTTGCCGATGGGCACGCGCTTGAGAGTGATGCGACGGTGCAGTACGCGCGAGGCGGCGCGACAAAGATTCAGCATTCCGCCGAAGATATCGCCGTCGATTCGCCCTACAATACCTACGCCAACAAGGGGCTTCCGCCCGGACCCATATCGAATCCGGGACTTGTCTCGCTTCGCGCCGCGCTCTTCCCGATCGCCAACGACTACTACTTCTTCCTCAATAACCCTCAAACCGGCCAAACCTTCTTCTCCAAAACCTTCGAGGAGCATGTGAAGAATAAAGCCAAAAATGGATTGTAGGCTACATTTTTTAAATTTTTTTCGCTTTATCGCCTCGGACATACTCTCTTGAGAGTGGCAATGTGTTTAGTGGTACAATCTGGATGTATCTTGGGTGCAGGCTTTTTGATTTTCGTGATTTGGTTTGATTCTATGTAAATGAAAGATATGTCGATGTCGAACCCTCTTAAAGTGGTAAAAAATGGAAGAATTAAAGCAGTGGATTTCTTTTCAGGTGCTGGTGGTCTTACGTATGGTCTACGCATGGCTGGTATTAATGTGATTGCAGGGGTAGATAACGATAGTATCTGTAAAGAAACATATGAAAAAAACAATCCGGGGGCGGTGTTTTTGGATAGAGATGTGACTAGCTATTCACCAAAGGGCATGGAGAAAGATTTGAATTTAAGGAGAGGTGATGATAATCTTCTGTTTGCCGGATGCGCTCCGTGTCAATTCTGGAGTATTATCCGCACGAGCAAGAAGAGGTCTGAGAAGACAAAAAATCTTATTCTCGATTTTCAGAAATACGTTGAATACTTCATGCCCGGATATATTTTGGTGGAGAACGTCCCGGGGATTTCTTCTTCGAAAAAAGGCGGTCCCATAAATTCATTTATAAAGTCGATCGAGAAAATCGGGTACAAGTTCAATGATTTTCATGTTGTGAATATGTCTGAGTATGGCATTCCGCAAAGACGTCGACGCTTTACGCTGTTGGCCTCGCGGGTAGCCGGTGTCGAGTTGCCAAAACCAATAAAAAAGCGTAGAACGGTCAGGGATGCTATCGGCGTGAACAATGGGTTTGCGGTAGTGGTTGCCGGACATAAAGATGGAACAAAGCGGATGCACACCGTGGCCGGCTTGAGCAAAAAGAACCTGGATCGTTTGAGGATGACGCCAAAGGATGGAGGGGATCGCAGTGTTTGGCAAAGCAAGAAAAGCCATGCGCTCGCCTGTTTCTCATCTGATGACGGCAAGAAAAAGAAATTCTCTGATACTTACGGTCGTATGTGGTGGGACAAACCTTCTCCCACAATCACCACCAAGTTTTATAGCATCAGCAATGGTCGGTTCGCTCATCCAGAAGAGGATCGAGGCATTTCACTTCGCGAAGGAGCAACACTGCAAACCTTTCCGAAAAGTTACGAGTTTATCAGCGCAAACACAGCGGATGTTGCCAAAATGATTGGTAATGCAGTTCCTCCCGAGTTTGCAAGAATCTTGGGTGAGCAAATCATAAAGTCTGTTGATGGTAACGTAAAGTCCAATGCCTGAGCCAACACTGACAATGAAATTCGATCCGCGCACCATAAAGCACCTGGGCGTTCGGCTATATTCAACTTTGCCACCCGTATTGGCAGAGCTTGTTGCTAATGCGTATGATGCGGATGCGGAACAAGTACATATTCATCTTCTGGACGACGGCACGAATAAAGAAATTGTTGTGTCAGACGATGGTCATGGAATGACGTTTCAAGAAATTGACGAAAAGTTTCTGATGATTGGCCGCGACCGTCGTCACGAGGATCAAACAGATGTTAGTCCAGGCGGCCGAAAGATAATTGGCAAAAAAGGTTTAGGAAAACTATCATTTTTTGGCATAGCTCACGAAGTGGAAATATCCACAAAGAAAGCCGGTAAGCATAATACATTCAAGCTTCGATGGGATGAAATTCAAGCTGAAGAAAAAGAGTACCACCCAACAGTTGTTATCAATGATGAAGATTGTGGAGATGAGATGGGAACCACCGTTATGCTGAGAGAAATCCAACGCGAATCGGATTTTGATGCTGAAGAAGTAGCCAATAGTCTATCAAAAATGTTCATTGTGGACGAGGATTTTGGAATTTCTATACAACTTAACGATGGTGATACAGTGCCGGTTGAGAACGAACGAAAATACAACGATTTGGATAAGGAGGTTGAGTGGAGTATCCCCAATGATCTGGCAGAAGAATGGGAATGCGAAGTAAAAGATAAGATATCAGGACATTTGATTGCAACAAAGAAACCAATTTCACCTCGTACAAATATGCGAGGTATTACGTTATTTTCTCGCAAAAAGCTCGTTAATCTTCCGGAATACTTTTCTGACAGCACATCAAGCCACTTCTTTTCGTATTTGACTGGCTGGCTTGAAGTGGACTATATAGATGAGCTAGACGAAGATGTGATATCGACAAACCGTCAAGCTCTCAACTGGGGTCATCCTGAGATGCAGAAACTTAAACTGTGTCTACAAAGGATGATTAATTCGCTTGAACGAGATTGGCGCAGAAAACGAGCAGATTTGCGTGCAGAAGAAGCCGAAAAACGAACAGGAATGAGTATTGGCGAATGGCGAAGCCACATTCCAGAAGAAATAAAGGATGATCTTGACCCCGTTATCGGCGCCCTACTTAGTGAATCTGAACTTGCAGATGACGATCTCACAAGCAGCTTGAAAGGATTGCAGAAAATCATTAAGCCATATCCATATTTTCACTGGAGAAACCTACACCCCGAATTAAAGACTTTGGCCTTTCGTTATTATAAGGATGGCAACTACTACACCGCTGTGTTCGAAGGAGTAAAAAAGTACATAAATAATCTAAAGGCAAAATCCAGCTCTACGATCACGGACCGAAACCTGATCGAAAATGTGTTTGCGCTCAAAAATCCAAAAATGTCAGTTACCGATGCTTTTAGTAAGCCAAACGGCGATTCGTTTGAGGCTGATACTGTCAAAAATATCACTGAAGGTCATAGAATGCTTGCACTCGCAATGTGGGACGCATTCAGAGATCCAATTTCACATGAAGAGGTTGAAGATTTGGGACAGTCAGGATTATATACTGACCGTGATTGTCTGGATGCGCTTGCACTACTTTCTCACCTGTATTACAGGTTAGATAATGCAGTTGTGCTGTAGGTCTTTATATGGACATTTACACGGACAGGAAGCGGAGTGAGATAATGTCTAAAGTTAAGAGTAAGGATAGTAAAATCGAGGTTGATTTTAGAAAGAAACTTTGGAAGCGGGGATTCAGATACTTAAAAAATTCAAAGAAATATCATGGTAAACCCGATCTAGTTCTACCAAAATACAAAACTGTGCTATTTTTGGATTCATGCTTCTGGCACGGATGCCAGAGACATGGTTCTATTCCGGAAACTCGAAAAGAATTTTGGATGAAGAAGATTTCCCGAAATAAGGAACGGGACAAAGAGGTTACTCTCCACTACAAAAAACTCGGGTGGAACGTAATACGAATATGGGAGCATGATTTGAACAACAAGAACTTCATGTTCAATTTTGATAAAATTACTAAGCGATAACAGCAATATAGCGCTTGTAGTTCGCTCTTTTTCGTAAATGTATCTCTGCAGTCTTTGGAATTAGCACTCACTTTTGGTGATTGCTAATTTTTTGAGTTTGGGGTAGACTGAAAGCATTGCTTGTATACTTTCTGACTATGGCGAAGGATTACTATCAGACACTTGGTGTTGCCCGAGGGGCGTCGGCGGACGAGATTAAGAAGGCGTATCGAAAGCTCGCACATGCGCATCATCCGGATAAAAAGGGTGGCGACGAGGCAAAGTTCAAGGAGATCAATGAGGCGTACCAGGTGCTTTCGAATAAAGAGAAGCGGGCGCAGTATGACCAGTTCGGCGAGACGTTCTCGCAGGGTGGCGGCGGAGGTGCCGGGTTTGGCGGTTTCGATTTCGGCCGCGGCTTCGAGGGATTCTCGAATGGCAACTTTCATTTTGAGGGGGGTTTCGAAGATATTTTCTCGGATATTTTCGGTGGCGGCCGGTCAAGAGGCAGTCGGTCGCGGCGGCGCGGATCTGACATTCAGGTAGACGTTGAAATTTCATTTGAGGAAATGGCGGCTGGCGTGCGGAAAACGCTCTCGCTTCGACGAGAAGTGGCGTGCTCTTTGTGTTCAGGCACGGGCGGCAAGCGCGGGTCGAAAGAGCAAAACTGTCCGACATGTCATGGCGCCGGACAAGTGAGGCGAACGGTACGGAGTATCTTAGGGACATTTCAGCAAGCGGAAGTGTGTGGCGATTGCGGTGGGCGCGGGAAAGTGTATGCGGAGAAATGTCTGGAGTGTCGCGGTTCGGGACGTGTGAAAAAAACCGATGAAATTCCGTTGGATATCCCGGCCGGTATCGAGGATGGGCAGATGCTTTCGCTTTCGGGTGAGGGCGAGGCGGGAGAGGCGGGGAGCCAGCCGGGCGATCTTTTGGTTTCGGTGCATGTGCGACCGCACCCGGTCTTTTCGCGACGAGGCAATGATGTGCTTTCGAATATTTCTGTCTCTGCTGTGCGAGCGGCGCTTGGCGATACGGTGGATGTCGAGACAATTGATGGATTGGTATCTATGAAAGTTCCTGCCGGCACGCAGTCGGGCGAGGTGTTTCGCATTCGGAGCAAAGGGCTTCTTCCGGTAGGGAGTTCGTGGGGGAGAGGAGATCACTTGGTGACGGTGACGGTGCGTGTTCCGAAGCATCTTTCGCGCGAGGAGAAAAGGCTTTTTGAAGCTCTTCGGGATATTGAAAAATAAGGCTATGAAGGCGCGGAAAATATTCTTGGGAGTTCGTATCCCGGCGGAAGTGGCGAGGCGGCTCTCGGTACGGATGGAAAAATGGACATCTCTGCCGCTTCGTCTTACCAAAGAGCGGAATTTGCACGTGACGGTGCTTTTCCTGGGATTTCGAGGCGATGAGGATATTTCCGAGATCGTGTCGCGCATTGCTGAGGTGTGTCTGGCTACTGAATCGTTCGATGTGGCGCTTGACACAATAGATTTCTCACACAAGGAGGGCGATGCTTCGGAGAAGGGAAATATGCTGTGGTTTTCGGGAGAAGAAAGTGCGGAATTGCTTTTGCTGGCAAATCGACTTGAAGAGGCATTGGATATGGCGACAGCGCCTCGAAAGCATTTCCGTCCGCATATCACGCTTGCTCGCATCCGCAAAGAGAAGTGGGAGGCGCTTCGTGAGAAGCCTATCCTCGCCTCATCCTGGCGAGTTTCAATTCCTGTTTCGAGTCTCACGCTCTTCGAGAGCACGTTTTCAAAAGCGGAAGGTTTGCACTATGAAGTGCTGGAAGAATTCCCTCTGGGGGAGGAGTAATGCGGGTTGCATTGATTATCCCGACCGTACCTATGTCCTCCCGACCGAAACAGAGGGGCCTCATAACCAATACGGTTTTGGATTTTTCCGCTTCGCTCCTTCGTCGCTTCGGTCGGGATGACGAATGCTTTGCTGTTTTTGGAATACATGAATTTGAGCACATTCTCCATTTTCGGAATACCTCTATCGCTCGTGTCGCGCGGAGAAGTGCGTGACGGCGTAACGCGCTGGCTTTCAGGGAATGCTTTCCATCGGATTGCAACCGTCGGGCCGGAATTTCTCTTGCTCGCAAGAGAAAGTAAGCAATTTCATGCGAATCTTCTTCAGGCGGATGTGCGCGTTGCGGATGGTATCGGCATTACGATTGCGGGGTGGCTTTCCGGAAAACACATCGATCGATTTCCAGGTGCGGATATACTTCATGAGATTCTGAAAGAAGCAGAGAAACGAAATTTTTCCATGTTTCTTGCCATTAGGAAAGATGGACTTTCATCGCTTGATGAAATTCAAACCGCACTTCTCAAGAAATACCCGAGATTGAAAGTGACGGGGGAGGAATTTGCTTTGCCGATCAACAATCAACAATCAACAATCAACACTTCTATTGTCTTCTCCAACTTCGGAGCACCGGAGCAGGAATATTTCCTCGAGTCCTTGCGGGGACGTGCGGAACATGTGAAACTGGCAATGGGAGTGGGAGGGGCTTTTGACTTCCTGACCGGAAAGATCTCTCGAGCTCCGAAATTACTTCGAATATTCGGATTTGAGTGGCTCTGGCGGCTTCTTGTCCAGCCGTCGCGGTGGCGAAGGATATTCCGAGCGGTTATTGTATTCCCTTGTTCGGTACTTTGTGATTTTCTTATGAATACACCTCTGCCGGTTCATTTGAAAGAGGCGACGCATACTGATATTCCTCTGCTTCTGGATATTGAGAACAAAGTCTCGGGAACGTGCATTTATTCGCCGATGGTCAAGGAAGACGAATGGAATGAAGAGATGCGGAAAGGTTCTGTCTATCTTATTGAAAAGGGCGGTGAGATAGTGGGAAATGTTTCATATGAAAGAAAAGGCGAAAACATTGCTCATATAAGCGGACTTGTTGTGGCACCTCGTTTTCAGGGGCAAGGTATCGGACGTGAGGTGTTGAGCAAGATTTTGGAAGAGGATTTGAAAGATATGAAGAGGATCGATTTGGTTACTCATCCGGACAATATGATTGCGCAGAAGCTGTACCGGTCTTTTGGATTTGTTATTGAATCCCGAAAAGAAAATTATTGGGGTGATGGCGAACCTCGTCTGGTGATGGTACTCCAAAGATAAAAATCATTTCTTTGATTCTGAAGTGGAAGCGTCGTATGTTAAGAAGAAACTGAATATTTATGGATGACAAAAAAGTTCGGGTGCGGTTTGCGCCGTCGCCGACGGGGTATTTGCATGTGGGGAGCTTGCGGACGGCTTTGTATAATTATCTCTTTGCACGGAAGTGCGGAGGCACGTTTATTCTTCGTATTGAAGATACCGATCGGAAGCGACTGGTTGAGGATGCGGTCGAGAAATTGTTGGGGACGCTCGGATTGTTTTTTGACTGGGATGAGGGATTGGTGGGGAAAGCGGAAAACGGAAGATGGGGGACGACAGAAAAGGGGATGTGCGGTCCGTATGTTCAGTCCGCGCGGCTGGATATATACCGGAAGCATGCCGAAGAATTGATTGATAAGGGGAGGGCATATCGGTGCTTTTGCAGTGCGGAACGACTCGAGGCGGTGCGGAAAGAGCAAGAGGCGCGCAAAGAGCCGACGCGATATGACGGGCGGTGTCGAAATCTGTCGAAGGAAGAGGTTTCGAAGAAATTGATAGAAGATGCGTCGTATGTGGTTCGGCTGCGCGTTGATGGAGGGGATGGGAACATCACTTTTGATGATGCCGTGCGCGGGAAAGTTTCGTTTTTACGGGAGACGATTGATGATCAGGTGCTCCTTAAGTCGGACGGATTTCCAACCTATCACTTGGCAAACGTAGTGGATGATCATTTGATGGGTATCACGCATGTGATTCGCGGTGAAGAGTGGTTGCCGTCGACGCCGAAGCATATTTTGCTCTATGAAGCGTTTGGATGGAATATTCCGCAGTTTTCGCACTTGCCGCTTCTCCTCAATCCCGATCGCTCGAAGCTCTCGAAGCGGCAGGGCGATGTAGCGGTTGAGGATTATTTGGCGAAGGGGTATCTTCCTGAGGCGCTTCTCAATTTTGTGGCGCTTTTGGGGTGGAATCCTGGCGAGGGGAAGACTCAGGAAATTTTTTCACTTCGTGAATTGGTAGATGAGTTTGATCTTGCCCATGTTCACAAGGGTGGAGCGGTCTTTGATGGGAAGAAGCTTGACTGGCTCAATGCGCAGTATATTAAGAACCTCTCAGCTGAAGAATTATTCACGAGAGCGCTCCCGTTTTTGCGACAAAAGACGTGGTTCGAGTCTGTCGAAGATAGCCGGAAAGAATCGGAATATGTAGCGCGGGTATTGGTTATCGAACAGGACCGACTGCAAAAACTCTCCGATGTTGGTGAATCGTCAAAATTTCTCTTTGTTGAGCCGACGGTGGATCCGTTGTTTCTTCCGTGGAAGAAGAATACTCCCAAGGAAACGAGACTGTTGCTGGAGACGATGCTCGCGGTGCTTGCAGATATTCCGGACAATGAATGGGAACGAGGGCGGCTGGAAAAAACACTCCTTGAAACGGCAGGGGAGAGGCGAGGGGATTTCCTCTGGCCGCTTCGTGTGGCGCTCTCGGGCGAGAAGCAGTCGCCGCCGCCCCATGAAATTGCCTGGGTCATTGGGAAGCAGTCGACACTTGAGAGAATCGAAAAAGCGGAGACGCTTTTGGAGAAAATGCTATAATCAGGGGGTACAAATCTTTACGACTAGAACGATGAAGGCGTTCTTGGGAAAGACAGTGCATGAGTTGCTCTTTGGGTTTTCTTTCTTGATGGCCCTGTCTTTTGCTCTTTCTCTGGTTCCATTTCGGAATATTTCTCATGCGCAGGCGACACGCACACCGGAGCAAGAGGATGCACTCAAGAAAGCGCAAAATGAAAAGGAAGATGTGCTCGACGAGCTAAAGGACAAAATAAAAACCTACCAGAAAATTGTAAACTTGAAAGATAAGGAACATGACCAACTGGCGGCACAGGCGGAGAATTTGGCGGCGCAATCGGATGTGTTGCAAGGCGATATCACGAGCAATGAGCGGCGATTGGCGGACTTGGGACAGCAAATTGAGTCGTTGGAATCTCGAGTGAAGGAGAAGGAAAAAGTAATTGGTATTCAGAAGGGCATTTTGGCGGGTATTCTTCGTTCGTATTATGATTCTCAGACGCAGGCTATTGGCGTTTCATCAATGTTGCTTGCTTCTGTGGATGATTTTGATTCGATGATTCTTGGGCGGGATCACCTTTTCGAGGCGGGAACGGGCGTGAAAGAGACGCTCTCGAGTATAACGAATCTTCGCAATGCTCTTGTGCGCGAACACGATTTGGCAAGTACAAAGAAAGTGGAAGTGGCAAGTGTGAAGTTCCAGCTTGAGCAACAGAATGCTTATTTGGAAAATTCCCGACGCAACAAAGAGACGCTTGCGGCACAAGCGGCGGCAGAGCAATCAAAGTATAGCGATATCGTCTCCGACTTGGAGAAGCAGCGTAAGGAAATAGAAGATGAAATCGAACAGCTGGATGCGGCGAGGGCTGGGAAGATAGATTTGAGCTCTATTCCGAATTTCAGCTCGGGTGTTCTCGGGTATCCAGTGAAGGATCCGCGCAAAACACAAGGGTATGGCAAGACGACCTTTACGAAGTGGTATACCTTTCACAATGGGGTGGACTTTGCTGACTCAGTGGGCACGCCGGTTCTGGCGGCAGAGGATGGAAAGGTAGTCGCAATGGGTGATGAGGGGAAGTATGCCTATGGGAAGTGGATTGCCATAGAGCATGAAAACGGATTGACAACGCTCTATGGGCATTTGAGTAAGCAGTCAGTTAAGAAGGGCGAGAAGGTTGATCGCGGCGAAAAAATCGGTCTTATGGGAAGTACGGGGTATTCTACCGGGCCGCATGTGCACTTTGGCGTGTACACAAGCGAGTCGTTTGAGGTGGTAAAGTCGTCAAGTATAAAGGATCTTCTTATTCCGACGGGCGCGCATATCAATCCGGAGAAGTACCTGTAGATTTCTGTCGTATGGAACGACTTCTTGTACAACTTGGAAAAGCGTGGTCGGTATTTCGGCGAGACGGAATTGTGAATGGGAGTCGGAGGATCGTTTCTTCAATACCGACACTGTTTCGTCGGGCTGACTCCGGAGATGTTCTCTTTATAGCGAGCGGTGTTGGCGATAGTGCGCGCTATCGTTGTGCGCATGTTGCGGAATCTCTTCGTTTGCAGGGCTTCCGAGCAGGAGTGATTCAGCAGGACACCCTTCGTCTTTCACGATTTGCCGAGAAGTTTTCGGTGTTTGTATTTCACCGGACGTCGTGGACGTCATCTGTGGATGCATTTATCCGACAGTTGGAATCTTTGAAAAAGACTGTGATATTTGATACGGATGATCTTACTTTTGACGTGGCACTTTTCAAACAAACAGCTGCCTATGAGGCGATGAATGCATTTGAAAGAAAGCAGTATCAAAACGGTATCGGCGCTGAATTTCTGAAGAGCTCGGCTATTTCAGGAGTAACAACGAGTACGGAATTTCTTGCGGAGAGGCTTCGTGTTTTTGGGAAGCCAGTGTTTGTCGTGCCGAATCGCCTGAGTTGTGAAGATGTCACAATCGCAGAGGCGATTCTTGAGACAAGAAAAAAGGATACAGAAGAATTAAGAATGCGGGATGTGGAATTAAGAATGAGAAATAAGGAGTCAGACAGTGTCGTTTCATCTTCTATCTCCCACCTTCCATTTCCTGCTCCTGTTACCATCGGCTATTTTAGCGGGTCAACGGGGCATGATCGGGATTTCGACACAGTTTCATCTGTTTTGAAGCGGCTTCTGGATGAGTTTGAGTATCTTCGAATCTTTATTGGCGGACCGCTCAGTCTTCCTAGCGTGCTCGAACCGTACACTACTCGTATTGATCATGTTTCTTATGTTCCGCGTGCTGAGAATTTTCGGAATATTGCAAGCGTCGATATCAATATTGCGCCTTTGGAAGTCGGCGATCCGTTTTGTGAGGCGAAGAGCGAACTGAAATTCTTTGAAGCGGGCATTGTCGGCGTATCAACGATCGCTACGGCGACGCAAACTTTTCAAGAGGCAATACGTGATGGTGAAGATGGGTATATTGCCGTGAATGAAGAAGACTGGTATAAAAAAGCATCACAGCTTATTTCTGATGGTGATTTTCGGAGGAAGATGGGGGAGAGGGCTCGAGAGACTGCTCTTCGGTGCTATACGACAAATAGTGATCCTGACGGCGAGTACAGCCTCTTCCTGAAAGCGAGAATCCCGCATTCTTGATAGCGTGTTTTCTCGACTCCTTATTTCTTCGTAATACCTAATTCTCTCTGTATGAATATTCTTGTGACCGGAGGTGCTGGATTTATCGGGTCAGCAGTGACGAAGCGCTTAGTGGAGCGCGGTGATCGAGTAGTGATTCTTGATAACTTCAATGATTATTACGATCCGCAACTCAAGCGGGATCGTATCGCTATTTTTTTGAAGGGTGTTGATTTCAAGTTGTACGAGGGCGATATCCGCGATGCGAAACTAGTTGAGAGCATTTTTGAAGAGGAGAAGATAGAGAAAGTGGTCCACTTGGCGGCAATGGCGGGTGTTCGATATTCTATACAGGACCCGCTTCTGTATGCGGATGTGAATGTGAACGGCACGCTTGTATTGCTTGAGGCGGCGCGAAAACATGATGCAAAGAATTTTGTGTATGCATCGTCATCATCCGTTTATGGCGGGAATGAAAAAGTACCATTTGCTGAAAGCGATTCTGTTGATGCTCCGGTTTCTCCGTATGCCGCGAGTAAAAAAGCAAATGAGCTCTTTGCTCACGTGTGGAGCCATCTGTATAAGCTCCCGACGACCGGGCTTCGGTTCTTCACGGTGTACGGTCCGTGGGGACGGCCTGATATGGCCCTTTTTAGTTTCACAAAAAATATTTTTGAAGGAAAGCCGATAGAAGTGTACAATTTCGGGAATATGACGAGAAACTTTACCTATATCGACGATATCGTTTCTGGAACGATAAGGGTATTAGATGCTGATTTGCCGACAGGTGTTATGAATATTGGCGGTGATGCTGAAGAAAAATTGACACGATTTATCGAGGTTATCGAAGAGAATATCGGGAAGACAGCTGAGAAGAAGATGATGCCCATGCAGCCGGGCGATGTCCCGGCGACAGTTGCGGATATTTCAAAACTGCGCGCGCTCGGATGGGAACCGACGACGCGTATCGATGTAGGCATCAAAAACTTTGTTGAATGGTACCGGGAGTATTACAGGGTGTAAGCGTTTCCCGAAAGTATTTTCGAGCTACCAAGAGAAGGCGTAGGCAGTTTTCATTCTTTTGTTTTGTGCTTCTGCTTTGATGGGGAGATTGCTATGAGGATAAGAAACCAGAAGGTGAATCCGACGGAGAGAATCGCTATTCCAGCAAGGGCGGCGCTCTTTAAGAACCATGGTTTGTATTGGGATATTCGTTGATCGAGCTCAATGAGGTCGGTAAGAATGTTGCCACTTCTGTATACGGGACGAAAGGCGAGTGATTCATTGGGACGCGCTTTTCCATTTATGAAGAGTGAGAGCGATTTCTCGGGGATCGTGTTGGGAATAACGAATATCGCCGCTTTTTTCGATCCTTTCTCGGGGGAAAAATGTATATCGAGACAGAAGGTTTTTCCTTTTGAATCGGCAATGGAGGCAAAAGAAAATCGAAACGAGTTCTCGGTATCAAGAGACCTGGCGAGGAGTACCTGTCGGACGATTGTTTCCTGACACGACTCATCGAGGAGAGCGAGCGAGAGTGTTCCACCATTGTCTATCTGCGAGCCACTGAAGAGGATATTGATGCCCGAGAGCCCATTGCGGTCAATCTTGAATGTCTGTTGCGCTCCCGCTTCGCCAAGCTTTGTTTTTTCTCCTTTATTGAGAGGGAATCGAGTGTCTGGAAATCCCCACTGATTGGAGAGATTCACAACAATAATCGCCGTTAAGATGGCAATGAGCGTGAGAAAGAGTGCTGGTGTTCGATATGGGAACATAGCGGATATTAGAGATAGAATCGTGGAAGAATCGTATCAAGCGTGAGAAATATTGAGAAGAAACACATCAGGATAACTCCGCCGATAAGCACGTTCTTAAATCGTTCGCGGGTTCCGAGAAGCATACCGAGCCCAATGAAGACAAGTATGATGTGTGTTGCCAAATTAGGGAGGAAGTATCTGCCTGGCGTGCCGAGAACGAGCGACCCGGTATGGGCAAATATGTTCCAGTCTGCGGCTCGAATACCAAGTTGAAGTGCCAAGATCATGGCAATAAGAAATATAACCGAGCATTTCTCCGGAAGGAAATCAGGCTTGTTTTTAGTGAAGAGAAAGAGCACGAGGCCAAGCGCGGCAATTCCTTCGACTCGTGAGAGTATATCTGTGAGATGATTTGCCAAGAAGTCGTCGTTCCATCCGAGCGTGCCCCAATAGGTACGTGACGAAAGTGCAAATCTCCCGAATGTGAGGCTTTTGTCGAGGTAGCTTTCCAAGGAGCTGATGGTGATTGATAGTGAATCTCCGACAGGAATGAGTGTTGTGTAGTGGTATCGTCCGCTGGAGAGTATGAATATACCGACGATAACGAAGAGTGCCACCCCTACGCTTTTTATAGTAGTGGTGGCATTGAAGGTGCGCCTTGCCAGAGCAAGAATGTGAAAAACGATAATGCCAAGAAATGCCGCGAGTAGAACAATAGCGGTTCCCTTGGTGAGGAGTCCGATTGCCACTGCTGTCAGCATCACGATGAAGCTCTTCCAGTTAAGTCCTTTTTGGAGACTCAAGACCCCTCCCCAGGTAAAGAGGAAAAACGATGGGATGAGGAGGGCGTCGTAGTTGATATTGGTCATGTACATGGAGAACTTCGGTTGGAAAGCGACGAGTGCGGCAAAGAGGGTGCTTGTGAATAAGTCGAATCGGAGCGCTCTCGCAATGAGGAAGGCGAGCAATACGGCTATGGTTCCAAGAAATACTGAGAAAATGCGAATTGCGTAGAATCGAACGAGAATATCGTGTTGAGAAAGTGCTGACTCGATTTCGCTCGCAACTTTATGGTAGAAACTTCCGGTTCCGGCAATGTCGGCGGGTGCAGTGAAGTTATATGGTTTCCATGTTTTTTGAGTGATACTCGATTCATTCGGACCGTCAAAGCTTTCCGAGACGAATGGCTGCGTATCAAAAAGCCCGTGCCGCAAATCATCAATGCCGGCCGCTTTTCCGGTATTGATGATTTCTTCGGAGAAATTGTAGTCGGAAAAGTCTTCTTTGTTTTGAATGTAAGGACGGTGAGTCATCTTTTCGTTGGGTATTTTCGGTTGATTGAAGTATTGAAGTGTGTTGTAGTGTCTTGCTTCGTCTTGCCCGGTGAATATCGGGAAAAGCGCCACCAAAAACACGCCTTTGAAAAAAAAGGCGGCAAGAAGGAGGGAAATGAGAAATAGGGGATGTTGAGTAATATTCATGCGCTCTCTACATGGAGCAGACGTCTTTGTCTTTTGGAAAATCTTCAATGAGAGTATACTATGAATGCTTTAAAATGGCACTTCTGATGCGATTCCAAGGAGGTCTCGTTGAAGGTTGAAGTAGGGGAGTTGTTTAGGATTCTATGGTTACTACAAAATATATGAAAAAAGCTTTTATTACTGGCATAACTGGACAGGATGGATCGTATCTTTCCGAATTGCTTTTGGAGAAGGGTTATGAAGTGCATGGAATGATTCGCAGAGCCTCAACCTTCAACACGGAACGCATCGATCATCTCTATCAGGATCCGCATATAAACGATGTTCGGCTGTTTCTGCATTACGGTGATCTTTCTGATGGAGGCAGTATTTCGAGGCTTATCGGGAAAATTCGTCCGGATGAAATATATCATCTTGGTGCGCAGAGTCATGTTCGGGTGAGTTTTGATATACCGGAATATACGGGGGATATCGACGCGCTTGGAACAGTCAGGATTTTGGATGCGATAAAGGATTCTGGAATATGCGCGAAGTTCTATCAAGCGTCGAGCTCCGAAATGTTCGGAAAGGTGTCGGAGGTTCCGCAAACCGAAAAGACGCCTTTTTATCCACGATCTCCCTACGCTTGCTCGAAGGTATATGGGTACTGGATTACGAAGAATTATCGGGAAAGTTATGGGATGTTCGCCTGCAACGGTATCCTCTTCAATCACGAATCGCCTCGACGCGGCGAGACGTTTGTGACACGGAAGATAACCCGAGGACTTTCCCGTATCGTATGCGGACTGGAAGATATGCTCTATCTCGGGAATATCGACGCAAAGCGAGATTGGGGATACGCTAAGGATTATGTGGAAGGGATGTGGAAGATATTACAAGGTGATAGACCGGATGATTATGTTCTTGCGACCAATGAAATGCATACAGTTAGGGAATTTATCGAGGAGGTTGCGGCGATACTTAGTATCAAGATCGCTTGGGAAGGAAGTGGCATGAACGAAGAAGGAAAGGATGTGAAGACGGGGAAAACGATCATCCGAATCGATCCGAGGTATTTTCGTCCGGCGGAAGTGGATATGCTTATCGGTGATCCATCCAAAGCAAAAAAAGAGCTCGGGTGGGAGCCGAAAACGAAGTTTCGCGAGCTTGTGAAATTGATGACGGATGCCGATTTTGCAGCTGTGCAGCGTCTGATAAAATAAAGTAGAAATAATGACCATGGACTCATCGTTATGATGCAGAAACAATCGAAAATATACGTTGCTGGGCATCGAGGGTTGGTTGGATCGGCAATCGTGCGAAGACTGCTCGCGAAAGGGTATGGCAATCTTCTTTTAAAGACAAGGGAGGAATTGGATTTGCTTCGTCAGTCGGATGTCGAGGCGTTCTTTGAGAGGGGGAAGCCAGAATATGTCTTTTTGGCCGCCGCCAAAGTTGGCGGTATTCTTGCGAACAAAAAAGAAAAGGCGGACTTCATCTATGAAAACTTGCAGATACAAAACAATATCGTCCATAGTGCATGGAAAAACGGTGTGACAAAACTCCTCTTTCTTGGAAGTTCCTGTATTTACCCGAAGCTTTGCCCGCAACCGATTAGGGAAGAATATCTCATGACGGGTCCTCTTGAAGAAACAAATGATGCTTATGCTACTGCAAAGATCGCGGGAATTAAAATGTGCCAAAGTTTCAATGATCAGTATGGCACGAATTTTATCTCCGTTATGCCAACAAATCTTTATGGTCCAAACGACAATTTCGACATTGAAACGTCGCATGTGCTTCCGGCGATGATTCGGAAATTTCATGAAGCGAAGGTCTCCGGTGCGAAGACGGTGACGTTGTGGGGAACGGGTTCGCCGAAACGGGAATTTCTCCATGTGGATGATCTTGCGGATGCAGCGGTCTTTCTTATGGATCATTACAACGGATCGGAAATAGTGAACATTGGAACGGGAGAAGATGTGACGATACAGGAACTCGCGGAAACAATTCGATCGGTGATCGGATTTGAAGGTGAGATCATCTGGGATACCAGAAAACCGGATGGGACGCCGAGAAAGTGGCTCGATGTTACCAGGTTGCGTTCCCTCGGATGGATGCATTCGATCGCTCTTCTGGACGGAATCAGGACGACGTATGATTGGTTTCTCGATGATGCGAGGAAAGTTTCGTAAATGCACCCCCTTATTTTTTATGCTTAGAGAGAAAGTGAAAGTTTTTGCTGAAAAACTGCATGAAAAGATATTTCATCATGCCATGAGCGATGAAATGAAGCTCTTTTTAGAGAACCTTTCCTTCTCGTTTTTTTTGGGTGTTCTCACTTCCGGACTTTTATTCGTAACAAACATATCAGCCGGAAGGATTCTTGGTCCGGTTGGTTATGGCGAATATAATTACTTCCTCTCTCTTGCGACGTCGTCAACCTTCTTTTTTCTCTTAGGGAATAATTCGAGTGGTACACGATTTGTCTCAGATCAAAAATACAAAGAGAAAAAAGAGGCGCTACTAAGTGCGTCCATATTTTTAACGCTCATTCAGGCAGCCGTCTTCTTCGTTTTCGTTTACGCTTTCAGGGGTTTCTTGGGAGATAAACTCGATTTAAGTGATTCTTCAATTCTCCTGATATTTTTCTTTGGTCTCATATTTTCTTTTCGGGAATTATTTGACTCATTCTTGAGAGCACTCGGTTTTTTCAAGAGGCAATCGGCGATGAAATTTCTGGATTCAATTTTTGTCATTCTCGTCTTTTTCTCTTTTTATTTTCTTTCGCGGGAAACATTCACATATTTGTATTACGTAGCTTCGCTTATGGCTGGCGCCACGATCTTTATCGTGGCGGCTCTTTATTTTTTGAGGAAAAGACTTGTTTTTTTTACATGGGATGATGTTGTGTTATTGCTACATTACAATAAATTCTTGATAATTGCCGGTGTAAGCGGCCTCATTCTGAGCTCGGACAAGGTTTTTATTGGTAAGTATATAGGAAACGCTGAGCTCGGAGTCTATAGTGCATATTACACTTCATCGCAGACAGTTATCTCAACGATCGCTATAGTCTTCATGAATATCTTTTGGCCAGTTGTTATAAGAAATAAGGAGAATCTCAAACCAATTGTTAAGAAATTGGAGGTTGCTTTTTATAGGTATTTCATTCTTTGGTTCATTCTTAATGTCTTGAGTGGATCAACATTTCTCTTGTTTTTCGGTAACGAATACCCATTTCAATTGATACTCATGCTTCTATTTTCCCTGGCATCACTTTTGAATATAATTTTCTTTGTTTTCATGGGGATATTAAATATCGATCAAATCGGAAGGGCGACATTTATTAACTTGGTTATTTATAGTTTCATGGTAAGCTCGATTATCCTTTTCAGGAGCGTGTATGCATATTTGATTGCGCAAATTCTAATTTATGTTTTGGCCGCTATTTATGTAAGGAAAATGATTCATGTAAATATTTGTAAGAATGTCTAAATGTATGAAAAAATTGCATCTTGGGTGTGGGAGAATATATATTCCTGGGTTTATCCATATCGATCTCATGGACTTTGATCACATCGATTATAAGATACCGGCCGATGATCTGAGTGTCTTTGATGATGATAGTGTGGATCTCGTATATGCCTGTCATATTCTAGAGCACTTCAAGCGAACGGAGGTCAAGAAGGTTTTACAGGAATGGTTTCGGGTATTGAAACCGGGAGGCGTTTTGAGGCTTTCAGTACCCGGTTTTGAGGAGATCGTTGCCATCTATCAGAAATATGGAGATTTGAAACTGGTTCTCGGACCGCTTGTCGGTGGGCAGACGTATCTTTATAATTTCCATTATATGGCGTTCGATTTCAGATTTCTTTCAGAGCTTCTTATAGAGGCTGGTTTCAAGGGGGTTCGGCGGTATGATTGGAGAAAGACGGAGCATGCCGGAATCGATGATTACTCGCAGGCATACATTCCTCACATGGATAAGGAACATGGATTGCCGGTCAGTCTTAACGTCGAGGCGGTAAAGTAGGATGGCGTATGCAGATATTTCAACACATCGGAAGTGGATCGAAAAAGATCCTTATAGGGCATCCGATTTTCATAACGGATGGTCTACGGGAGGTCATCTCGTTCCTTGATGTCACGCTGTATTATATTGACCCCGATTTTTATCAGGGTTTTTATGATTCTTTACCGAAGGTTTGGACAAGAATAGGGAAAACGGCCCCGGCGTACAATTTGGACAATGCTCTCCGTATCCCGGAATATCGGGAAACTATAGGAAAGCTGGTGAATAAGATTCGGCAGGAGCGTATCCGGTACGCGCTACTGAATTCGAATATGTGGCATCCGAAATTCTTGAATGAGTTGCGAGCATTCGGAATCGTCCTTGCAACGAAAATTGTCGATGATCCGGAAGGGAGTTTGGTTTACTCAAAACCAATTGTTCGTTTCTATGACAAATGCATCTGTTCGGGGGTGGACTATGATGGACGCAGAACGATTGCGGCAATGTATCGTAGCTGGGGAGCGAAAGATGTGAAGTTTCTGCCAGTCTTCGTTGATCCGAGGCATTATGATTTACGGCCGATTGAATATGATAAAAAGGATATCGATGTTATTCATGTGGGTTCGTTCAATTGGAAGCGATGGATTTCGCTACACCGACTGTATCGACGCTTTGGAAATCGATTGAAGCTATATAGCCGATATGATCCTCGTTCTGCGGATACCATTTTCAGGAGCGCATACAGCCTTCTGAATTACTTTTTTCCACTTCCAGAGGTTGAAAATATCAGCGATGTCGAGTTGAAGAAAGCATATAAGAGGAGTAAGATCGGTTTCAATCGTCACTTATCGTATGGACCGAGCAATGCACGGAGTTATGAGTTATGCTTGAACGGTGTCTTGCAGATAACCGATAACGAGAATGGATATCACTCTTTGTATGAAGTCGGAAAGGAGATTGTCTGTTATTCGAGCATAAAGGAGGCATTGGGGAAAATAAAATATTATCTTGAACATGACGCTGAGCGGGAGCAGATTGCACGTGCCGGATATGAAAGGGCATCAAAAGAATACACGTATGAACGAGTGATGGAAAAGCATATCCGTTATATCACCTCGTAATATGAGATTCGAAATTTTCAATAAAACCGGCGCTACGAAAGTCGCTTTTTTTCAAAAAAAAAGCTTCGGCACAACTTTATCAGAAAAAGAGAATGTCCAGGCATTGGCACTTTTTAATGATCTCCAGGTGCATCTCTTTGATACAGATAATCCAGAATTGATACGATTCAAAACATATGAAGAGCACGGTAGATTGGATCTCCTGGAAGGTGTGGCTCAAGAATATTCTCGTATCCTTGATTATCTGAAAGATCATCAAGTAACTATTTGCATTTTCTTTGGTTCTGGATACCCTTGGTCACAGTCGTTTATCAATAGAGTAAAATCAATTTCGTATGCTGCGTGCTATTTTGGTGATGATCCAGAGGGATCCGATCATACTTCGCGTTGGTATGTACGGTATTATGATTATGCTTTTTGCGGAGGGATCTATTTTGATAGATTGAAAAAAACAGAGGAACTATATAGAGAATGGGGAGCACGGAAGGCTCTGTTTGTGCCACTTGGTGCAAATCCAATCAAATATAGACTTCCCTTTAATGATGTATCTTCTCGGAATATTGATTTGGTTTATGTTGGTGGTGCGTACCTCAAAAAAATCATTCGTATCTTTCGGTTAAAAAAACACTTCGGCAAAAGAATGCTTATCTATGGAAGAGGTTGGAACTATGAGGGCGCAAGCACTATTAAAAGGGTCGTTGAATATCTGGTGAAGCGATATTTTGAGATACCGAGAATAAATGAACTGCCAAAAGATGGACTAGTGAGCCTGTATCAAGACACAAAAATCGGTTTCAATATGCATATGTCTTTCGGTCCGAGCAACTTGAGGTTGTATGAATTACCGATGAATGGAGTCATGCAGATCTGTGACTGTAAGGATGGTTTGTCGGAACTTTATAGGATCGATGAAGAAGTGGTTACGTATGATTCCATTTCAGAAGCTATTGAAAAGATAGAATACTATCTTACCCATGATGAAGAACGGAAGCGAATCGCTATGGCGGGCTTTAAAAGAGCTGCGCAATTTTATAAGCTGGAAAACACGTTTAAATCCATAATGGATGAAATAAGGGCTGATAAAAAATGGCTCAATAACAACACATCACTATGAGAGAGGCTCTGACCGAATCAAGCTATTGGGATAGTAATATCGAGAAAACGAAACTCCCGATCAAATATGAGTATAACGCAAGCCTTTCTAGTATTGAGCTTGATAGAATTTTCAAGAAAATTCTCCCCACCGATTACCCGTGTGATTTTATCGAGCTGGGGTGCGCGCCGGGTGGTTGGATGTATTATTTTCATAATCGTTTCGATTACAACGTCTCTGGAATTGATTTTTCACCGAAAGGGATTGAAATTACGAGGAAGAACCTGGATGTATTGGGTATAACGCATGAGCTTTTTCAAGGAAATCTGGACAGCTTCGTTCCAAAAAAACATTATGATGTTGTTTTTTCTGCCGGGCTTATCGAACATTTTCATGGGGATACGCTCCAACGCATAATTCAGAAACACATTGAATTTACCAAGCCGGGTGGGTTTATTGTTATTTCGGTCCCGAATCTTTCAGGGTGGAATCTCTTTTATCAGAAACTGTTGAATAGTGAGAATGTCAAGATTCACAATCTTGACGTTATGAATCTTGAGTTTTTCAACGAGGTTGGAAATAAAGACGCTCTTGAAAACATTTATACCGGGTATATCGGAAGGGTGAATTTCGGTCTGTATTCAGGGAAATGGCCATTTGGGTATATCCATCAAGCTATTCAAAACGTATTTAATTTTCTTTTCCAAAATGGAATAATGCTGCCGGAAACTAAATCTGTTTCTCCATACATTCTTTCGATATACAAGAAAAGAGGTGAGGCAGGGAAGGAAATCTTATGAAGATTTGTTTCTTTTCTCTTTCTGCGTACCCCCTGTTCAAGTCTGGCCACCAGGCTGTTTTCGGCGGATCCGAATTACAGCTTTCGATTGTTGCTGAACATCTTGCATCGCGTCATGAAATAAGTTTTATTGTGGCTGACTTCGGTCAGGCAGATACAGAACGCATAGGAGATTATACGTTTATCAAATCAATCCGCCTTGGCGGATATTTGAGTCCGTGGTTCCGCGTAAAATCGCTATTTATTTTGATAAAAGCGCTTTATCGGACGGATGCCGATATATTCATAACATCTGCAGCTGGACCAGAAGTCGGTGTCATAGCTTTGTTTTGCAAAGTGTTGCGAAAGAGATTTATCTATCGGACAGCGAGTAGTATTGATTGCGATGGAGAATATATACGAAAAAACGGATTTCGCGGAAAATTGTTTAAATTCGGCCTAGAGCACGCCGATGTCATCATTGCTCAGAGCAAAGAAAATGAGGCGCTCTTAAAGAAGCATTATGGTATAGATGCTGTTCTCATAAAAAATGCGTTCGCTATACATGAACATGATGAGACAGGCATTGTTTCAGAATCGGAAAAGAAAGGTATTCTGTGGGTAGGCAGGATGGAGCCGAACAAGCGTCCGGAAACATATCTGAAACTTGCCAAAAAATTTCCGCGAGAGCGGTTTGTCATGATCGCTCCAAAACAAAATCATTTGGTGGAATATTTCGAGATGGCGTTCAATAAGGCGCAGAGTATGGAAAATGTTCAGTTTATCGAACGCGTGCCATTTGATAAGATACAGGAGTATTTCAATAAGGCAAGGCTATTGGTGTGCACTTCGGAATACGAAGGATTTCCGAATGTTCATTTGCAATCGTGTATCGGGGGTACTCCAGTGGTTACGCTTAACATAAACCCCGACAATTATATAACTAAAAATAATATAGGCTATTGCGCTGATTCGGTTTTTGAAAAAATGATCGATCAGATAGAAACTCTTTTGAATGATGAGGGCGATTGGAAAAAAAAATCAACGAATGCTTTTAGATATGCAAAAGAAAACCACGATATCAATATCGTAGGGAAGCAGTGGGAGGAACTTCTCTATAGTCTTGCGAGGAATTGAGAAAGTCGCCTGACAATTTTTTTGAGGTCGAATTTTTCCATAATTGCACCCTTGGCGTTTTTTCCGAGAGCTTTTTGTTTGTGTGGATCAGCAACAAGGAAGTTCATCGCCTCAGCGAGCATGCTAGCATTTCTTGGAGGCACAAGGATTCCGGTGCTTCCGTGTTCAATGAGTTCATGGTTTTCCGGGAGGTTAGTCGTAATGACGGGGAGCCCAGCGGCCATCGCCTCCATAATAGCATTGGACATCCCTTCGCCTTCCGTTGCGAGTATAAAAATGGCAGAAATTTTCAGAATTTCTTTGATATCACCACGATTTCCAAGAAAGAGAATATTCGGCCTTGATGTGTAGTTTTTGACCTGCTCGAGAAGTTCCTCTTTTTGCTCGCCGTCGCCGACGAGGAGGAGCTTGAGGTGGGAAGGCTGGATTGCTGCAGTCGTTTCACTTCCTCGCAATGAAAGTGATTCAAATGCTTCAAGGAGATATTTGTGCCCTTTACCACGGCGAAGTTTGCTCACGCAGGTGATGACTATATCGTCTGATTTCAGAGAGAATTCAGCTCGTTTTTTGCCACAATCCATTTCAAAGTTGAACTCTTCCGTATCGATGGCGTTTGGAATGACTACTAATCTTTCTTTAGGCAGGCGGAGTTTTTTCATGAGTTCCTGTTGAGCAATGCTAGTCTGTACTATATATTTCGTGACCAATGATTTCGTGGCATAATCAATGAAACGAAGAAACTCCCATTGGAGAAGTTTTCCTCGTTGATTGCAGATGATTTTTTTGATTCCGAAAAGCCGACCGAAAACGCGACCAAGAAGATCGGCATGGATAAGATAGGTGACAAGGATATCTGGTTGAAATTCTTTGATAATGCCACGGAAACGGAGAGTTGCACCAAAATCAAAAATATTTTTCAGTTCGAGATATACGACAGGAACACCGGCATTTTCAAGTCGCTTCCCTATCGATCCGTGACCACGAATACAGCAGACGCGGTTGTCAAAGTCTCCTTGCAATCCTGGCAAAGTTTTAAGGAGCATCATTTCCGTTCCTCCTATTTCAAGTCCCGTGATGAGGTGGATGATTCTTTTCTTGGGCATAGAAAATGTGGATGATATTTCTCTGCTCTGTAATCCTGGCATCAGAATCGGAATCTAGATCGATTGTGATTTCTGGATCCCGGATCATGTCTGGGATGACAAATGAAAAAAATCAGTCGAAATATTCTTGGAACCAGAGTTCGAGGGTTATGAGTGCCCAGATATGATATCCGAAATCGATGTTTGTTGTGCAATGTTTATCAAGCAGAGACTTGATGACTTCTTTCTTAAAAATTCCCCGTTGTATCGCCTTCTCTGAGAGAAGGGTTTGGTAGGCGTAATCCTTTAGTTCGCCACGGAACCATTTGTGTATCGGGATACCGAATCCCATCTTCGGACGGAACATGATCTCATCAGGGATGATGCCGCGAAGCGCTTCTTTCAGGATATATTTTTTGTTGTTTCTTCCTTTAAGTTTCAGGTCGAACGGAATTTTAGTGGTAAGTTCCAGAAATTCATGATCGAGAAATGGGGAGCGCCCTTCGAGAGCGACAGCCATAGTATCGATATCCACTTTGACCATAAGGTCATCGGGGAGATAGGTTGCGAAATCTGCGTAGACAGCCTGTTCAACCTTGTTTAGGCTCCCGGACTCGCCAAATCGATCAGCAACGATGCGGTACGAATCCGAATGTTTCATTTTCTTACGAAAGTCATCCGTATAGAGTTCGTCTTTCATTTGGTTCGTGAAATAACAAATGTAGTTCACATATCGGTAGTTATAGGGTTTCGAGAGACTCTCGGCGAAGCGGTGTGTGCGGTCGAGGAAGGTTGTTTTAAAGAATCTAGCGGCAAGTGTCGTTGCTGGAAGTGCAAGCGTCTTGTGAAGAAACATGAGCTTGTCGTAGGCGAGCGCGAACTTGTGTACGCTGTATCGGCCATATCCGCCGAAATTCTCGTCACCGCCATCACCATTGAGCGCGACAGCGACGTGTTCACGGGTGAGTTTGGAGACGTAGTAGGTCGGGAGTGCGCTCGAGTCGGCATAGGGCTCTTCATACTGTTTTACGAGCATGGGAAGGAGTTCGATCGCATGGGGTTCCACAATAAACTCCGTGTGGTCAGTCTTGAACCGGTCAGCGATCATCCGTGCATATGGGAGTTCGTTGTATTTCTCCTCTTTGAATCCGATGGAAAAAGTTTTGATCGGTTTGTCGGAATGTCGTGCCATCATAGCAACGACTGCACTTGAATCCACACCGCCGGAGAGGAACGCCCCGATCGGCACATCGGAGATCATCCGGAGTTTTGTCGATTCCTCGAGCGTGTCGATGATCCGTTTCTTCCATTCTTCGGGAGAGAGATTCCACTTCTTAGAGTAGTCGAGTTTCCAGTACCGCTCGATCTCCATCTTCTTCGTCCGCATATCGAGTGAGAGAGAATGGGCCGGTTCCAGTTTCTTGATACCCTTGAAGCCGGTGAGTGGGGCTGGGACGTACTGGAGGGTGAGATAGTGGTGGATTGCCTCGAAGTCCGGTTCTCGTGTGTACTCCGGCTGCGTCAGGATCGCCTTGAGTTCGGATGCGAAGAGAAACACGCTTCCGTCGAAGAAGTACTTGAACGGTTTCTTTCCGACCCGATCCCGGGCGGCAAAGAGGACTTGTTTCTGCTCGTCATAGATCGCGAAGGCGAACATCCCGCGGAGATGTGAGAGACAGTCTTTCCCGTATTTGTCGTAGAGTGCCATGATGACCTCCGTGTCTGAGTGGGAGGTGAAGGTGTATCCGTCGCGGACGAGTGCATCCCGTTCCGATTGGAAGTTGTAGATCTCGCCGTTGAAGACAATCTCATAGCGGTCCATATACCGCATCGGCTGGTGCCCGAGCGGGGAGAGATCGATGATGGAAAGTCTGCGGTGGCCGAGTCCGACACGTGCATTTGGTGAAATGTATACACCTCCATCGTCTGGGCCGCGGTGTTTGATAGCCTCGTTCATCATCTCGACTTCGACAGTCGAGATTTCTTTGTTTGTGAGGGAAATTTTTCCGGCAATACCGCACATAAATTTAGAGATTCCTTATTATTTCTTTGATACTCACTGCAGATCCGTGACTCCACGAGTAAGAGTAAATTATGTTGGCAACTATGAAGAGTATAACAGAAAGAGATACCACGGAATAAGACGGCCAGAGGAGACTTCTATTCTTTATAGAGTCTTTGAGGAAGCGAAAAACAAACCATGTTCCATGGGCGCAGATGAGGAATGTTAGTGGCCAAGTTAGGAGAAGAGATCTTATCCCGTATATGCTTACCGACGAAAGAAGGGTGAAGGAAAGCGATGAAAAAAACAGGGAAAGAAGGATATGCTGCTTATAAAAGAATAAAATAAACAGGAGAAAGAAGAAAATCAGAACGGCCGTCCAATGCGGGAATACCCAATCAAGATAATCCGTTTTGATTTGTGCGAATCCGGGAAGAATTGACGAGTTATGTTGTTCGCCAATCTTTTGGGATGGGTTGTTTATCTGGTTTTGATTTTTGATGTAGTGTGCCGCTGTTTTTATGACTGGTTTAAGAAAAGTTTCTACACCATAGGAGTTTCCACCGTAGGGGCTATCCTTCAGATGAAAAGCGGTAGGAATATAGAACAGTGCAGTGATAAGAATGATGAACCCAAGCTTTCTTATGAGTGGGATATCAATTTTTCCTTTAAAAATACCATGAAATATAGAATAAAATATGAGGACGATGATAAAGTAGAGCCCTATGAAATGCGTATAAATCATCGACGGTACAAGGATAGTGAGAAATAGCCGCCAGTGGCGGACATTTTCTGTTATGAATACGGAGAAAACAAGTAAAAAGAGAAGAAGCGCAAAGAAACTCGGAACAACCCAGAAAAATCCATGATATGATCCCGCTCCGTTGTAGAGAGCAAGGAAGAAGATTGAAAAGGCGATGAGATCTGTGTTTGAATTCAGTCGTTTCAAGAATAATATGAGCACCGGGAGGAAAAGGACGATGCCTATATAGAAACTCTGAATAAACATTTCATGCGAGCTGATTTCGGAGATGATCGCGAGTGTTCCGAAGAAAATACGATAGGTGAGATGTTCAAATCCAAAATATCCATCAAATGATTCAATGAACGATTTGCAGAATATAATTGTGGGACAGTTTCTGATGCTCTCGATGTGGGCTATATACACGGAGGCATCATTGAAGCGCGGATTATCGAGTCCGTTTCCTAATTCGATATCAATCAGGAAGAATTTCCACACGATAAAAAATATGGAAGCGACGATGATCCATTTGCTTTTTTTTGCCCATGGCTTGAGCGAATCAACTTCTAGGCGCATGATTTTTTGAGGGTGATATTCATCGAGAGTGTTCGGAGGTCGTCCTCCGTGTAACGCTTGAGTAAGTTTTGATCGAGCTCTCCGTTGAAGAGGATGTTTTTCTCTACGTTTACTATCTGCAGGTTATTCTTCCGGATAAGGTCTATATAATAACTGAAGCGTTTTCTATTGACGTATTCACCGGTTTTTGAAAATAGGGCATTGAATATTCTATCGCTTATCTTTAAGAACCAAATACTTCTTTGTGAGAAGATATGGTCCCTTAAATCCACTTGGTGATTCATAATACCGCCGTTTTTCAAGACTCTCGTCATTTCCGAGAAGCAAAAGTCCAAGTTGTGAACATGCTCAAGTACAGCGCAGGAGTATATTATATCGATGGAATTATCCGATATGTTGTATGGGGAGATCTGATCATTCTCAATGAAACAGATTTTTTTACGATTAAAGTGAAAATTTTTAGTAAAGAATTCTGAGATGAGGTGAACATTATTATTGAGGAGCTTCTTGTAGGCCTTGAATATTTTTGAATCTATCTTCGTGTGGTCGCCATTTTCAATGGCGTAATATCTTTTCGCACCGCTCTTTAGGGCGAGCAGACCGAATCCTACGGATCCGCCAGGGCCAAGCTCTAGAATAATCTTGTCGCGGACTTGCGTTGGTGAGATTTTGAGAAGAAATGAATCGAATTGTTTTTTGGCATATTCCAAGTGGTTAAATCCAAAAGAGTACGGATTGAAAACAATTCTTTCAATAAATTTTCTTGAAGAAGGAAAAAATGAAAAAATAATATTCTCTACGAGAACGAGGGGTACTTTTATGAATGGTTTTAAGCTCATAGTGCTTTGAATATGTCTACATATTCGTCGATCGATTTTTTCCAAGAAAATTTTTCAGTAATTGTTTGTCGTGCCTGATTTTTTAGGGAGACATCGTTATGGCTACTATTAGCGAGAAGGCTAGCGATAGCCACTTTTACACTGATAGGGGAAGAATCCTCCATAAGGATACCGTTCTCTCCGTTCCGTATGACTTCATTCGCGCCCTCATGTGGTGTGGCGACAACGGTGCATCCACAGTATATTGCTTCGAGAAGCGATGTGGAAAGTCCTCCTCCCGGATGGGCAGAGTGGAGATATATATCCGATGATTTGAGTATCGCGATCGCGTGTTTCGTTGGGAGGCTTCCAAGCATTTCGATGCATTTTTCACTTTGGGAAAGTTTTTTGAGTGATGAGAAATCTTCGCCGTCTCCGACAATAAGGAAAACGATTTTATTCTTTATCTCTTCGGGCAAGGAGCGTATCGCCGTTATGCTGTCCGCCACGCCTTTCCATTTGTAGAGTCTCCCGATGAAAGTGAGAATTACTTTTCCGTGATGCCGAGCGCGAACTTCGGTGTCCGGCGCGATCGCGTCGATTGCTCGTGTTTCCAGCCCTCTGTAAATGACAGGGGACATTCGTTTGTCGAATTTTCCGACGAAGTTCTGTACGGCTTTTGAAATCGAGATATTTTTGTCGGAATATCGAAATACAAGCCGTCCGAATATATGGTCGTAGAGTTTGGCAAGAAATGTCTTGAATGCGCTGGAGAGTTGAACGAAATCAGATCCGTGTTCGATGTGTATCCATTTTTTTCCTCGCGTTTTCGCATAAATGAGCGCCATGAGCGAAGTGAGAAAGAATCTGGTTCTGGAAATTATAATATCGGTATCCGAACGGAAAAGTTCCCGCCATAGGATCCAGAATTTCGGAGACCACAGTTTTGGTACGGGATAATTATGAATGAGTTCAAAGGCCGGAAATCGGATGACTTCCACATGGTTATGAATGGTTTCGCGTTCCGGCGCGGAGACCGGGATATGAGGAGTGAAAACAATGATATCTACCCCACGCTGTGAGAGATGCTTGTTGAATTCGTCGGCGTGAGACTCCAGTCCGCCGATATGCGGCGGATAGTAGGGGGAAAAGATAAGAAACGATGTTTTTCCTGATGCGTTCATCGTCTTTCTTTTAAGACGGAAATGGCTTCTTTCCTGGTAACTTCCGTGATGTTCTGTTCGAGACGTTCTATTGCTGAGAGGAGCTTGAATATCATGAGAAAGATGAGGAGAAACCCAGTGAGAATGACGGCATTTATATTGCCCTGCAATCCAACGAAGTTGGCAATGAGATTGGTAAGATTGGGGAAAACCGTTATAGCGATCATGCCTCCCCATACGCTGAGTCGAACAAATACCTTGAGAATCGTCTGCCCGCTTTCTTTCCTGATGTAGCGGATGGTTCCTTGGTAAATCATGATCACAGAAATGACGGCGACGATGATTTGATAGAGATGGATTGTCATAGAGGAATTGTTTAGGTAAGTAATTTGAAGAACATTTTGTATACGGTTTTTACGCCGTTTGCGAGGTTCTGTTTGGAGATTTTTCCTATCGAGTACGCAGTGTAGCGAACAGCGATCGGGAGCTCGATATAACGCAGTCTGTACAGGTATATTTCCCGAATAACTTCACTTTCATATTCGTAGCGGTCGTAGCGGGTATTGATCAGATCGGCAGCACGTCGGGAATAGGCGCGAAACCCGGATTGGCTGTCGGTAACATAGAGCCCGAAGAGATACCAGGTAATCAGGTTTCCAATACGATTCTGAATAATCTTGTACAGAGGCATTCCCTTTGGGTGAAGAAGACGTGATCCGAGGGAAACGTCAATTCCTCTTTGTCGGAGAGGGTATAGAAGTTTCTCAATATCTGCCGGATCATGCTGTCCGTCGCCATCCATTGTAACAATACTGTTTGCGCCCAAAAGCTTTGCTGCTTCGATGCCGGTCTTGGTGGCAGCGCCTTTGCCGCGATTGAGACGGTGCCGGAGCGTGATGACTCCGCATGACTGAGCGACAGCGTTTGTTTGGTCGGTACTTCCATCGTCTACGACTATGATGTTTCGATATCCGGCGCGGTGTATTTCTTCGATGACCGAAGCAATGACAGACGCTTCGTTATATGCTGGAACAACAATCCAAACGGAATCCGTGTCGGTTGAAGAGTTTTTTGATGGTGTGTGTGTGGGAGGTACCGTCATAGCTACTATTTCAGGAAGATTTCAAATCGGTGGTCCTGTTGATCGGTTGGAAGTGAGTATGGTGGTTGAGATACATTAAATGGTGATCCGTCGAGTGCGATGTTTTGTATCGTATTCGTGTGATGTGCTCGGGCGGTGAACACAAATGTGTATCGACCGTGTGCGAGCGGAAGCGTGATTGAGCTCTGTGTCCACGTCTTCGGCAGGCAGGGATGAAATGAAACAGTAGTGCCGGTAAGGTGAATGCCAAAGAGCGTTTCGATGATGGTCCGGTAGAGGAGTCCCGCTGAGGCGGTATACCATGTCCATCCGCCTTTGCCGCGGTGTTCAGCGGAATAGATATCCGCGGCGACCACGTAGGGCTCTACCTCATAGAGCTGTGCCGCGCTTTTTGAATCGGAACGGCGGATTGGATTGGCGCATTCAAGGAGGGTATAGACGCGATCGGCATTTCCGAAAGCAGCAAATGCTTCCGCCGCCCAAAAAACGGCGTGATTGTATTGTGATCCGTTCTCCCGTATGCCCGGCGGGTAGTCTTTGATATAGCCCGGATTCTTCCGGGAGAGGTCATTGAAGGGCGGATCAAGGAGTTTCAATATCTTTGACTCGGGATCATAGAGAAAGTGCCAGAGATTTTCCAGCGCCTCTTTCTGCTTCTCTCGCTCGCCTGCCGCGGAAAGAACAGACCAGCTCTGAGCAATCGCGTCAATGCGGCACTCATGACTGCTTTCGGAACCGAGCGGTGTTCCATCGTCGTAGAAGGCGCGGAGAAACCAGTGTCCGCCCCAGCCATGGGTATTGAGGTTCTGCTTGAGCGTCGCGGATTGTTTTCGGAGTGTGTCCGCTCGGGGGATATCGCCTCGAGAGACGAGTATGGCCGTAAACGACTCGAGGACGGAGAATAAGAAAAATCCGAGCCAGACGCTCTCGCCCTTTCCTTGATTGCCGACTCGGTTGAAGCCGTCATTCCAGTCACCGTTCCGGATAACCGGAAGTCCGTGCACGCCAAATACGGATACGAACTCGATGGATCTGAGACAGTGTTCGAGGAGTGTTGCGGAAACGGTCGACGGCCTGTGTTTTTGTACGTCGAAGAGCGTTGCTTTATCTTGATTCTGATCGGTGGAGAGAAAGGGGGCATCTTGGTCGAGAATATCGTTTTTTCCGGAGAGGCGGATATATTCTGCGGTGCTCCAGGCGAGCCAGAGCGGATGATCGGATGCTGCGTTTTTGACACCATACCCGGAGTCTGGCGACCACCAGGCTCGGACATTGCCGTCTTCGAATTGTTGGGCGGCGGCGGCGAGTATATGCTTCTCGGTAATCTCCGGGTTGACATACCAGAGTGCCATCGAATCCTGAAGTTGATCGCGAAAGCCGAAGGCGCCTCCGGGTTGGTAGAATCCCATCTTGGCCCACAGGCGCGAAGTGAGCGTCTGATAGGGAAGCCATGTATTGAAGAGGATATCGAGTGATGTATCCGGAGTTTGGATGGAGGGCAGCGTATCGTTTTGTTTCCAAAATTGACTCACTGTGTCGAGCGAGAATGGCGACTGTGCCGCTATTTCCTTTCGGATGATCGGAAGGAGCGAGAGTGTCTCTGATTCCGTTGTTCCGACGCCTATGGCAAAGAACGCCCGGTGTTTTTCGCGGGGATTGATCGAGGCGGACATTTCCAGGGCAATGCAGGCGTCTGTGGCAGACTTCGGGTTCGCGATGCTCTCTGTATGCGGAATATGCTTTGGCACGGAAAGTGATCCGGAAATGCCGAAGAGCTGTTCTTTGCTTCGCGTGATCAAGTGCACGTGTTCGCTTCCGGTTAGGGCGACATGAAATGGAACTGACTCCGGGTTTCGAATCGGAGAGAATGCGGAGGCGTCGAAGAGGAATACATTTTCTGTCGGAGCGTGCTTCGGCGGATGTTTTTGTTCCGGGGTTTCGGAGAACGCATCGAGAGCGGTGTCCATGAAGAATATCAGATCGATATCGATCGGTTTGTCATCGCTGTTTTCAATCTCTATGGCGAGGTATTTTACGGCGTGTTCGGGATGCACCGAGACGGTCAGCGTGTGGTGAATCGATTTGCGCCCGCTTTCATATTTGGTGAAGCCTCTTCCGTGAGTTACCCGGTATTCGGACGAGGCTGGCAAAGGAGACGGAGTGAGCGACCAGGTCTCGTCGCTATCTTTCTGCCGGATAAAGAGAATCTCGGCTGGCGGGTCGCTCACGGGATTATTGCTCCAGGGTGTGAGACGGCCGTGCTTGCTGTTTTTAAACCAGGTAGTACCGAGGGAGTTTTCGGTCGTCATGGTACCGAAATTGGGATTGGCGAGAAAATTTGTCCAGGGCTGCGGCGGGAGATTCTCCGGACAGACGCGCATTCGGTATTCATTCGTATCCGGATCAAAGCCGCCGAATTCGTTCCAGAAGAGAAGCGATTCGGAGTTGAAGGGAAGGTTTTCGGAGGGTTTTTCGATGAGCGGCGTTGGCGGGGCGACCTCATCCCGTTCGCAGGGGACATCTTTTCGAGTGGTATTCTCCCGCTCGAACTCCGAGTGGAAAAATGTGCGGATGGCGCCGATATCCGGAAATTGTTCCGAAAAGCGATCGGGTTGTTCCGGCGGAAAGTGAGCGGAATTGGAGAAGAAGAGTGAATGGCTTTCGCCCGGTTCCAGCGTGAGAGCGGCCCGAAGATTGGCGAGCGGGTCGAGTATGTATCCTTCGGTGTTCTTGAGCGGGCGATTGAGGGCGATTGGTCGTCCAAAGGGCTGTCCGCGTCCGATGAATGCTTCACGATCCGTTTCGAATCCGAGGAAGTTCTCCGGCGCGTCGAGGAATATCCGATGCATGAAAAATGGGAAGTGCGTTGGGTTGTCAAAGAATCGCCGATGGTAGAGGAGGGCGTGCTCCTCCTCTTTGAATTCGGCCCCGATAAACATATTGCTAAAGGTTTGGTGATAGGAATCGCGAAGACGGTCGAAGAGGAGGATGATGTCGACGGAGCTGGTTACCTCGAATCGCCGGACGGTTGTGTCACGGTTGGTAAGGGTGAGGCGGCGAATTTCGAAATTGCCAGTCTTCGGCAGCAGGATATCGAGCGAGGTTTCTATGCCATGGTCGAGCCGCTCGATATGCGCTGAATGGGCGCCGACTTTCATCCGGAAGTGTTCGGGACGGGCAAAGACCGGTGCCGGTGTCGCCGACCAATACGCTCCGGAATCGGCGTCTCTTACAAAGAAGAAGAGGCCATCGTCCGAAGAAGGGCGGTGGCTTGTGAGGAAGCATTCGCGCGATTTGAGGTATCCGTTCCCGAGCGCATTGAAATGCGATTCGAACGATCCGTTTGAAAGCACGTATTCGTTTTCGGGAAGGCAGGGCTTCATAGTTGCGGCGAGAGAAATGCAAGAGGAGGTAGGTATACGTGATGCCTATAGTATAGCGCACTCCTCGCGATACTTTAACGGCACTGCTTTTGAGAAGAGAACATAGTCCATGTATATTGACAAATAATAGAGTACGGTGTACTCTTGGAGAGTCGTCTGCGTGCGTTCGACGGGAAGTTCCGTCTTTCTTGAATGTCGAACAGAAGCAGAATCTTCCTTAACATTTTCAACGGCAAGCTATTTGGGAGGGGAGTATGAGTACCAATCCTATCGGCACTGGAGAGCAAGTCCGTGTGCATGTAGTCCCCATTGGGAGTGCGTGGCGAGTTGATGCCGGGATAGCAAGGTTTTTGGCGCGTCAAATTTACAAATTGCAGAGAGAGGCGCTATCTCTTCCTGTGGAGGAGGGAATCGGTATTGTTGAATTTAACCTTGTTTTCCATACGGATCGGAGGGTAGATACCCTATTCTATGTTTTAACGAAAGTGCATACCGCCAGGGATATCCTCATCTTCATATTTGACGAAGAACAAGAGAGTGATTCTCAAGAATTTTGGAGTCGAATGGAAACAAGTTTGCATGACAGTATTACGGCTCCATGGGGCATGTATTGTCCGGCGAACTCCTGTGAGTTGTGTGTTTTTTCAGAGGGGTGTGTTATAAAAGATCTTTATAACGGTCCCAATGCGTCCCCTTGCTCTTGTCCATTGGCATTCCGCTTGGAGAGAAAATGTCCCCTGCCAAGAAGAGAGATGTTGTTTCGTGCTATGGTTAGGGAGCGACAGGAACGGGGCGAAATTACCGGCTGATGTGTGTATGTGGAATCTTTAGTTCTTAGGTGGCGCTATTGCTTGTAGGGGCTCGGATGACCAGCGTGTGTCCGGGCTTCTTTTTTTGTCTGAGATCATTGACAAATGATTATAAATACGGTATATTGTCGACAGTGCCTTTTTGGAATCCATCATGTTATTTGGTGGGTTTTCGATGAGGATTGTAGTCTTAAAAATCAATCGTAGGAGATGGGAAATGTTCTTCACTGAAAACACCTTTGCAAATGGTCAAGTTCGGGTCTTTGTGTCCGGATTTGGCGCCAAGGGAGCTATCATTAAAGATGGCATGCCTTGCGGAGAGTTGCTGAAGCGACTTGAAGAGGTGCTTGCCATCTACAAGATATGCGACAAAATCGACTCTGGCCGTAGTAATAGGCGGGGATTCTCGATGTTTGTTTCCGGGAGCATCTCCTGTGCGGATGTATACGGGGAATCTGCCCTGGTCTGTAACATCATACAACAGTGGCTTGTCCAGAAAGGAATTTCTGAACGTTGCGTCTATGTCGATCATGTATCCTCGAACATTGAAGCAAGCATTCGCATTTTCTGGAAACATTTGCAGAAAGCCGACATGGATCGCGCAGCTGCCTGCATTGTCTCGCAGACATATCATGCGATGTATCTGCAGCAGCTCTTGAATTGCATCTCTCAAGGGAAGTATCCGAGCATGATCCGTTGTTGTCGATACGGGAGTGCCCAATCGATGTTTTCCGATATGTTCCGGGCATTGTTCCAATATTGTTCAGCACGCGTCGAGAGGCGCCACTTTCATCAGAGAAGACTGAAAGTAGCAGGTGGTCAAACATCGTTGTAGGCATCGCGAGAAGGCATCATAGTTTTTCTGGCCGATATTCTCATCTTTGGATATCGGCCTTGTTTTTTTGTGCGGATTGACGGCTCGATGCGTCAGGCATAGAGTTGCACTGTAGAGTCCGTGTCGATATCGGCGCGATGAGTTCTTCCTATGCTCTCTCAAGAGGAGGTGCCGTATGAATGTGTGTGCAGACGACTATCGGACCATCAACCCGAAGCCGGTGTTGATGTGCGCCTTTGGGAATGTGGTGCTTTCCCCAATATTATGGGACAATGTTTCTCTGAGACCATTCCTTATTGCTCGGAAACTGGTTGTTTTGAAGGATGGCGTACCTTTTACTCGAGATGTCTCTCACTTTGTCTTCTCTCGATTCATCACATATCGAGGGGGTGATGTTGAATCTCTGAAGAGGTTTTTGCGGAGCAACATTGGTGATTATGAGTCTCTGCTTTGTCTGTTCTTTGATGTTGCTCCGCCGGATTCGTTTGTTTCTCTTTGTAAGTCTCTCTCGATTTCGGTTGAAGCGTTTTGTTTTTCCTTGGAGTCGGTGGCTTATAAACGAGTATTTCCGTAGATCGAACCCTGTCGTTGTTGAGTAAGGGGCGTTGAATCCGTCAGTGGTGTTTCACGCGAACTTTTCTGGCGTTTCTTGGAAGGATTCTTTGCCTGAGATTCCAATGAATCGAGAGAATCATTTCTTCCCACGTGCCAGGATGGCAGGTGGGCTTTTTCTTTCTTGCGATCAAGAGTCACGAGTCTTTTTCTGTTACCTGTTCTTGACAGAGTGCCTTCGGGGGAATAGCCTGTCTATGGGAATTTTCCCAGGTATCGATCCAAAAGGGGGTCGGTCATGCGTGATGAGGCGTACGTTTACATTTGTGGCGCACAGGGTCCAGCACGAGATTGTGCTCAGGGAATGATTGATAGCTTCCTTAGAAATACCCAGCGAGTTTCTCAGGATGGAAAAGTGGTGAATGTTACCACATTGACTCCTGATATGTGTAATCTCGAGTCCTTAATGGACGAAGTGTTTCTTCGGGGGACTTTCGACGGACGTCCCTATGTGGCACTTTTCTTTACTCATGGAGATGGGCATGTCGCAGAGCTGGATGCTCTTGCTGACACACGGTTTTCTTGGGAGGCGTTTAGATTCAACTTGGGGACGGGAAGATTCGCTTTCATTCGAGCTTCGGAGAATTGCAGAAATGGGCATCTTCCTGGTGAATGTGTGAGGGCAATGCGCGCTTATTCTTCTTGGGAGGATCCGCCGCCTGCCTCTTCTCCTGGGTGGTCTGACTGCTCAACCTGATTGACTCTGGATCAGAGTACCTTCCTTGAGTGATATTTCCCAGTATCTCTCGCCAGCGTGCGGAACAGTTCTTTTTGCCCGACTTCTTGCCGGGCTTTTTTCTTGGCTGGAGCATCGTGGTGGGTCATTGACAAAGTAGCATTGAAACAATACGCTATGGTGGGAATTCTCCCGGCACAGCGAGAGGAGGATGGAAAATGACTATCGAACGTGGGACAAAAGGGGTGACATCTCCGGTGAGGCCAGAGAGACGCAAGCGGGCTATTATTTACACAGATGATGGCGTCTTGATTCGCCCTGATATTCTCCCGGCAATAGCCTGTTTTCTCGGTGTGGATCCGCCGGATCGGGAAGGTCTTTGCCCCTTCACGCATGATACCGGAGGCATCCCGGCGTTTGCGAAAGCTCTTCGCGGACAGGGAATAGACTACAAGATAGCGGCCGTTTTTCTTTCCGATGTCGACGAGTGTCCGGCTATGGACATTCTCGGGCATCCGCCTATAATTCCCTGGGAAGTCTACGTAGTTACCACCGGGGGATTGGCGGGAGATCCGGATTACGAATTCCAATTGGTTGATTCCTCCGATATTCGGCAGCGCGCACCAAAGTGCGCAGGTTCCCTCCGGTGACGCTAAAAAAGTTCTCCTCGAAATTTTGTTCTTTGTTGTTCCTCAGCCGATTCCTGTCTGCATCTCCTCGATCGCAACATCAGTTCGCAGGCAGGAATGTTTTGCTCGTACCCTTTGTCAATGGGGGGTACGAGCTTTTTTCTTTTCGGAAGAAATGATTGGGAGTATACTGGCTGTATTGAGATGAGGAGGGATGCAAAACAAAGACAGAGTGGAATGTATGGAGGCGAGTCTGGACGATGCGATGCGGGTGGCGTTTTTCGATATGCGGGTAACGGGAGCAATTCTATGCTCCTGTTTCTACGTTCGGACAAATTGTAACTTCATGTTCAGAGTTTGAAATTTCATGGAAACTATGATAGGGTAGCCTGTCGCAATATTTATCCGTACTACGTTTTCAAATGGATCTTTTTAGGAAGAAATCATCGGCTCTATTTCGATATATTGCAGCCGTTGTCGCTGTCACGATAGGTCTTTTTCTCCTCGCAGTGTTTCTATATTTGTATGTTCCCGCGCATAGGATATCAGAGAATGGCGAGATGACTTCTGACCCGATGTCGGGTTCCGTGAAGATGGAATACGAATCAGTCGAGCGTTTGAAGAAAGAAAGTGTCTTTCTGAGTGATTCCATATTTGTCAATGACCATTCCGTTCCTGTTCCGACCAATCAGTGGTTCAGCTCAGTCGCTTTCTCGAAGACTTCCGAACCGATCTTCACATATCCTCTTGCTGTGAAGATGAATGATGACGGATTTGGAATTTCATATCCGAATATCGTTTCAACTTCTGATACGGTATTCGGTTCTTATGATCCGGATGTAAATGTGACACTTCCGGCTTCATCGCTTCTTTCGTCGGTGCGTTCGTATGACGATCTTTCAGTTCTTGTTTCTCAGAAGAAGGGCAATGATGAAATAGTGAGTCTTCGCGTGACACATGGGTCTCCGTTTGTATTCGCGACCGTCGCGCCAAATCTTTCATTTGATATCTCAGCGAGCGGATTTCATATGACGGAGCAGAAAGACTCCTTTATTTCCTTCACGGCTCGCGGGAAGTCTTTTGCTCTGTTCTTCCCGCACAATGCGCTTGTTGCCACGGCGAATGAAGGGAAGGGGATAAAAATATCAATCAGCGATGCCCGTACCGATATTGCTCTCGCGATTCTTCCCGATGGAGTCTCGGCGGGTACATTTGCTCCGTACGCATCGGATCCGATCGTTTCGACACAGGTTGACCTTGGTGTGCGCGATGATGTCGTGAAGAGCCGGTTCAGTATCGAGACGAAGAATGGCGGAGATACTCTTTTCGCTCTTCTCCCGCGCAGCGTCTCCGCGCTTGATGTTCAGAATGATTCGCCTCGGAAGATTGGTTCGTATAAAACCATACGTGGGGAGCAGTCTCTCTATGTCGGGAAAACATTTTCATTCTCTCGTGAGTTCGTGCTGCCGCCGCTTCGGCTCGATTTCGCATCACTTTCTGGTGATGAAAAAACCTCCCTGCAAAAACAGCTTCGCGAGGATGTGCAACATCTCTCAATTACGGAAAGCGATACATATTTCCTGGGAAAGAGACTTTTCTCAATGGCGAATCTTCTCGATCTTGCTGACGGACTCGGTATGGATGCGGAGCGCGATACATTGAGGGTGAGACTGAAAACAGAGCTGGAATCGTGGCGGGACCGGACGCTTTCTGGTGACGCGAAAGACGGTGGATTTGTCTACGATCCGATTATCAAGGGAATTGTCGGAGAGCCGTCGAGTTTCGGTTCGGAGCGGTTCAATGATCATCATTTTCACTCTGGCTATTTTATCTACGCGGCGAGTATCTTGGCGCGATATGATCCGTCGTATCTTCGCGACAATGAGCTGTTTATCAATCTTCTAGTGAAGGACATTGCCAATATTGACCGGAGCGATACGGCGTTTCCGTATATACGGGGATTCGATGCCTATGAAGGGCATAGCTGGGCGTCCGGCGAGGGTCTCTTCGCTGATGGAAATAATCAGGAATCGAGTTCGGAAGCGGTGAATGCGTGGTATGCGCTCTATCTTTGGAGCGAGGTAATGCATCATGAAGGGCTTAAAAACATGGCGCTTGCCCTGTATGCCGAGGAATCATCGAGTGCGCTTGAATATTGGTTGAATGTTGATCGGGATGATGCTCGGTTCGCTCATTTCAATCATGCTTTTGTCTCGCTCCTGTGGGGTGGTAAGCTTGATTCGGCGACATGGTTCAGCCCGAAGCCAGAAGCGAAACTCGGGATTCAAATACTTCCCATAAGTCCGGGAAGCTTGTATCTTAAAGAAGACATCGCGCGTGCGCGAGAAAATATTTTCTCCGAATCCGAGTTGCAAAGTCCATCGATGTTTCGTGATTCTCTGGCTGCGTATCGGGCGCTGTTTGACGCGACAGGCGCGATGCAACAACTGCAATCGATGGTGTCCGGAGACATAGACGGCGCACATTCAAAGAGTTTTCTGGAAGCATGGATTCTGACCAATGGATTCAGTGACCAAGAGAAATGATTGGAGAAATGATTGCTTCGGTGTAGTGGATGAGACGTATGAATGAATTAGATCAATCGGTATCGAAAGAGAATGAAATAAAGAAAACCCCCGCCTCGCTGGCGGTGTTTGTTGTTGCCGAGCTTTTATCGCTTGCCGCTATTATAGCGGTGGGCTGGTTTTTGATCGGGTATTATACGCAGGCCGAGTTCTTGCAGACCGGTTATCCCGATTGGATGTATCATGCCTTTCGCATCCGGGATATTCAGCAATATGGCATCGCATCGTGGGATCATATTTGGAACAATGGCTTGAATCATTGGCGGGCATACCAGTATGTCCAGCACTATTTGGTATATGGTGTCGTATTGTTGTCCGGTTGGTCGATCACGCACGCGATGCTGTGGGTGACTGTCATTGCGTTTATACTGCTCCGCATTTTGATTTATGGCGTCTTACGCATTTTTGGCGTGAATCGATTGCTTAGTGTCTTTGTGGCGATTATATCCTATGACTTCGCTCAACAATACATTGCTATCATGGACTTCTCTATGTTTCTTGGCTTCATGCTCATCCCACTCTACATCTTGTTGTGGGTGTGGACTTTCCGCGATCGCGATACGAGGTTTCTGTATGTGCTCACGGCGATTACGGGGGCGAGCTGGTCGGTTCATCCTATTGCCGGATTGAGTTTTTTTGGGCTTTTAGTGCTGCTCATACTCGCGAAAAATATAAAACAAAGCATTTCTCGGCTTATCATAGTCGGCAGTATCTTTCTTGTAAGCTCAGCGCCATTCTTAGCGCAGTATGTATTTGCCGGGTATAGCATTAGCAATCCATTTCTTGCTTCGCCACAGTTCTTAAGAGACACTGTCTTCCCCGACTATTTTGGTTTGTCGCTTCTCTATTTCATTCTTCTGGGAGTATGCTGGTGTGTTTTCCTTGTAGCGTCGGATCGCATTCCGCAGTGGGCGAAAGTATTGCTGTTCTATTGCACCGCATACCTCGTCTTTATCTATTTCGGACAACTGGGGTATTATCCGAGTTTTATCAATAAATTTCAGTTTTCACGCGCTGTGACGCTGATAGGGATGATTTTGCCGTTTTGTTTTGGTGTGTTTCTGTATGTGGGACTGTCTTCGGCTCGGTCGCGTCTTGCGGCGACGGCGATTATCGCAGTGATGTCAGTGAGCATTGTGAATTCCATTGATATCGGTTCGTATCGTTCCGGATGGCCGACGGCGTCCATATCCGATCCTGTTGCAATCTATTTTGCCGACAAAGACATCCCGCAGGGAAGTATTTACTTCAAGAATTTTGTAGATTCTGAATATGTCGGGAAACCCGGTCTTCGGTTTGTGAATTCTTACAATCAGCATCTGATGCCGAATCCGTATCCGATGCGGTTCGATATCCTGATGAAAACGGATATCGCTTATACCGGTGCCACGGATAGGCAAATTGATTTGATAGACGATTATTCGACGGTGCTCGGTGTCGAGTATGTTTTTGTCCCAAAGCTCTCGCCGCTTGTCCTTGGACTCACTACCGATAGAGGGAGTATACAGGCATCTTTTGAGCAGGTTGGCGAGGTGGAATTGTCTTCGGAAGTTTTCTCGGTGCTTCGCAATCGCCGCCCGATCGCCAATGCCTATGTGTTTGAGTCGGACCGGACAGGGGAGATTCTTCGCTTTAGCGATATCGCCAAGCCGACGCTTAATGCGACATCGTATGAGCCGTGGGATGAGGAGGTGCATCGTATGGCGGAGTTGATTCGAAGCGGCGACCTGAAACCGATCACGCTTTCCTTCGGATGGCCTGACCGGCTTGAAGTGGACGGATCGAGCTTCGACTCGTTCCAGCATCCCGCCGTTTTGATTAATCAAAGCTATGATGTCGGATGGCGTGTGGAAAATGCGGATAATGTTCGAATCGAACCTACCGATCTTCGATTTATGTATCTCTCGGATCCCTCTGGCGGATCACTCCCGAGGACTATTCAACTCAAAAATTCGTGGCCATGGTGGCACTGGCCGGTACAAACTTTGGGGGTGCTTTCTATTGCAATTACACTGGTAGCTTTCGTTATTTCGTCTATCTGGCGTCGGAATAGATCTGTATCATGACGGCATAAATACAGGTAACTATGGATGTTCGCATAAAAAATATCTTTCGACAGCAGCAAAGCGTCTTCAATGAACGCCATATTTCGTCGGCGAAGGTACTGAATACGACGACGATATTTTTGCTTGTGGCGCCACTTGTGGTGATTCTCTATGGATCATTCGTGTTTAATCCTTCGAATGCGGACAATCTTCCACTCTATATCGTGCAGGTGATTGCCGATGCGATCGCTATTATGGCGCTCCTGGGGCTTTGGGTGACAGTGCTGCTTGATGTAGTAGTCGAAAAACATCACCGAAGCCATGAATCCACACCGAATACATTTCTTACTGAAAAACATCCGACTATGGATGTATTCGTGACAACGGCTGGGGAGCCGATCGATATTATTCGTAAAACGGTTTCAGCGGCAGTTGCAATGGAGTATCCACATGAGACATTTGTGCTGGACGACGGGAGATCGTCTGAAGTTCGCAGTCTTGCGTCGCAACTTGGCGCGGTCTACGTATCTCGTCCGAACCGCCAATATGCCAAGGCGGGGAATGTGAATAACGGATTGCGATATGGGCGCGGAGAATTCTTTGCTATTTTCGATGCGGATCAAACGCCGAAGCGAGACTTTATTGCCAAGCTCTTGCCGTATATGGAGAATGACAAGCTCGCCATGGTTCAGTCGCCGCAATACTTTGCCAATACGGATTCTTTTATCGCATTGGGGACTTCTCAGGCGCAAGAAGTGTTCTACAAATATGTCTGTCCGGCGAAAAATATCTCGAATTCCGCATTTTGCGTGGGAACCAATATGATATTTCGCCGAAGCGCTATCGATGAGATAGGTGGTATAGCTCGGAATAATTCCGAGGATATCTGGACATCTTTTTTGCTTCATGAACGCGGTTGGCAAACTATCTTCGTGAATGAGGTGCTTGCTATCGGGCAGGCTCCGGAAACTATCATCTCCTATTTCAAACAACAGCGACGGTGGGCAAAGGGGGGGCTGGGGATGCTTTTTACGGACAATCCGCTTCGTGCGAAAGGTCTCAATATGGATCAGCGTATCCAATACTTCATTTCCAACATGTTCTTCCTGGTCGGCATTCCCATGGTCGCGTACATATCTTTTCCGATCCTGTATCTTCTCTTTGGAATAAAGCCGCTTAATACGGAGGACGGACTGACGTGGGCGCTTCACTATATCCCATACTTTGCCCTCTATTATTCGCTTACCTGGCTCTTGCTGGGAAAACTTCGTCTGGCGACTCTTGCAACGGCGATAGCGAGTTTTTATCCGTATATATTGGCGCTTTCATCGGTATTGTTTGAGACGGAGCAAGAATGGGTGGCGACCACGGCGAAGAAGTCTCATCAAGATGTACTTATGAAGTGGATTTGGCCGCACGTATTTTTCATCCTTCTTGGGATCGCCAGTCTGGCAGTTGGCTGGTATCGCCCGGCGAATTTTTGGACAACACTTTTTAATACGGTGTGGGTTATATTAAACTCATTCTTTCTCTATTTGTTTTTGACCGGCGAGCGTCGATCGACCGAGGAAGTGTCATCGGAACAAAGAAAACTTTTAACTCTTTCTTAACGTAATCGGGTATGACTTTTTTTGAGAATCTAAGGAAAAAAATTTTGAACGGACTGTATTTCGTTGCGGTATTTGTCGCAGTATTTGCCATAGCGACACAGGCGCTGGCTCGACGGGTGAACACCTACGAAGCAACAAAAAAACCACTTTTCTTCTCTATTGAAAAGGAGCGGATAGTCTTGTCCAATTCCGTGACGGGACGTGTAAAATCGGTTGCAGTGGTGACTGGACAGCATGTTCGCGCAGGCGATCTTCTTGTGGAACTTTCAGATGAGAGCATGGAAGAGCAGATCAGATCGCTCGAGTCTTTTTCCGAAGAAAATTTGTCGGCAAAGACGGAACTCGCTTTGCTTCGCGCGCGCCTTCCAGATTACAAGATACTTGCCCCTCGCGACGGCGTTATATATCAGATTCATACTGCTGAGGGGAGCTATCTTACCGTCAACTCCCCGATCATTACAATGTTTGCCGACAGCAATGTGAAAATCGTCGGAATGGTGAACCAGTCTCAATATGCGGAAATACAGACGAACAAAGATATGGATGTGTACAGTTCGCGCTTCGAACAGATTTACAAGATATCTTTTGAGGGAGTGGGAAGAGTGCAGTCTGGTGAGAATTCCGATGAGCGCTACGAAGTGAAATTCCACTTCAGCGATCCGAATGAGGGCGCCGCATTTATCGACGGAGAGGGTCTTGAGGTGGTGGCAAAGGATACAGGTAGCAGCGAGATCACCCGCCCATCGGCTCGCGTGAGGGATTTATGGAATAAGTTGATTCTGGGAAATTAACCGTAATGAATGTATGATCGACAAGCAAGAACCGAGTGATCTGATGTTAACGATAGTACTTCCGACATACAATGAGTCTGCCAATATCCAACCAATACTTTCGGCTATTCACAAGGCCATGAAGAGTAGTGGCGTTGAGTACGAGGTGCTGTTTGTCGATGATAGCAATGACAGCACACCGGAGATTATTCGATCGGAGATGTCGCATGATGGCAGGGTGAGGATCGCTCATCGGGAGAAAAATGATCGCACTGGATTGGCAACAGCTTTTGTCCTTGGATTCGATTTGGCAGGAGGGAAATATATTTGCTGTTTGGACTCGGATTTGCAGCATCCTCCGGAAACAATTCCCGATCTTGTGAAGGAGGCTCTTTCACATAAAGAAACCGATGTTGTTGTTGCTACGCGGTATGCTCTTGGTGGAAGTGCGGCTGGACTAGGCAGTCTCTTTACCGCATATGGAATATACCGTCGATTAGTGTCGATTTTCATGAAATATCTGACTCAAATTGTCTTTGTCAATGCAAGAAAGACAAGTGATCCGCTGGGAGGATTTTTCCTTTTTCGAAAAAATATCGTGTATGGCGTCGACTTCGAACCGCGAGGTTTTAAAATATTGGTTGAGATTTTAATGCGTGCGCGATATGGAGAAGTTCGAGAGGTTCCATACCGATTCCTTCCAAGAGAAAACGATGAAAGTAAGGCTGATTTGAAACAAGGGTGGCAATTTTTGCGCCACATGCTGCATATAGCGAGGACTGTACCAGAGGCGGATCGATTTTTGAAATTCTGCCTTATAGGATTCAATGGGGTACTCATAAATCTTGGTATGCTTGTAGTGGCAGTCGAGATATTCTCCTTATCTTTGCCGATTTCCTATATTATCGCCGCTGAGGTATCTGTGATAAGCAACTGCCTTCTCAATGTATTTTTTACCTATGGAGATACGCATCTTCCGGATCACCATGGGAGTGTTCGAAAGGTTATGAATTACTACTTTATATCCGCGGTGCTTATGATTTTCGGAGTGTTCGCCTTTGATGCAATTGTGAATGCCGGATTGCAATATATATTATCCGCGCTTCTTGTGAGCATTTTGGTTGTCTTTGCCAATTTCTTCATCACAACAAAAATCGTTTGGCGGAGAGACATTCTGTAACTTCTTCTTGTATCCCCAATATTTCTCAAAGGAGATACTTTCCCATGTCTGTTTGCCTGCAGTTTGTCGTAACCTTGTTGCTGGTGCTTATTATCGCTTACTTGTTGAGCGGTTGCGCGACTCCTCGAGCCGAGGAGACTCGGGAAGATCGCTTTGAACAGGTTCGCAAGTCGTGTCGCGAGTTTCAGTTTGATCCGTTCATTTTCGACGGATGCGTTATCGAGCGCTGCAACAAGGCCGGTTGTTGGAACTGACACAGCGCAGCATTTCCCCTCGACCCACGCCCCTGTGATACGTACGTGTCCCGGGGCTTTTCTGTTTTTATCCGACACTTGATTGCAGGGGATATCTTTTTGGAAGGTCCTTTCTTGATTTTTTGGGTAAAAAGAATCTGGTTATCGGAAGCTATGAAGGGAAGAATCGACTGTATTTCCTTGATCCGCATTTCCCTCGCGGATGGTCGGATGCACAGAAGAATCGTTTGCTTGGCAGGGTTCAGTATCTCAAGGAAATAGCTTGCATGGTACATGTGCACGATAATAATGCTGGGACAATCGATGTGAAGGAACAAACTACTGGCGCTGATTCCCGCAAGGAATAAGAAGATTTAGGATTGATGTGTTGAAAAAATAGAAAAAACGACCCGAGTTCCAAGCAATGTTGGAAGGGGTCGTTTTTCGGTTATTGCCTATGTGGATATCTTTCCACTAGAAGTTTGGCATGTACGGCAACACAATGACAAGGGTACCTTCGGGGGCGAGCTGAGAAATTTCTCGCGCTTTTCCCCAGGGTATGCGTATGCAGGCATGTGTTACGTGTGCAAGCGGCTCTCGTGGCACGAATCCTCCGTGGATTCCAAATGCATATTTCTCAGATAGCTCCATGTAATAGGGCATTTTTGCTCCACAAATTCGGCTTCTTACGCAGCTACCACTTTTATTGCAAGGCTGAAAACAAGAAATCGGGTAGCTTTTAGACCGGTAATTATCTCCATATTTTCTTACGATGCGATATGTACCGGAAGGCGTCTGGCATGAGCGGTTGATGTCGTTGCACCAACGGGCTCCACCTGTTGCTATCGATTGAAGGCGAAGTTTTCCGGAATTGTCGTAATACTTCAGTTCAAATCGATTGAGGTCAACGATAATTTTCGGCTCATGCTTTTGCTGGGAGTGTTCGTCGCACAAGGCATCTCTCGCTAGGAATGAGGAAATGGAGACAAAGATTGCAAGAAGTGCGCCTAATGCATACTTCGTATACTTTCTGGAATAGTACATGGTATCGATCGCTCCGATTGACGTGTTGTGAATGAGCTAGAAGATGTATACGTATGGAATTAACCATATATATCCTCTACTGTCAAACACAGACGCATTTCCACTTGACAGGAAAGCTATCATTGTACATACTGAACTTTCTGCTCATTGACAATTTGTAAGTATGAAATATGCAATCCTTGCGAAGGAGAGAATGCAATGAAAGTGAAAGATGGTGTAGGAGAAGGTGCGGAGGTGACGGCGTACAACAAAGCCTGGAATCGTTTGACTGACTGGCATTGGTGGTTTGGTCTTCCTCCAAAACATATGAAGGTGGCGCCTCGAAAGACGTGGGAGGTGACAGTGGTCATCCCGGCTTTTAATGAAGCAAAATCTATTGGAATGACAGTGTTGAGTATTCAGCGACAAACTTTCCCCGTTCGGGAAATTATCGTTGTTGACGACTGTTCAACGGATGGAACCGGCGAGATAGCCCAGCGGTTTGGTGTAACAGTACTTCGTACTCCAAGAAATTCAGGGACGAAGTCCCAGGCTCTGAATTACGCCTTGAGAAGAATTCAATCGGAATTTGTCTGTATTGTTGATGGAGATACGATTCTCGAGAGAGATGCTTTGGAGAAAGTGCTTCCGGCATTTCATATCGAAAAGGTGGTAGCAGCTTGTGGATATGTTGTTCCTCAGAGAATCAAATCCTTTTGGGAGCGGGCGAGGTTTATCGAATATATCGTTGGTATAGCGATTTATAAGCGCGCTCAGAATCACATCGGAGCAGTCTTCGTTTGCAGCGGGTGTTTTGCGCTTTTTCGGAAAAGCGCTATCGACGGCGCGGGATTGTTTCGAGAGCGGACTATAGCCGAAGACATGGATCTTACTTGGGAGCTGCTCGATAAAGGAAAAGAAGTTGCTTTTGTCGGGGAGGCGATGTGCTACCCAGTCGATCCTCCGAGCTTCTCGATACTTGTTGCTCAGCTAAACCGATGGTATTGCGGCTATCTCCAGTGTATGAAGGTCCGACGGGGTCGATTTCGGAATTGGAAGCTCGGTCTCTTGGCTTACTGGTATATTCTGGATTTCATGTTCGGCTGGGTAACGTTTGTTGTCGGACTGTCTCTCTATACGGGAAGTCTGTTTCGGGGCGGCAGCATAGCATTGCTTTTGCAGGTCTTGCTGCTCTTTTCCGTGTGTTCCGTAAAAGGATTCATGATGGGAAGACTGCGGACGGTTCTCGTGTCTTTCTTCTGTTATTTCCCTATCCTGATCATCAATGCTTGTGTACTGTGGAGGGCGTTATGGCTTGAAATAATTCTCGGAAGAAATCTTGGAAAATGGCAGAAGGGGCATTGAAGTGCCATGGTGTGACAGAAATGAGGAGATGCAATGTGAAATATGCAGAGAAAGTGTCTTTTGCTGTTCGGAGATTGTTCTTGGCAATATTCTGTATATCCGGACTGTTCTCATCATTACTTCCGCCTTCTTTGGCGGCTGTCAATGGCGATCGTTTTCCGCTGGTGGCCATTGTTTTTGATGATGCTCATCGATCGTTCCCGTATGCTATAGACCGTATGCATCGCGAAGGGTTGGTTGGGACGGTCTATGTTCCGACAAGGCTTATCGGCGCGTATGATTTTCATGCGACATGGAAGGATATCGAGAGAGCACGAGATAGCGGCTGGGAAATAGCCAATCATTCGGCGACTCATGCGAACCTGACAAAGATACCTATTGCGTCGGTTGTCGATGAAATCGAACAATCTTCGAGAGATTTGGAACGCCACGGCATACGAGCGACATCGTTTGCCGCTCCCTACGGAGAATTTACTCGTGATATTCAATCGGTCGTTATGATGCGTTTCTCAACCAACCGTATGGCATGGGGAGAAAGCGTCATTCTTCCTGAGAATCTTGATGTTCGAGCGATTCCGGTATTCGATCTTTCGCATGTCGGAACTTCGTATGACTCCATGGAGTCCATTCTCCAAAAAGTGCTGGGTACTCAGGGGCTTGTCGTTATCGTTTTTCATAAGATAGCGATATCGACAGAGAGCTCCGCTGATCCGGTTGACAGATTTACGGTGAAGAGGGGCGATTTCGACTTGTTCTTGAGGAGGGTGTCGGGGCTTCGCGATCTGGGAAAGCTTCGATGTGTCACTATTTCAGGAGGTGTTCAGGAAATTGCTGAAAGGATTCGGCAAAAGTAGGTTGTGGATAATCTGGCTACATCTTTTATCTGTCTTTCCAACTCTCGTAATGAGGTGAACTAATGAAAAGTTCTATCGTTGTTGGGGCATTGCTGAGCATGATTTCTATTTCGCCGGTATTTGCTCTTGAACGGGGCGATACGCCATGGATTGGCTGGGGCGAAGGAAGTTATACCGATTCCAGTTCCAGCGAGGAGTCTGGATTCAAATTCGACGGCTATTTCAAGCAAGGGTATGTCGTTTCGAATTTGGGAAATGGATGGTTTCTCGTGCCCTACGTAGCTGCCGGCATCAAAGCTTCGGAGCACTCGGACGAACCTTGGAATAATCGGGCGGAGCCGTGGCTTGGCATTGAAGCGAGAAAACCGATTGATCTCGGAAATGGGAAATGGGGAGATGTGTCTGTGGGCGTTCGTGCCGGTCGATATATGTACTTCGATGGCGGGGACAATGAATCCATTGTTTCCGTCTATATCGGCATTTCAGCTGGCGGTCCAAACTGGTAGAGGAGTGTTATTGCCATGTATGCTCCCGCATCGTTAACGTCTTGCTGCACAGCGCTGATTCATGTGTTGTTTCAGAATCCGGCAGCTCTTGTTTTGCTGGGTTTGATTGGAATTTCATCAGTAGTTTCCAGTGAAAGAACAGATGTTCCCAACTCTGCTGAGCAGCAATGCTTGGTTCATGTCCATGATCTCGACTTTGCCAAGGGATCCGATGAAAAGAAGCGCCTTGAAGATTTGACAAATAAGGCTCTTCAAGAATTCGAGAAGATCCCCTTGGGGTCGCCGTCAGAGAATCTCGTCTCTGAAGTGCTGAAAGAAGTAGGGAGACTCTCGGGAGGCACTTGTTTGGCAGATGTGTCATCCGTCATGTCTGATCCGGACATGATGCGACAGGTTATGACCCTGTATTTCCTTGATCTTGTCTCGACAGCTAGGGATCTGCGAGAGGCGATAGATCGCTACAAAAAGGATACCGGGCAGTAGTATCTGCCTGTGAAATTGAAGTTAATACACCCTCGGAATAAAGCGGTAACCGCCGCATGCTTCCGAGGGTTTTTATTTTAGGTAGATGTTTGGCGGGCGCTTGAAAAGTTTTTGGAAACCAGAGTAGTATGGGGGATATGGATCAACTCATTATTCTTGCCGGGGGGAAGGGGACGCGGATGCGGTCGGAGATGCCGAAGGTATTGCACTTGGTGAACGGCGTGCCGATCGTACGGCGATTGCTTGATGCGCTCACGCCGATCTTCCCGAAACCGGTTGTGACGATCGGGTACAAAGGGGAAGAAGTGCGGCGCGCGCTGGGCGAGGAGCTCTTGTATGCGGTGCAGGCGGAGCCGCTCGGGACGGGGGATGCGGTGCGCTCAGCGATGGATATGCTTCCGGACGAGGAAATAGAGCGAGTCGTCGTGGTGCCGGGGGACCACCCGCTTATCAGTCGGGAGACGATTGAGAGACTTCTCGCGTTTCAGAAAGAGACGGCCGCACGTATTGCGCTGGTGACGGCGGTAGTGCCGGACTTTGACGGGGAGAACGCGACCTTTTTGCACTACGGGCGTATTCTTCGAAATGAGGCGGGGGATGTGGAAAGCATTGTTGAGTGGAAGGATGCGTCCGAGAGCGAACGGGATATTCGCGAGGTGAATACGAGCTACTATGCCTTCGATGCGAAGTGGCTCCGCGCGCATATCGGGGCGCTCTCTCGAGACAATGCCGCTCGAGAATACTACCTGACCGACCTTGTGCGTATTGCCCGCGAGAGCGGAGAGCGCGTCGTGGCTCTTGCTGTGCGGGATACGCACGAAGCTCTCGGCATCAATGACCCTGATCAACTCAAGCGCGCGGAGCGATATTGTCGATAGATCGAGATGAATGCTCTGGACAGATAGCTGTTTCTGTGCTACAAAAGAGTGGCTTGTCTGTAGTTCATTTTTTCTCTTCAAACTGCGCCCGATACGATCGGGGAAGGAGATTGCTATGAAAGGCTCTCGGAATGGCATCGTGTTCTTGCTGGCTGCGTCACTCCTTTTTGGATGTGCCAATCCGCCACAGAACTATGGTTCCTCTCGGAATGTGCCTCGTCAGCAAGTGGACAGCAATAATGAGGGCGCTGCTATTGTAGGTGCTGCTGTTGGAGCTTTTGTTTGGTTTGCTCTTGGACGTATGTCGGGCAAGCCCTCTCGTCGCGGATATGATCCGGGTCCGCCTCCGTATTATCGGTATGGCAGACATCGGCATCATGACGATCCCGGACCGCCACCACGGCGCTGTCGCAATCAGAGAAATGCGTACGGGTGTTACTAAGTGAGTTCTCGCGACAGATAATAGAGTCGATTGTTTTGTTTGACCGCCTGTTCTCCGAATAATAAGGAGGAGAAGAGGCGGTTTGTTTTTTTATCGCTTTGCCTTTTGAAAGTAAGCCGGCTTTTTTCATCATTTTCGGCGTGCTATTATTCATTTGCTTGCTTATCACCAATGTATGATGCGTTTCGATATTCTCACACTCTTTCCTCGCATGTTTGACTCCTATATCGGCGAGTCTATTTTGAAGCGCGCGCAGGAGGCGGGGCATATCTCGATTGCGACGCACAATATTCGCGACTTTACCGCTGACAAACATCACAAAACCGATGATACGCCCTATGGCGGAGGAGCAGGCATGGTGATGAAGGCGGAGCCTATTTGGAAGGCGGTTGAATCATTGAGAATGCAGCCTGCAGCATCGCGTCGCGTCATCTTGCTGTCGGCAAAGGGGAAGGCGTTCCGACAAGAAGATGTGCGGAGACTGTCGGCGTATGAACAGCTCATCTTTATTTGCGGGCGCTATGAAGGAGTGGATGAGCGCGTGGCGGAACATATAGCGGACGAAGAACTTTCGATTGGAGACTTTGTGCTGACGGGCGGCGAGTTGCCGGCGCTCACGGTGATCGATGCGGTGGCGCGTCTTGTGCCGGGAGTGCTCGGCAATGAGACGAGCGCGGACACGGAATCACATCGTGAACCGGGGTATCTCGAACATCCTCAGTATACGAAACCGGAAGTATTCAATGGGTGGAAGGTTCCGGAGGTCTTGCTCTCCGGAAATCATGCCGATATCGATCGGTGGCGACAGGAACATTCCTCAGAGAGACGGTAACGGGTTTCGGGATCTGCTGTTGGAGGGGTATATCAATATACAAATTGTCAACAAAACGCTGTGCGATCCGATGCTCATTCTTCCTCATCTTCATTTCATAGTCGAAGCCTCTTTTTCTCGGTCTTGGCTCTTGTGGTCATCGGGCTCGTGACCATTGCGAGTGCCGGTGTTTTTTATGGCGAGACGCGATTCGGTGATGACTACTTTTTTCTGAAACGGCAGCTTCTCGGTGTCGGTATCGGGTTGATAGCACTTTTCGCTTTCCAGCAGCTCGACTATCATGTATGGCGCCGACTTGCTTTTCCGCTGTTTGTGGCGACGGTTTTGGCGCTCATTGCCGTGCTTATTCCCGGTGTCGGCGATCGTGTGTATGGAGCGAGCCGCTGGCTTTCGATCGGGCCGTTTTCTTTTCAGCCGTCTGAGATGGCGAAGTTCTCATTTGTGCTCTACCTTGCGGCGTGGTTCTCGCGAAAAGAGAGAAAGCTGGTCGGCGACTTTCTTGAAGACCTCGTGCCGTTTCTCGTGGTTTTGGGGGTGGTCGGATTCCTCATTATGAAACAGCCCGATACGGGGACATTCGGACTCATCTTTCTCATGGCGGTATCGGTCTATTTTATTGCGGGAGCGAAGATTTCCCATCTCTTCGGACTCTTCGTTTCCGGACTGGCTATGCTCGCACTCCTTATTAAGCTGGCTCCCTATCGGCTTCAGCGCTTCATGGTATTTATGAATCCGGACTTCGATCCGAAGGGAGCGGGGTATCAGATAAATCAGGCGCTTATCGCGATCGGGAGTGGCGGGCTCTTCGGACTCGGACTCGGACTCAGCCGGCAGAAGTTCAATTATCTTCCCGAACCGGTGACGGATTCCATTTTCGCTATTTTCTCGGAAGAGTGGGGATTCTTTGTATCGGTTCTGCTGATTGGGCTCTTCGTGTTTATTGCGTGGCAAGGGCTTCGCATCGCGCGGCTTGCGCCGGATGACTTTGGGCGGTATGCGGCGGCGGGTATTGTGTCCTGGGTTATCTTTCAGGCGTTTATCAATATTGCGGCGGCGACGGCACTCATTCCTCTTACCGGTATTCCGCTTCCGTTTGTAAGCTATGGCGGCACATCTATCGTATTCCTGATGGCGGCTATGGGCATCTTGATACGAATCGGGAAAGATTCTACACTGAAAGGACAATAGAGTCTATTTCTATGGGGAAAAAATACCGTATTGTGCTTGCGGGCGGAGGGACAGGGGGGCATATTTTCCCGCTGGTTCCCGTCGCCAAAGAGCTTCGCGCGCAACTCGGAGATGATACCGAACTTTTGTATTTCGGACCGACCGGAGAATTGGAAAAGAAAATCATCAGCGAGGCGGGAATCGCATCGATCCGCATCTTGAGCGGCAAGTGGCGGCGCTATTTCGATCTGCGTAATGTGAGCGATATCTTTAGGAATATCGCCGGTTTTTTTCAGTCGCTGTACTATCTGTACCGGTATATGCCGGACGCAGTGTTCTCCAAGGGCGCCTATGCGGCAGTGCCGGTTGTCTTGGCGGCGTGGGTGTACCGTATCCCGATACTGACGCAGGATTCCGATGCGACACCGGGTGTCGCCAATCGAATTATGGGGAAGTTCGCTGATCGTATCGCTGTCGCATATCCGTCGGCGACCAGATTTTTCGAGCCTTCCCGGGTGGCTATTACGGGGAATCCGATACGCGAAGGGCTACTCCTCGGGAATGTTGACCGCGCGCGCGGACGGTTCGGATGTCCACCGGAAAAGTTGGCTCTATTGGTGCTTGGGGGAAGTCTTGGGTCACAGGCGATTAATCGAGCTATAGTTCGGATTCTTCCGCGTCTTCTTGAACGCTTTTTTGTGATCCACCAGACCGGACAAGCGAATTATGAGGAGGCGCATTCTCGTTTGGAAGAGCATGCTCTCGGCGATACGACCGGGAAACTCCATATGGCGCCGTTCTTTGATACCGGTGAGTTGTCCGATGCTTTCGCTCTCGCTGGCTTGATTGTGTCGCGAGCGGGCGCCAATACGATTTCCGAGATCGCCGCTGTTGGTAAACCCTCCATACTCATCCCGCTTCCTTCGGCCGCGAATGATGAACAGCGTATGAATGCCTATGAAATCGCGCGTGCCGGCGGCGCCCTTGTTTTGGAAGAAAGCAACCTTGGCGAGAATCTTCTCGCGGGGAAAATAGAAGAGCTCTTGAATGATGCCGTGCTGCGCCAGAGAATGACTGATTCGATTCGCGGTTTCTATCATGCCGATGCTTCGGCAAGAATTGCAGAATCTTTGGTAACACTTATCCGCGATCGGGAGAGTCGTGTCACATTAATCGACCGTATCGTTTCTTTTTTCCGTCGGTAGAGCGTGGTATTCGATGGAATTTGGATTTGTTCGAATGGATGAACCGCAGTTTTTATGAAATCTCTTGCCGAGACGAAACGGGTGCACATGATAGGTATTAAAGGCGCCGGAATGGCGGCGCTTGCGGAGATTCTCTCTGGTCGCCATATCTCCGTCGGCGGATCCGATACGAGCGAACATTTCTTTACGGATGATGTGCTTCGACGGCGAGGTATCCGATACGCGGAAGGATTTTCTCCGGACAATATTCCGGAGGACGCCGATGGCATCGTGTACTCAACCGCCTATACGCCCGAGAACAATCGCGAACTCGCGGCTGCTTTCGATCGTGCTCGGAAGTCGGACATCTGTCTCATGAGCTATCCGGAAGCCGTGGGCGCGATCTCGCGAGAGCGGCTCTCCGTGCTGGTTTCGGGGACGCACGGGAAGACGACAACCAGCGCGTTGCTCGCTGAGACGCTGAAGGCGCTGCATGCCGATCCGCTTGCCTTGGTTGGGAGTTCCATTTCAAATTGGGGCGGCAACGCACTCTTGGGATCGGGGAAATATTTCGTGTTGGAGGCGGATGAATATCAAAACAAATTCCGTTACTATAAACCCTGGAGTGTTTTTCTTACGAGTCTTGATTGGGATCATCCGGATTTTTTCCCCGATGCGGAGTCGTATGCCGAGACTTTTCGCGCGCTCCTTCGCCGTATTCCGCCGCACGGTTTCTTGATCTTCTGTGGGGATAGCGCGGCGGTTGCCGATGTGGCAGCTTCTGCGCGTGCACAGAAACGTTCGTACGGGTTTCTGTCGGAGAATGACATTCGTATTGCTGATTACGAGCCTCTTCGCGAAGGACCGTTTTATCAGCAATTCCGTCTTTTCGAAGGAGAGAGAGATCTCGGCTTGTTTCGTCTCCGATTGGCTGGAAAACATAATGCGCAGAATGCGGCGGCGGTTATCGCGTTTCTCTTGGAGCTCAAATTCGATGTCGATGATATTCGCCGAGGCATGGAGCATTTCTTTGGAACGGTTCGACGCTTTGAGCGGGTAGGGGAGTATCGAGGCGCGCTTGTCTATGACGACTACGCTCATCATCCCGAGGAAATCCGTGCAACACTTTCGGCTTTCCGCGAACTTTTTCCGGAGAGAGATATCGTTGCTGTTTTCCATCCGCATACGTTTTCGCGAACTAAAGCATTGCTTGAGGATTTTGCACAGAGTTTCGATGCGGCTGATCGCGTGATCGTGCTTGATATCTATGGGAGCGCTCGTGAGAGCATTGGGGGTGTTTCTTCGGCTGATTTGGTTGCTCTGATGAATCGATATCGCCCAGACCGAGCCGTGCATATTCCGACTTCGGAAGAGGCGATTCGTGTTCTCAAAGAGACCCTCAGAGCCAATGATCTCTTGGTGACTCTGGGTGCCGGCGATGTGTGGCGAGTCGGTCGGGGCGTCTTGTCGTGAAGGATATTCCGGGAGCGCGTTCGCTATATCCGTATTCTGTTTCGACCCTCGGATTTTGGCGGCAGAGCATTCAGATCTCGTCTTTGGAAATATAACAAACTCTTATGATGACTCCGCAAGAATATGTGGATTTGCACCCGCTTACGACATTTCGCGTCGGTGGGAAGGCTCGGTATTTTGTTGAGGCGAAGACCGAGGAAGATATCTGCGAAGCGCTTCGGTGGGCAAAAGATCGGAGTACGAAGGTATTCGTCTTGGGAGGCGGAAGCAATGTGCTCTTCTCGGATAGCGGGTGGGATGGACTCGTGATCAAAATCGAGCTCTGCGATCTTGCTGATATGGGCGAAGGACGGCTCCGAGTCGGTGCAGGCACTCTCCTTCATTCGGCCGTGGAATGTGCGAAGGACCACGGCTATGGCGGTATTGAGCGGCTTGCCGGAATACCGGGGACTATCGGTGGCGCAGTGCGCGGCAATGCCGGCGCTTTCGGCGCGGAAACAGCGTCGGCAGTGACATCGGTTCGAGCGCTGGATCGCGAGACGTTCCGGGTTCGAGAATACTCGCGGGAGGAATGCGAGTTCTCTTATCGCATGAGCATTTTCAAAAAACATCCGGAGCTTGTTGTCTTATCAGCTGTTTTGTCGCTGGCTCCCGGGCAGTCTCCCGATGATTTGGAGAAAACTATGCGCGAAACCATAGCGACGCGCGAGACAAAACATCCGCAGCGCCTCTTGTGCGCCGGTTCATTTTTTATGAATCCGGTTGTTTCCGATGCGTCGCTCCGCAGGGAATTTGAACTCGATACGGGTATGCCGGTCAAGGATGATAAATTGCCTGCCGGGTGGGTGATTGATCATGTTGGGTTGCGTGGCAAGGAGGTTGGCGGCGCCAAAGTGAGCGATATCCACCCGAACTATATCATCAATACCGGAACGGCGACGGCGGAAAGTATCCTTATATTGACCAGTATTATCAAACAGAAGGTCCGCACCGAGGCGAATGTTCGTCTTCGGGAAGAAGTTCAGATGGTTGGATTTTGAGCCGGTTCCCTCGATGTGTTTTGGGTGCCGTGCTATACTGTATTCCCAAGGAGGAAAGATAATTCGGTAAGGCTTGAATCTATGAAAACGCGATTTCTGTTTCAGGGCGTGGAGTTGAGCGGAAAGACGATGCAATATGTGGCGAAGCGTTTGCTTCGTGTTGAAAAACTTGTGCCAGAAACCTCGAAACTCGAGGTGGAAGTCAACCGGAACAAAGCAGGGAAATTCCGTGTCGAAGTTATGGTTGATGTGCCGAAGCAAAAACTTTTTCGTTCGGAAGAAACGAGCGAGAGCGTTGAGGCGTCAACCGATGCGGTTGTTGATGATATCGAACGACAGATTACCGAGACAAAAGATCGCGAGGGTTCACTTGCCCGTCGCGGTGCGCGGAGTATTAAGAAGAAACTCACGCTGGACAAGAGTGCCCGGTTTTGAAAACCTTCTCTCTTTCTTTGGGATATGAAGCATACGTGGAATATACGGGGTTCGCTTTCGAGCAGAGCGGACAGTAGTTTGGCGGCTCATGATCCGGTTGAGATGCTGCTTGAACTCCGCGGCATTGCAACCGAAGACGATCGGAAGAAATTTCTGATGCCGAATTATGATGCGGATCTTCACGATCCCTTCCTTTTTGCCGATATGCAGAAGCTGGTCGATCGGATTCGATTGGCGCTTGATCGGAAGGAGACAGTCGGCGTTTTTGGAGATTACGATGCGGATGGCGTTACGTCGTCAGTGATCTTGCGGCGCGTATTGGAACGACTCGGGCTGGCGGTTGTTCCGTATATTCCCGACAAATTGACCGAAGGACACGGACTTCATGTCAATGCGCTCAACGCTTTTGGTGAAGCGGGGGTAAAACTTTTATTTACGGTTGATTGCGGCATGATGAATCATGCTGAAATACGTGAAGCGGTGACGCGCGACATGGAGGTTATCGTTATCGATCACCATCATGTGCCGGAGGAACTTCCGGCGGCGTTTGCCATTGTAAATCCGAAATTGCCAGGATCGAAATATCCTTTCGATGAACTCTGTGGTGCGGGTACGACCTTTACGGTGGCGCGCGCTCTCTACCAAACTTTTCTTCCGGAGAAGGCGGATGAACTCAAATGGCTTCTCGATATCGCGGCGATCGGTACGGTAGCGGATTGTATGCCGCTTCTTGGAGAGAATCGCGTGCTGGTAAAATACGGACTTATCGTGCTTTCAAAGACTCGACATATCGGTCTCCAGGAGATGTTTGCGGTTGGGAAAATCCCGATTGATGAGGATCATGTTCCGACGGCGCAGACGATTGCCTTTCAGATTGCTCCGCGTATCAATGCGGCGAGCCGCATGGCACATGCAAAGACGGCTCATGAACTTTTGATGACCGAGCAACGGACGGAAGGGAGAATGCTCGCTCTCGAACTTGAGGAACAGAATCGTGCTCGACAGAAAGTAAGCGAAGCGGCGGCAAACGATGTGCGCGCGCTTGCCGAGACGGCGTATCGCGATCGAAAGCTTATCTTTGCTGCGGGGGAGCAATTTCCTCTGGGCGTTGCCGGTCTTGTTGCCGGAAAAATCGCGCATGAGCTTGGAAAACCTACGGCTGTTTTTCATCGGGCCGAAACGGAAAGCACCGGATCGTTTCGGAGTATTCCAGCGCTCAGCATTATCGAAGCGATAGAGGAATGCTCCGATCTTTTGGTGCGTTTCGGCGGACATAGCCAGGCGGCGGGCGCGACCATTCGCAATGAAAAACTCGGCACATTCGCCGAGAGGCTCGAGGGAATAGTAAATCGGAAACTTGCCGAGACGGATATGACGGTGCGGCTGGATATCGACCTTGAAATATCCCCATTCCATATCACACGGGACTTCTCGAATCGTCTTAAAAAGCTCGGGCCCTTCGGTATTGGGAATCCGGAGCCGACATTTCTCATCCGCGATGTTTCGGTAGATGAAGCTCGTCTTGTCGGGAATGGGGAAAAGCACCTCAAACTTTCTCTTGCCACCGAAAAGGGCACCTTCGGCGCAATCGGATTCGGCATGGGAGCGGAGTGGGGGAATCTCCGGAAAGGCGAACGAATAGATGTGGTGTTTCACCTCGAAGAAAACCGATGGAATGGCTCAACCAAGCTGGAGTTGAGGCTTCTTGACATATCTCGAAAGAAGCGCTAAAACGATGATAGAACGTGAAGGGGTTTCGTTCCTTCACAATCTGGGAATCACCATACGACCGACATGTCCGACCGATGAACATGCCCCCGTAGAGGTGGTTTTTTGTTACTCAAAAAACCCGAAAAGAGCAAAGCTCGAGGAGGGAAATATGCTAACGTACCCTTGCCAGGCTTTCCGAGAGATGGAGCCATGGGAAATACTGTTCCTCACGCAATATCGTAAACAACAGGCGTTGAAGTGCCAGGAGGCGGAATTTTGCCGTCGTATGGCGGAACAGATGTTTGATCCGGTGAACCGGTATTTCACTGCTGTCAACCTGTCACTGGATCCCAGCCACCACGATTATGGACAGGCTATCCTAGTTGGTTGGTTTTGTCTCCACGGAGGTCTCCATGCTCTCTTGAAAGAATTCCCAATCCTAAGGGAACACTACAAAAAACAGGGTCACATCCCTATTCACCCTGAGGCGTATGTGTTGCTTCAGTTCTTTATAGCGTGGAGACATGCAGGCGATTATGATTATGTGACGGGAAGGATGGATTGGTTTCGTCGTCGGTTCTTTTCATTGAGCAATACCGACTTTCACTTGCACCTTTCCCGTTAGACAGATGAGAGGGATACGAGGAAATTTCTCATGATTGAGATCGCTGTTGAATATTACTCTGGCCGCGCAACTACCAAGAAAATAGTGCGCGGCGTTTTTCTTTTAGAATGGAAAAATGGTATACTTTAAAAAATGGTGCTTGAATAATTTCCTGTACTGTCTGAGATGGAAACGATTGTGATGTATACGGATGGGGGATCGAGGGGGAATCCGGGACCGTCGGCGTTGGGAGTGTTCTTGGAAACGCTTGATGTTCGGTTTGGCGAGTTTCTCGGGACGGGCACGAACAATGAAGCGGAATATGCGGCGATTCTTTCCGGTATGAAGCGAACGATTGAAATTATTGGAACGGCGCGCGCAAAAGAAACGCATCTCGAATGTCGGATGGATAGCGAACTGGCGATGCGGCAGCTCACCGGGCGCTACCGCGTAAAGCATCCGCATATGAAGCATTGGTTTTCGCTTATACAGCAGGAGGTTCCAAAGTTTGGCAAGGTAAGTTTTCATCATGTTCCGCGAGAGGAAAATACCGAGGCGGATCATATGGTGAATGAGGCTTTGGACAAAGCGACAGTAAGAAGATAGCCTTCGTTTTTCTATGAAGTTGAAACAGTGGCTTGTTATCATTGTCATCATAGCTCTCGGAGGCGGGTTTTGGTATTGGAAGAAATCTTCGGCGACACCGAATTACGAAACCGCATCGGTGGTGAGAGGCGATGTGACGGAAACAGTCTCGGCAAGCGTTTCACTGGTTGCGTCGGATGAAATCGATTTGAATTTTGAAATAGCCGGACGTATCAAGTCGATCGCGGTTTCCGAGGGGCAAAAGGTAGCAGCCGGTGAGGCGATTGCCTCTCTTGAATCGGCAACTCTGGAAGGAGAAGTGGATCGGGCGAGTGCGGCTTTGGAACGGGCGCGGGCTGATGCGAGCATGAGCGATCATGCGCTTCGTGAGGCGCAGGCAAGTGAAAAGGATTTGAAAACGTACTATGATACCGTGCAAGAGGCGGAGAATCAAAAGGTGAGCGCGGCAGATGCCGCTTATGAGAGCGCCAAGGACTACGAAGACGATGCGGAGTCGTATTACAATCAGGTCGTATCGGAGAGTGGTGCATCGAGCTCGACAGCAAAGAGTGCAAAGCTAACATTCACCGCCGCAACCAATGCGCGGAAGGCGGCAAATGAAGCGCGTGACACGGCGCAGAAGAATCGTGATACGGCGATTCGATATGCGAAAAACTCATGGGATGCGGCTCGAGAAAGAACCGAGACGCTCGAGTCTTCGGCACAAACGACTATTGAGACGAGCGCCATACGATCGGCAGATGCGGCACTCGCGATCGCGCAGGCCAATGCCAGGAAGGCGGATATCGTCGCGCCAGTCAATGGACTGGTTACCAAAGTGAATTTTTCAAAGGGCGAGGTTGTCGGGACGGCAATATCCGGCGCTTTCGGGAAATTGCTTTCGTATGATCTCTTGCTTGAAGCGAAGGTTCCGGAATCGGATATTACCAAGGTAAAGCTTGGACAGTCTGCCGGCATATCTTTCGATGCTTTCGACTCGAACGATATACTCCCCGCTGAGGTGATTGAAATCAAACCGGATTCGACAGTGATTCAGGATGTTGTGTACTATATTGTGAAACTCCGTCTTACATCGGTTGACCCGCGTCTCAAGCCGGGAATGAGTGGCGATTCCGACATTCATATCGATGAACAAAAAAATGTTCTTGAAATTCCCTCGAGGCTCTTGCGCGAAGAAAATGGCGCATACTTTGCCAGAGTGTTGACGCCGGACGGTTCGGTCAAAGATCGTGAAGTAAGCGTGGGTCTCCGAGGTGATGATGGTCAGATCGAGATTCGTTCGGGACTCTCCGAAGGGGAGAAGGTGGTGTCGAATGCTTCGTGAAATTTCTGAACTGCGTACGTATGGGAGCGCTTATTGTTTGTCGCGATCTTTCGAAAACATATACATCCGAGGAGAATGTGCAGACCATCGCACTTCGTGGCGCGACGTTTTCGATTGATCGAGGCGAATTTGTGGCGCTCATGGGACCGTCCGGATCGGGAAAGTCCACGCTAATGCATCTGCTGGGACTCTTGGATCGGCCGACATCGGGACAGTACCTTCTCTCTGGCGAGGATACGAGCCGACTTCTGACGGACCGACTTGCCGAGATACGCAATAAAAGCCTCGGATTCGTCTTTCAATCGTTCAATCTTCTTCCGCGAACGAGCGTCTTTGAGAATGTCGAGCTTCCGATGCTCTACGATGTATACGGTATTCATCGGCGAACCTTTCGCGGCGTATGGAAGTCGGGCGGACTTAAGAGCATGGTTGCCTCCCTGGGTTCTGCCTGGGCGGGTATGGGGCAAGCAGCGCACCGCGAGCGGGTTATGGCGGCGCTGCATTCGGTTGGAATGGAGCATCGTGCCGATTACTTTACCAATCAGCTTTCCGGCGGGGAAATGCAGCGAGTTGCGATTGCCCGTGCGCTCGTGAATAATCCGGATATTATTTTTGCCGATGAGCCGACGGGCAATCTTGATTCGAAGTCCGGACTTGCCGTTATGGCGATTTTGCAGAAGCTGAACGACGAAGGAAAGACGATTGTGCTGGTGACGCACGAATCGACTACTGCTCGCCATGGGAAGCGCATGCTCTCCCTTGTGGACGGCGCCCTCGTTGGCGACGCGCCCATTACCAACCGCGTCTTCGCCAGCAGCGAACACGAATTGGTGAAGTGAATGACGCGGATAGATATTTTGGAACTTCATCTTGATAGTTTGAAACTAGGCATTAAAAAATATCACGGTTATGTCATTATCATTACGGATCTTTACAATCCACATTGAAGTTCTTTTGTATATACTTTCATTAATTTTAATCTTTGATTTAATCATATATTTTAAAATCCTCATTATTAAAAGGCTCGAATGGCATCAATCTATTGTGTCACTCTATACGCCAAACTGGCGACTCGATAAACGGAGATCCTTTGTAGTAGTTGAGCTTATTTCATTATTTATTTTAACTTTTCTTTCTCTTTTAGGAGTTGCGTTTGGGTTTTATACAACATTTTACGCGATATTGGCGTTTAGTTCTCTAAAAATGTTATCGCTTATTGTAATGATTGGACTTGCTGGAACATTTGTTGCTATTGCCTGCTTAGCACCTATTCAGGAAATAACTGGCATTACATATCCAACTATTAAGAACATTGGAGTTGGTCAAGTGGGCGTGAAACCCGTTAACGGGTTAATTTTTTTATGGATTAAAAACAGCTTGACCGGTAAATGGTACTCGGTGTTGCTGAACACCTTCAAGTATACCTTGTGGTCTTTACCAATCAGCTTTATTATTGCTGTCTGCTATTAAAATCCTCTGATGAGGATCGGTTTTTGTCTCTGCTATCATTATACTATCGTGGATGGCGCCCTCGTTGGCGACGCACTCATTACTAACCGCGTCTTCGCCAGCAGCGAACACGAATTGGTGAAATAGAACCCCCTTCCGAAAGATTGAAATCTTTCCAGGAATGAGGGGTAGATATCTCTCTCAAGTTTACGATTTCAGTCGATAGCCGGTTTGGAACATTCGGCGAAGGATGAGTATGGAGAGCGTGAGGACGGCGCCGGTGATGACGAGGCTTATGATCGGATCGGTGTCGGAGACGCCGAAGAAGCCCCATCGCAAGCCGTCAATCATGTAGAAAACCGGATTCGCCTTTGTGACGTTTTGCCACATCGGCGGAAGCATGTTTGCCGAATAGAAGATGCCGCCCAAAAAAGTGAGCGGGGTGAGGAGGAGTGTCGGGACCATGCTGAGCTGTTCGAAGTCCTTCGCCCAAATGCCAAGGACGAGTCCGAGTAGGGCAAACGTGAGCGCGGTGAGGAGTCCGAAGATGAGAGTGAAAACAACATGAGCGACCGTGATGCCGGTAATAATCCAGGAGATGACGAATATGGTGATGCCAATGGCGAGTGCGCGGGCGGCTGCGGAAAGTGCAAATCCCATCACGATCTCGAGATAGGAGAGAGGGGAAGTCAGAAGATCGCTCATGGTGCCAATGAAGCGAGGGAAATAGATGCCACTCGATGCCGCCATGAGAGAGTTCATGAGAAGTGCCATCATGATGAGTCCCGGTACGATGAAGTGATCGTAGGGCACGCCGTGAATCGGTTTGATATTGCCGCCGATCGCGCTGCCGAAGACGAGAAAATAGAGAAGCGTCGTGATGACTGGTGAGAGAAACGCTTGGACGAGAACATCTTTCGATCTCCCAACTTCTTTCATGAAGATAGTTTTGAATCCGATCCAATTCATAATATGGATGTTATTTTTTTTCAATGAGTGTGACGAATATTTCTTCGAGTGAAGTTTCGGTTGTGGTTATATCGGATGCGGAAATACTGTGTTTTTCGAGTGCTTGCAGAAAAGGGAAGACAGTCGGCTCTTCGGAGGAATACTGCAATGAGAGGGATCGTCTGTCCTCGGAAAGTGAGAGTCGAGGGCTGACAATTGTGGGCGGAATAGCTTCCAGTGGTTTTTTAAGCTGGACAATAAGCGTCTTTTCACCCATTTTTTTCATGAGTGTTTCTTTTTCTTCGACCAATATGAGCTTGCCTTCGTTGATGACGCCAATTCGATCGGCGAGGAGTTCAGCTTCTTCGATATAGTGTGTCGTGAGAATGATGGTGGTGCCGGATGCGCGGAGCTTTTGCACTTGCTCCCACATATCTTTGCGAAGATCGACATCGACGCCAGCGGTCGGCTCATCAAGAAAGAGAATTTTTGGCTCATTCGTAAGTGCTTTGGCAATAAGTACTCGTCGCTTCATACCACCGGAAAGCGAGCGGACTTCCGCGTGGCGCTTGTCCCAGAGCGAGAGATCGCGCATGATGCGCTCGAGGAGTGCTGGGTTTGCCGGTTTCCCATAGAAGCCGCGTTGGTTTTTGAGAATTTGCTCGACGGAGAGGAAAATATCGAGAGAGATTTCTTGCGGGACGAATCCGATGAGACTCCGTGTGTAGCGATAGTCTTTTTCGATATCTTTGCCATCGACTAATACGCTGCCTGATGTTTTAGTGACGAGTCCGGTGATGATACCGATAAGCGTGGTTTTCCCGGCGCCATTTGGTCCGAGGAGGGCAAAGATTTCTCCAGAACGGATATCAATCGAGACATCTCGAAGTGCGTGAAGTCCGGAATCGTATGTTTTTGAGAGATGCTGTACGGAAATGATAGCCATAATTTTTTTGGCGTTGTAAATAATTCGAGCATGAAAAATCAAAAGCAGAGGAGATTGCCAGTGTACCATAATTAGTGTACTCTTGGGAAGAACAGGGGATATGAAAGCGTTTTCTACACCTATGAGACACTCTGAACTTTTTACGAAGACCCGCAAAGAGAACCCAGCGGACGAAGTGAGTCGTAATGCGCAACTTTTGATTCGTGCCGGGTTTGTTCACAAAGAAATGGCAGGCGTATATTCGTTTCTGCCACTTGGTTTGCGGACTCTTCGAAATATCGAGCAGATTATCCGAGATGAGATAGAGATGATCGGCGGTCGCGAAGTGCTTCTGACAGCACTTCAAAATCCGGAATTATGGCAGAAGACACAACGATGGGATGATGCCATCGTGGACAATTGGTTTAAGACAACGCTGAGGAGTGGATCGGAACTTGGACTTGGCTTTACCCACGAAGAAGCGATCACGGCGATTATGAGACAGCATATTTCGTCCTATCGCGATCTCCCGGCGTATCCGTATCAGATTCAGACAAAATTTCGGAACGAGGAACGAGCAAAGAGCGGCATCATGCGCGGACGAGAGTTCTTAATGAAGGACCTGTATTCTTTTAGTGCAACAGAGGAGGACCTCGATATATTCTATGGTCGATGCGCTGAATCGTATGCGAAAATATTCGCACGAGTCGGCATTGGCAGTTTAACATTCAAGACATTTGCGAGCGGCGGAGTGTTTTCCAAATACAGCCATGAGTTCCAGGCTGTAAGCGATGCCGGTGAAGATACTATTTATTTGTCGAAAGCAAAAGGTATAGCGGTGAATGAAGAGGTATATACGGAAGAAGTGCTGCGCGATCTCGGTCTTCAGAAGGATGATCTTGAGCAGGTAAAATCCATTGAAGTAGGAAATATCTTTAAACTTGGCACTCGATTTTCTGAAGCATTGGGCCTGTTGTATATCGATGAGAACGGTATCTCAAAGCCGGTTGTAATGGGAAGTTATGGCATTGGGCCAACCCGACTCTTGGGAACGATTGTTGAGTTGCTCTCCGATGAGAAAGGAATTGTCTGGCCGGAGAGTGTGGCGCCGTTTCGGGTGCACCTTATTTCGCTTGGAGCGAACAAAGAAGCAGGCGAGTGGTATGAAAAACTTACTGCCCATGGCATCGATATACTGTACGATGATCGCGATGTAAGCGCTGGTGAGAAATTCGGTGACAGCGACTTGCTGGGCATGCCGTATCGGTTGGTAGTTTCGAAGCGATCGCTTGAGCATGGCGGCGCGGAAATGAAGCGGCGGACAGATGAGGAAACAACCGTTCTTTCTCTTGAAAAAGCTCTGAGCATGTTTGTTCACAATACAACACGAGCATGAAACACGATCAATCGAAACGATTTCTCATCTCTGTCGGCGGATCACTCGTTGTTCCTGATGGCGGTATTGATACGGATTTTGTCAAGCGGTTTCATGATTGTATTGTGGATCGAGTACAAGAGGGCTATTCGTTTATATTGGTCGTTGGCGGCGGACGAACTGCGCGCAACTATATCGAAGCCGCTTCGAGAGTTCACTCCATTGAAAATGATGACCAAGACTGGCTTGGCATCCATGCGACACGTATGAATGCGCATTTCCTGCGCACGATTTTCCGTGAGTGGGCGCATCCGCGCATCAATACCAATCCGCATGATCTCGAAGACTTTTACCAGGTGAAAGAGCCGATTATTGTGGCTGGTGGATGGAGGCCGGGATTTTCCACGGATTATATTGCAACTGTCTTGGCAAAATATCTCGACTTCAAGACGATTATCAACCTCTCAAATACGGATGGAGTCTACAATGCTGATCCTCGAGAGAATGCTGATGCGCAACGCTTTAATCATCTCACATGGCCGGTGTTTCGCGGGCTGGTAGGAGATACGTGGAGTCCGGGCATGAGCGCGCCTTTTGATCCGGTTGCTTCGAAACTTGCTGAGGAAGAAGGATTCTCTGTTGTCGTTATGAATGGTTTGGATATCGGCAATCTTGAACGATATTTTCTCGGTGGGGATTTTATTGGTACAACGATCCGATGATAAAGACTCTCCTCTATGCGGATTGCCATTCAGGCGGCTGACCTTGATGCTGAACGCATTGATGGGACGCGAGTTTATATTCTGCGACTTCTCGAGCGTTTCGGATTGATGTTCCCAGATGAGATATGGCACCTCTTTCATCGCGCTGACTTCAATGTGAATCTAGTCCCACCGTTATTTGGGAACTACCATATTCATGCTGTTCCTTTTCCGATCGCCTGGACACATACGCGTTTCGCATGGGAGATATTCCGATTTCGTCCCGATCGCCTGTTTATGCCCGTGCAGGCGCTTCCGGTTTTTCGTCCGCGAGGAGTTGAATCGGTAGTGACGATTCATGATCTTGCTTTCAAGCTATTTCCGGAACATTTCCCGCCCCGCGATGTTCGGAAGCTGAATTGGCTGACGGATTTTGCTGTTCGGAATTCGACGCGGCTTATCGCTATCTCAGAATCAACGAAACGAGATATTATTCGCTGGTATCCGCAAGTTTCCGAACAGAAAATCCGCGTTATTCATCACGGCTTTGACAATGCGATGCAGAGTGGCGTAGCAGCACGTGACGATGATGGAATAAACAGAGGTGCGAGTACCCTGGAAAGATTTCATCTCTCTTCCGGAGAATATATTCTATATGTCGGCGCCCTTCAGCCAAGAAAAAATCTCCTTTGTTTGATGGATGCATTCGAAGTATTCGGAAGGGAACACCTTTCGGTAAAGCTTGTTCTTGCTGGCGAGGCGGCATGGATGAGCGAGCCGATATTCCTGGCAAGGGAGCAGCATACCTTTCGTGATCGTATCATTATGACTGGCCAAGTGTCTTTTGAAGAGCGGTCTGCACTTTACAGGCACGCGAAAATATTCGCCTACCCATCATTGTATGAGGGATTCGGACTTCCAATATTGGAAGCGTTTTCTTTTGGTGTGCCTGTCGTATGTGCTAACAATTCAAGCCTTCCGGAAGTGGCCGGCAACGCCGCCCGATTCTTTGAATCTGCTCGATGCGATGCGTTGGCAGATGCGTTTTCTCAGCTCTGGTCCAATGAACAGGAGCGAGAATCTCTTATCGAGAAGGGGAAGGGCCAACTCCGAAAATTTTCTTGGGATCAGTGCGCTCAGGAGACGGCAGAATGGATTATCCGGTAGCACTTTTCTCGAAAATTTCTAAACCAGATGCGAACAAGTGTCAGAGAAGAGAGATAGGGAGGGAAAATTGTATCTCGTTTAATCTAATTGGATTATTTCGGGAGCATTTCACTGATTTTCCCGGTTTTTCCAAATGTGATATCGAAAAAAATGGCAAGAAGCGGAGTGGTTATGATGAGAAGAATGAGGATAATGGCCGGATGGAATCCAAAGAGCGCATTTCCCAGAAGAAATGCTGACCAGATAATGAATCCCCGGAATAAGAAGGTTTGTTTTTTTTGAGTAGGCAGTTGATGAGATGTGCCTTCACGGCTCGATGACACTGGCTTGAGAATAGAGGAGAGTTTTCGTTCTACGAGAAGTGTTCCGGCTATTCCGATGATAAAGAGCAACATGCTTTCTCGAAGGGAGACAGTTCCCGGGAGAAGACTTTCCAGTGAAAGAAGAATGGCAAGTGAAAAGAGGGAGAGTGCAATTGTCTCGCGTAGGAGCAACACAACTATTATTCGAAGCTCTTCTTTTTTAATTATTTTTTTTACCAAAGAGAGCAATGTTGTATCTGCCATATCTTTTCTCTTTGTGTTTTTTTCGCCACCCATAATTCTTTCGTTGAATTCTTAGAATTTCACTCTTGTATATGTGTTCTTCTTGCCTTTCCGCGCATTTTTATTTTATTGAGAGGGAAGGTATCGTGAGAGTATTCTTGATTTGAGTTTTGAAAGAGTTGTGACGAGAGTTTGTTCTTTTAGGGAACTCTCGAAGACAATGTCCATTCGATCAAGAGCAATTTCTTTGTTTGTTAAAAAGGAGAGTTCATAGGTATCTCCGCGTATATTAGCAAAACTCTCAAGTGGGATCGAGCACGCCATCGTACTTGTAGAAAAGATCGACGCTTTGGTTAGTGTGCAAGAAGCATTCCTACCAGAGTCCTTGGAAGAAACAAGTACGGGGTGTCTTTTGCCAAGCCACATATGAAGCATCGATTCCCCATGTATTTCCCGGAGTGTCTCGCCTTGGACGAGGAAGTAGCGATGCTCGTCCGTGTCCATGAAGACAGTTCCATCCGGTTGTGGAACACTTATATCAACAAATTTCCCTTTTTGTTCCAGACTAATCTCCTCATCGCTTACCGTACGGACATCATCCCAAGAGTAACCCAAGGAGAGAAAGATATCTGCTCCAAGAACGGGTCGTGGCGAAGAACCGTCCATAATGAAAACACCGTCTCCCCAAGCGAGCAAAGATCCGCTTGGATAGCCAATCCATTCATCGGAGATGGCGTGGTTCTTTATGAAGGTGTTCTCTCGGATGAGCGCCCACTTCTCCGGGAATTGCTCGAGGAATGCGCCAGTGCTAACAAATGGATAGAGCATACCGTTCTTCCAAGCATAGTAGGTGTCGTCTGATCGAATAAATGCCCCATCGGGTAATGATTCGTCGATGCCTGTGTGAAGAGGACTGGGCAGGGCATCTCCTTCCGAATTGGCAAGGAGCTCTTCGTCGGAAACCGAGAGGAACGTACTCGTATCGTATCCCCATAACGCAGCGTCTTTCTCTGAATCGAATCGATGTCTCAATCCGTCGGATCCTACAAGAAATATTTCCTCATGGTGTTTCATGAGTGTTCCCGAAGGGAAGGTTGCCGAGGGTCCTTTTGGGTAAAAAAATGCTTGCTGCGAGCGTTTTGCTGTAATACGAATATTTTCCATTGCTTGATTATCAGAAGTGTCTTTCCCGGAAATGCTTACTCTTGCATGGGAAAAATCACCAAGAACCGATGCATCTAAAACGAGAGTCTCTCCTTTGCGGAGGCGCCCACTCTCTCGAGTATCTCCGGCATCTGTCCGCGGTCGTTCAATTTCATTACCTCCGGTTTTAGAATCCGAGAAAGTATAGGAGAGGTCTTGCGATGGGAAAAGTATCGAAAAAGCGAATAGTGCCATACTTGCGAGAAAAGCTCCCCACAACATTGCGCGAAGAGCCATGTAGAGCCTTTTCCAGGGCTTTCCAAGACGATTCTTTAACATAAAGTTTTATTATAGTTCTTTTCCGCATACTCGCGGACTAAACGGCGAGACGCTCATTGCTCATTTTGGCACAACAAGAAATATCGATCCTGATACGATGGCATCATTTCGAACTGATAATCGAGAGGAGTCGGTTTCGCGACTGAAGAGGGATGTCCGCAGTGTATACGGATGAATCTTTTGTAATTCGAACCGGTGTTTAAAAGCTGTCTGATATGCTATCTCATCTCCATCTCGGGCAATGAGGTATATATGTTCGAATTGATCCGTGTCAATGTTCGAGAGATCACTCGGATTAAAGAAGTACACAGCATTCTTCCCAAACAAAGTACTCATGGGGTCGGCAATAATTGAGAATGGATCTCCGGATGACATACGATCAACAAGCACAAGATCATGATCGGAGAAGTTGTTTGAAAGCGTTTCGACATCGGCGAGTAAATTTCTATTCTCAGCAAAAAAAAGTCTTGGCGCGGTCGCAGGGATTGCAGGGAGAATGAGGAGTGTACTGAATAGAGCCGAGAAAATGGTCGGCCTGAATATAATTTTCTCCGGGTAGCGATTCTTGAAGTATCTTTGCAACTGCGCGAGTGCGAAGATAGCTAATATGACAACAGTCGGCCAGAATGCAAATACAAATCGCCGGAGCATCCAGGGATGGTCCGAGGATATCTGGGGACTGAAAATGTAGGCAAATGTCGGCAGTGCCAACCAGAAGGGTACGAGCTTGAGATGCTCCCGTTTTTTGAAAAGAAACACGATGCCGAGGAGCGAAAGCGATGTTACTGAGATTATCCCGTATGTCCAGAATACACTTGATACGTGTACAATCGAATGTAATGCCGAGGAAATAAATGAGGGGATCACCTGCGAAGTATTGGCGGATGATTCGGTAGCGGCTTTTCCTATTGTTTTATAGAAGGGTGTGTTAAAGAAAATATCCACACCAATAACGGCTCCGGTTACGACTAGTGCAAACAGGATTGTTGTGGGCCAATGTGTGAGGATGTATTTCCGAGAGCTTCCCCGGGAAAGAAAGAGGGTTGCCACGGCCACGAGAATCGCAAAACCTTCTATGCGGGTCAGGCAAAGAAATACCGATGACGATAGGGCCAGCAAGTATGTCCATCGTCTCGGTTGATTCAGGAATAAGACGGCACAGAAGGAGAGTATGAGGAAGAGAGGGAGTGCGAGATTTTCACTCAATGTCTGCTCTTGTATCCATATGAAGGGGAACGAAAGTGCGGCAATAGCCACTCCTCCGACGGCGAATTGGAATGGCAAGAATCTCCATAGGAGGGTAAAAAGGACGAGAAGTGATATGAAAAGCGTAAACGCATTGGCAATGGAGAGTCCAGCTATGCCGAACAGTGAAATGTTTGCTCCAAACCAAGCGATATTTCCAAGCGGAAATTGCGTAACGAGTGACCCATCCGGAGCGAAGAAAAATCCCGGGAAATTGAGAGCCTTCCCAGTTCCGTAGAGGCGGAAGAAGTTTCTTTCAACAGAGGGGGTATATGAGTGCAATGAATGTTCGTGTGCAAGTCGAATAGCTGCTTCTGCATACGATCCTTGGTCACGTCCCGAAAAAACAGATGCGGAAGGGGAGGGCGAAAAAGAGGTACTGAAGATGAAGAAAAAGATCGCTACACTGACCAGTGCGAATTTCTTCGATGGGCGTAGTTTCCGGAGCGCTATAAGTGCGCCTGTCACTACAGCAAGAGAAAGAAAAAGAATTGTATTATCGGTGAATTTCCCGCCTATAGCCAAAAGGAATGCTCCGAAGAGAAATGCTATCCAAGCTCCTGAAATTCGCTCAACGATTGAGGCGTCTGATTCGGACAATAAAAGCGGGGAAGAGGTTGTCTGTTTCTTCTCATGTATGTCCACCATATACCCGATATTATAACATTATACCCTGGGAGAGGTCTTCCCTTGCGTATATACACCGAAGAAACCAGAAGAAAAGATGCACAAAAAAATATCGCCAACAAGTCGTTTACTCATTTATTTACAGTATTTACAGATTTACAGAGAGGCTTGTTCTTGTTTTTGTTGTGTATCTAAAAAAAATCCAAGAAAATCCAGGAAAGTTGGTAGTTTGGTAGTAGAGAAGCGTGATATATATAAAGGACTTAGATTTTTGAAGCAGCTGTTTGTTATGTATATGTCGCATAACTTACATTATGCGACATACTTAATATAAAAGTAACTGGTGCGCTACATCTTACACCTTTTGAAGGAGTTGGGAATTTCCCCCTATCCCTATCCCTGCTTCTTGAAGCGAACTGCAAAAATTGGTTCGTATTTGTTGCCGTACTCATCGACAGCTTCAACTGTTTTTCCATCCATAAGCGTTGTCATAGCCATATCTGACAACATTTCTTGATTAGCTTTGATTTCATCTGCGAGTTCCTCGTATCGTTCGTAGCGCTTGCCGAGAGAATCTTTGGCTTTTTGTTCGAGGGTAGACTTTTTTTCTCGAGTTTTTTCGAGCTCTTCAATTGCTTTTTCGTAATCGAGGTTTTGCGCAAGTATGTCCCGGTACTCTTTTTTTATTTCTTTTTGCTCTTTCTTCATTTCACTCAAATGATCAAAGATGCTTTGAATATCTGACATATAGTTAGTTATTATTTATCAATTTTTCTTTATTTAATTTACCAAAGAAGAAGTTGTTCTTCTCGCTATTTTTTTGTCATCTTTTTTCACATCTTTCATCTTTCAGGAGTATACACTACTCCCCTGCTTCTTTCGAGAAACTCCCCGCGTTGTCATTTATTTTATCGGCAGATGCGTTATCACTAGCCTTCTCCTCTGTGGGGACTTTCTTCCAGTAGGAAACGCTTTGTGTGAGGAGGTTCCGGAGAGTTCCTCTTGCGGAGTAGGTATTCTTTATCCCGTCTTTTCGAAGATAGAATTCTTGAGGAACATCGCTATCAGCTCCTATATAAAACACGGAGGGATTTCCGCTCGTGCTGATTTCGAGCCGGATTCCATCGTCTTTTGTGACGCCGAATTTACTGAAATTATCTTCGTTTTTCGAGACTATTTCATGTGGTACGAGCGTCTCAAATGACTGGAAAAGAGCGGTTACTTTTGTAGTGTCGGCGTCGTCCGCACCTATTTTCCACGCGCCACCTTTTTTCTCTAAAACAACATCATCAGCATCTTTCCTGGTTATCTTTATGGAGGTAACAGTATTTTCTGTAAACGACGAGAGGTTAATACTTGGAGCGATATTCTTTATATCAATATCAACATCTTCCTTCGATGAAAGTACGTTGCTGATCCATGGGATTATAGCTATAAGGAAGAGTCCGACTAGAATAATGGAAGCGATCTTGAGAAAGGAAATATTTTTCATAGAGGTGCTCGAGTCACAGTTTTAGATATCTTCTTCATAGGAGAATCGTCGTTTTCTGTTTCTTCGAATAAGTCGGAACATGCCATATCCGAGAGTGAGGGAGAGAGCGAATGCTATATTACCAAACTTCAGAATAGTTGGTTCGGAGGCATTGGTAAAATGAAATTTCTCCGCCGAGACATTTTTGGCCGCTATCGATCCGAGGGAAGATTCCTGTCCCAAGAATGCAAGCGCTCCGATACCGAAAGACAGGTTTGATGGATTATTTCCAACGAACTGATCTGTGAGAAATCCAGAATTCCCGACAATGATAATGTGGGATGCAAAATTGCTTGTTTCTTCGTGATCTCGTGTCAATTCGATAGCAACGGTGTGCGTTGCAAGGTCAGTTTTTGGAAAGTCTTGATCCGGTGCTATGTTAAGGTCCGTCTCTTCTTGCCCGGCAAAGGGCGTTGTGACGAAAAGGGCTGTCTGTGCGTATCCTTGTTTCTGAACGGTGTCACTATCAGTTTCTATAGAGCTTGTCCATGGGAGGGAAATTTCATTAATTGATGCCGTGAGTGGGGAGTTGCTCTCAGATTTTTGCGCTCGAATCCAGAGCGGATACGGCAAGATATACTGCATATTCTTTCCCCCACCAAAACTAACAGACTCATTGGCGCGGAGATCATAGACCATGTCCTTCCGAACAGTTACGCCGAGCTCATCCCTAATGAAATCTGAGAAATTACTGGCATTTTTTGAAGCGCTCATCGTGCTTGGTGAGGCTGTTACGCCATCGACAAGAAAGAGTGCGCTCCCTCCCCTTTTCAGAAAGTCGGAAATTGTTTTCTTTTCATCGTCGGAGAAATTTTCAGTTGGTCCGGCAACGATCAGCACTTTCAGGTCATCTGATAAAGTGAAATGTTTTGCCGGAGCATCTTCTGGTGATTTCTGAGCGGGATTTGTTTTGCTGTTATTTGAATCCGTCGAGGCATCGCTTTCCGCGGCAATTTCATGTACGTCAAATTGCTTCCCCCATTCATCGGCAATGCGGGAATAATCCCGGAAGAGACTTTTCTCTCCATGTCCGGAGAGTATGCCAACAGACGGTTTTTTATCGGTTGTAAGTTTGGTGAGGAGGCTGGAGAGTTGATATTCCAAGGTGTCGGTACTTTGAACAAAAGGGATGGTCTCATGTTTACCTCCAAATGAAATGACAATTCCAAGGTAACCCTCCTTCACTTGATATGCTTCTTGCGAGACAACATTGAAACGCACCGGCTGGACACCAAGGGATTGCGCTTCGCTGGCGATTGATTCATCAGATAAGGGATCCTTCGTGGTGAGTTGAATCTTTCCGGCAGCAATTCGTTGATAGTCCGAAAGCATGTCCTTTGTATCACGCAGGACGGGTTGGAATTCAGACGGGAGTTGCCCTGAAGCATAGAGTGATATATTGACAATATCATTAGGAAGCGATGCGAGTATCGCATCTGCGGACGAAGAGAGCGTGTATATTTGGTTGCGGGTAAGATCTATGCGTCCGGGAATTCTTGCTCCGACAATATTTGAGAAGAATGCGATACCGAATAGTACTGCCAGTGCGAGCCGGTATTGTTGGTAGGATTTTCGGCGCTTCCCGAGTTTTGATTGGAGAATCGTGAGAAATGCGACGCTCAAGAATACGGAGGTAAAGGAGATAAAATACCAAATGTCTCGAGTATCGATAACCCCGCGGGCAAGTGATACGAAGTGATTGAAGACGGAAAATTGTTCGAAGAACGACGCCATTGATAGAGGGATTCTCGATGTGACTATCTCCATTCCGGAGATGATGAGAAAGAAACTGGCAATAGCAGATACGACGAAAGCTGTTATCTGGCTTCGTGCCAGGCTCGAAATGGCTATACCGAGGCTCGCTAAAATAGCGGCAAGAAATACTCCACCCAAGTACTGCGCTATTGTTTGACCCCAATCAACAGCGCCAAAAAAGTGGAAGCTCCAGGCGATTGGGAAAACAAAAGCGGTAGCTATCGAAAAGAAAGCTAGTATTCCGAAAAACTTTCCAAGAATCAGCTCTATCGGCCGCACTGGTCGAGTGAGGAGAAATTCAAGAGTTCCCTCGCTTTTTTCTTCTGCGAGAGATCCCATAGTAAGGGCTGGGATGACCAGAAGAAGGAGCCAAGGTAGAAAGTCAAACAGTCCCCTGACGGATATTTCTCCGATAAGGAACACCTGGCGAAAGAACAAAAATTCCCAGAGGAGAAGAAATGCGGCGATTACAATGTAGGCTGTCGGGTTATTAAAAAAAGCTTGCAATTCTTTTCGAATGAGTGTGAGAATGTTTTTCATAGGTGGTAGAAATCTATTCCTTGGTGAGTTCTTGGAAAATATCTTCAAGTTTTCGCTCTTCCTCATGCATATCCCACAAGATCCAGTGGTGTTTCCAGGCGAGTTTTGATATATCGGGACGAATTTCCCGGTTTTCTTCAATTGAGAGGGTAGCAGAGAATCGATTTTTCTTCCGATCTTTTACTGAAAAGGTGTCCCTTCCTCCAGCAAGACGTGTAAGCTCCTGCTCTACGTCGTCGCCTTCAATATCGACTGACAGCATTCGCTTCCCTTCCGCTTTGGCGGAAAGTTCCTGTACCGTTCCATCGGCGACGAGTCCCCCTTTGTTCAATATGAGCAGCCGGCTACACACCGCGGAAGCCTCTTGCATAACGTGTGTACTCATGATGACCGTATGTTTCTTTGCGAGATCTTTGATAAGTGCTCGAATGTCACCTCGCTGATTCGGGTCAAGTCCTTCGGTTGGTTCATCAAGAATGATAATGTCCGGCTTATGGATAAGCGCAGCAGCGATGCCGACTCGCTGACGGAATCCTTTTGAAAGTTCTCGTATCGGCCGATAGAACATCTCTTCGATACCAACAGCGTGCACAACGCGACCAGTAGCCTCTTTCCTCTCTGATGGCGATATTTGGTGAAGTCTCGCAGCGAGATCAAGAAACTCCGACACCAGCATATTCGTATAGAGCGGGTTGTTTTCGGGGAGGTAGCCTATCTTTTTTTGTACCGCTACCGGATCACGCTCGATATTGATGTCATCAACGATGATCGACCCTCGATCGGGCGAAAAAAATCCAGTCATCATCCGCAGAGTCGTTGTTTTTCCTGCGCCATTTGGCCCAAGAAATCCGATGACCTCGCTTGAATTCACTGAAAATGACAGGTCATTGACCGCTTTCACTCTTCCGAAATACTTCGTGACATTCTTGAGTGTAATCATAGAGGAAGGAAAAGGGAGAATCCGGATAAAAAACGATCATACTTCGCCATTGTAAAGAGAAACGCTTTTTTGTGTCAACGTTGACAAGATATCTGTGGCATGTGTGATTTACCGCAATGTAATGGCGACGATTTCCGGGCGATTCCCAAGTCGCATTGACGGTCCCCATGTGCCGATGCCGCTTGTTGTATAGAGCGTATAATCCCCTTTTGTATACAATCCGTAGTCATGCCCTTTGTGCGCTATTTTTGTGATGAGTCCGAAGGGAAACATCTGCCCCTTATGAGTGTGTCCCGAGAGTTGGAGATGTATTCCCGCCTCTCGGAATCCTCGAATATGCGATGGCGCATGATAGAGAAGGATATTCGGGCTCCCCTTCCAAGAGTTCTCAAGGGATCTTGCGACGCCTACGATATCTTTTCGCTCTCCTTGATCCGGATAACCAATACCGATAACCTTGAGACCATCGATATCGATCACTTCGTCTCGAAGGATTCGGACCGGGGTTCTGCCGATAAGAGCGAAAGATTTCTCCAGTCCGAAATATGTCTCATGATTCCCGTTCACAAAAAATACGCCGTACTTTGAGCGAATATCCCCGAGTGTATCCACAGCATGCTCGAGATCGCCATCCATACCGTCAAAAAGGTCTCCGGTAATGAAGACGGCCTCCGGATGAATTGTATTGACCTGAGAAACGACTCGACGCATGAAGTTTAACTGATAGACATATCCGAGATGAATATCTGACAATTGGACAACTCGCTTCCCTTTCCACAGATCTGGGAGATTTGGAATAGTTACCTCGATATGCTTGACAACCGGATGGGACGCATTCCAGACGCCGTAGACAGATAAAGAGATTGCCATAGCAAAGCATATTGCGGCGATGATGGTTGGCGAGACAACTATCGAATTATTGAAAAACAACAGTATCCCCCATGTAGCAAGAGATGCCAGTACGATATTCGCACCTATGCCGAGAAGGATACCAGTCACTATGTAGAATGATTTTGTGAATATATTTTCTCGCATTCTCCCGAGTATGGAGGCGAGAATGAATGCAATTGGTATGGCCGCCGTGCTTATGTAGAGCAGTAATTTGTCAGTCTCATGAGTAACAGAGAAAAACCGTACAATTGAAAAGTATACAAAAAATTGCGCTCCGGAGAGAATGCCTAAAACAACGCATACAACTATTACGCCTTGCAGTAAACGAGCCATAGAAACGATTATGAAATATTGTAGGCGTTCGAAAGGATCCCAAACGCCCAAGGTATGGCGAACATAAGGGCGATAATCGGGAGAACCACCGTGACCAGCGTAATGATCAGTGTCCAAAGAAAATATCGCCGGAGCTTCTCGACGCTTGCAAACATCCGATCGACTTTCTGTTCGATGTTCTGTATTTTCTCAAAAAGTTCCGGTTCCATAGGAATTAATACGTGCTTCGATCGGCTGATTTCCATGCAAGATTGAGTCTTGTTCGCGTTCGCTCGGATTGTCTTGGAGGGAGATAGCTGGGATGAGAGCGACTAATAATATGATGGCGGGCAAAATGAAAATACTTGAAAGCGGAAAGAAGATAAGCCAGGTTCCAAGGAAGAGTGCGGCGATAATATTACCAACCGGACGAGCTGTCCGAAAAAAGGCAATAAGATCATTATCGCTCCCGTCAATACGCTTGTAGAAATACGAATCACTCAGAACTTCGACTCCGGCAATGCCAACTCGAGTTATAAAAAGCAGCGTTGCCCAGAGCACCACGCTCGGACTCTCTATCCAGACAAGCGAAGCTGTTGAGAGCGCTGAAAGAATCAATGAACCAATAAGAAGCTCTTTTTCGCCAGTCCGTCGATCCGCAATATTGCCCAGCGGATACTGAATGATGACGAAGGGAATGAGCATAATTGTGAAAACAATTCCGATGTGGTTCCAGCTCATACCAAGTTCTCGGAGGCGGAGCGATGTGTAGACGATCATGGTTGCGTAGAAAAAATTGAGCGCGAATGAAACAATATAGATTCTTGCGATGTCAGTGCGGCGCCGCACCTTTCTGAAAATATTGACCGGTGAAACTTGTCGTTCAATCGGTCTTTTTGACGATGCCAAAAGAAGAAGTGCAAGAAGAAACAGGATCGAATAGAAAATAAGACTGACAAAAAATACTCCGGAAAATCCGAAATGACCGAGGATGGTCGCGGAAAGAAATGGGGCGAACAATATCCCGAGATTCATTGCGGAAAGATTCATGCCGCGTATCCTCCCTGATCGCCGGTCTTCGGAAGAGCGTTCAAGCACCATATCCAATGTGACCCAAGCCAGCGCCGTAGCAACAAGGTATCCCATGATAAGCATCGACCCTGAAATTGACGTTGGCAGAAAAGTAAGTGGTATCTGCACCCCGATGACACCGAGGATGAAGAGCATAAAGAGCGATGTTTCTCCAATTGATCGGACAACTGCTTGCAAAGAGAAGAGGAATGCAAGCATAATTCCAAAAGCGATGAAGTAAAATGCGCTGACATTGGCGCTCCCGATTGATTCCGAGAAGTATGCTGAGAGGATGTAGACCAAAAATGAGTCGGCAAAACCAAAAAGAAACGCTATGCCACTGAGTCGGCGCGTTTGCAGAGAATCGTATTGTTCGGAATGCCGCAATGAACTTTCCGTAGCTTCTGACATGCTCTTATTATCACAGAAAACTCTGAAGCTGTCGAAGTGTTTATTGTGGCTTTGGCATCATTCTATGCACCCCGGTTTATATCCTTTTGATTCGGCATCAGCAGCGGACGTGAAGCATATTCGGTTTTCCGGTTTGATCCGTTTTGCCCAGCTGCACTTGGGCAGATGATACTTATCCGAATTCCGACTCCCGACAAATACGCAGACCTGATCACCCATATCTTTTAAATTATCGGAATCTCCAGCTGCTGTTCCCACAGAGTTCTGGGAGTTTTGCACGAGGGTATCTTCCCCTCTCTGATCAGAGGGTACTGTTGTGCATACGCATGGATCGGCTGGTTTCTCTACGTAGATGGGTGCGGATTGCCGATCTTTTCCAATGAGAAAACCTCCCTCAAAAGCCAGCATTAGCGAAGCGGCGACTCCGACGAAGAGTATCAGGCTTTGTCCGTGCCCCTGAAACCATTGTGCTCCGGTTTCTTTCGCATGTCGAAAAGGTTTTTTCAGAAAGGGTCCCATGCCGTATGTATAATGGCGCTATCGTATCTTCTAGAGGCAAAAAAGGCAAGCTGTATCTCTTTTTTGGTCAATTTCTTTTGTTTTATATGCAGAAATCATGTTCTTCCAGTGTCTTCCATCGGATATTGACAGTATCATGAAAAAGCGATACCATTTCCCTGTTATCGTATCTGTCTATCCCTATATTTCAGGTTTATGGCGCATCGTAAAGCAGGCGGATCTACCGATCTTGGCCGCGATTCCATCGCAAAACGCCTCGGCGTAAAGCGGTTTGGCGGTCAATCAGTACACCCGGGTGAAGTTATTGTCCGTCAGCGGGGTACCAAATTTCACCCTGGTCAGAATGTAAAAAAAGGAGCGGATGACACTCTTTTTGCTCTTGCGGATGGGAAGGTGTCTTTTCAACACAAGAAAATGCTTGCTTTTACAGGCAAACTTGCGAAACGAATTTTTGTTCACGTGAAGCTGTCAGCATAACAAAAGAGAGCTGGCATTGTACACTACTCCGGAATTCCGAAGAGAAAAGAGAAAACCCACCAAATATTGGTGGGTTTTCTGGCTTGGGAAAGAATAGAACGTGACACTATCTGCTCGCTTTTTCCCTCTTTCTCCTCCATATAGTATTTTGATAATTTTTCAGTGAGTATTCTAATGTCGCATACTGCTCTCCGATTGATGAAACAATTGCCAGGAATCTGCTACTTCTTTAGAGAATTCCAGGAAATCTTGTTCCAATATCAGCCGGGCGTTATCACTCCCCTCTCCTTTTGATTTGCTTGTTTGGAGATGTTTTTCATGCAGAGCCGCTATCTTTGAGAATGTCTCTGAATTTTCCGTGAATCGCTGCGAAATTTTTTCTTCTCTATACCACGTGGAGAATCCACTTGTAATAATCCCTAGTCGCAACTGTCCTCTTTGTTGTCTGTCGAGATGGTCCAAACTTTCACTGTCAGGCGTTGTTCTTCTGACTATTTCTTCGATAGCGCACACTTGCAGATTCATATCGAACCAGCTCAGAGTCTCCTCATGTTTTCTCTCTTCTATAGCCAGATTCCTTTCCTGGCGAGGTATGTTTTCGGAGAGTTCCATACGCATTGCATTAGTTTTAGATGCTCGCTTCTTTTTCCACACAAGCTTTGAGGAATTCAACAAAGAGCGGATGTGGGGCAAGCGGTGCCGACTGGAACTCCGGATGAAATTGAGTTCCCAGGAAGAACGGGTGTTTCTCTCGTGGAAGCTCGGCGATTTCCATAAGCTTACCATCGGGCGATGTTCCTGAGAATATGAGCCCCGCTTTCTCCAGTCGCTCAATGTACTCGGGATTGACCTCGTATCGATGACGATGTCGTTCCGAGATGTCTTTTCTATTATATGCATTTCTTGCTATCGTTTCTTTTTTGAGAGTTGCCGGATAGGCGCCGAGCCGCATAGTAGCGCCGTATTCTTTTTTCTTGAGGCGCTCTTTTTGTTCCGGCATAATATCGATAACAGGGCATGTCGCGTGTTTGTCGATCTCCACAGTATTCGCATCTTTCAACCCGGCTCCGTTTCGTGCGTATTCAATGACAGCAAGCTGCATACCATAGCAAAGTCCGAAGTAAGGAATTTTCTTCTCGCGACAAAACCCTATAGCGGCAATCTTTCCCTCGATGCCGCGCGAGCCGAAACCTCCGGGAATGAGGATGCCATCATAGCGGGTCAGCTCTTTGAGGGAAGCGGGATCACCTTCATAGGTGCCGCTCTCGAGCCATTCGATTATCGGCTTTCGACGAATCGAGTACGCAGCATGCTTAATCGCTTCAATCACGCTAATGTAGACATCGGATAAGACGAAATCTCCGGTCTTGAAGTATTTTCCGACAATACCAATCTTGACGGTTTCTTCAAGGCCGTGAATGCGCGAAACGAGACTGTTCCACTGTTTCATATCTTTCATTCGTGCGCGCAAGCTGAGTTTCTTGAGAATAAGCGTGCTGAGATTATCCTTCTCAAAGTTTACCGGGACATCGTAAATACTTTCAACATCCGGCGCACTGACGACGTCTTCCTTTTTTACATTGCAAAAGACAGCTATTTTTTCCTTTCTCTTTTCATCAAGCGAGTGATCACTCCTGGCAACAATAATATCCGGTTGGATGCCGGCACTATTGAGTGTTCGTGCGGCATACTGCGTTGGCTTCGTTTTCATTTCACCGATTTTGCTTGGGACTGGCAGATAACTCACCAGCACAAAGAGCACATCTTCCGGGTGGTTGATTTTCATCATGCGAGCCGCTTCGAGGAAAAGGATATTTTGGTATTCGCCGATAGTCCCGCCGATTTCTATGATGGCAATGTCTGCCTGATCATTCTCAGCGGCACGTTTGATGCGCGATATCACTTCGAGCGGAATATGTGGTACTACCTCGACACAGGCTCCATTATATTTCAGATTTCTCTCGCGGTTTATGACTGATTGATAAACACTCCCGGTTGTCATGTAGTTCTCTCGCGAAAGACTCTTGCCAAGAAATCGTTCATAGTTCCCCATATCCTGATCTGTCTCATAACCGTCTTGGAGCACGAAAACTTCTCCGTGTTCCGTGGGGTTCATGGTACCGGCGTCAACATTGATGTACGGATCTATCTTCAGCGCCGTCACATTAAAGCCGCGCGACGAAAGAATCTTCCCGATTGATGAAGAAGCTATTCCCTTTCCAACACCACTCATTACGCCGCCGACTACAAAAATGAAGCGCGTCCGCATTTTCTTTGTTTTTACCATAGAGATTCTGCCTACCGGATTATGGATAAATACCGAGATGTACCCCGAGCTCTTCCCTATTATCACTCTCGACGAATCCTTTCATAAAGACAGAGAGTCGCCCGATTAGAGCGACTCCCCCAAATATTCTGAAAGGTGCTTTCGTTTTTTACTCTCCCTTCAACAGTACCACAAATGGCACCGATATGCCATGTCCAAAATCAGCAGTGAGTTCGTGCTCGCCGAGTGTCTTGAGCGGCTTTGGCAGAACGATATTTTTTTCCGAAATGACCACCCCGTCCTTCTCGAGCGCTTTCACAATATCTTTAGCGGTTACTGATCCGAACATGGTCCCATCTTTTTCTCTTACCGCAATGCGAACTTCTCGTTCACGGAGCGCCTGCGACTCTTCCTTGACTTTAGTGATGATGTCATTTTCCTTCTTCGTCTCATCAGCCTGACGCTTTTTGGCATTGAGAAGCGCCCGCTCTGTTCCCGGCTCGGCAAGATTCTTAGGGAAAAGGAAATTCCTCGCATATCCGGCAGAAACAAGGCGAATATCGCCCACCTTGGCAACGCCATCTATCGTCTTCGTAAAGACTACCTTTGTCTGCATAAATATGTACCTAAAAAATATCTCGATTGGTGGACAATGCTGGACTCGAACCAGCGACCTCTGCAATGTGAATGCAGCGCTCTAACCAGCTGAGCTAATTGTCCGTTTATCTTTAAGAGAAAATAGAGCTTCTTTCGTAGCCTCAACTAGCCTACCAGAGAATCTTTAAAATGGCAAGGAATAGCCATAATAGAGTGTTCTGCTCTTTACACTCATGCTTTTTTTACGATATACTTCAAAGAAAGAAGGCTTGTTTTTATCTCGCTTGTCACGATTCTCTCTTATGAAGGTTATCTCCATAATTGTCCCTGCACACAATGAAGCGGAGAATATCCCTGTTTTCTGTGAGCGGGCGCAACCAATACTTGAGTCGCTTGGTGAAGCATACTCCTACGAAATTCTCTTCGTCAATGATGGAAGCACCGATGAGACGCTGGAGGTTCTGAAACAAGCGTCTTCACGTGACTCGCGTATACGATATATTGATTTCTCGAGAAATTTCGGTAAAGAAATAGCGACAACTGCCGGACTTCACCATGCTTCCGGGAATGCATGTATTCTTATAGATGCGGATCTTCAGCATCCAATCGAATTGATCCCTGAGTTTGTCAATCAGTGGGAGCGCGGTTTTGAAGTTGTAGTGGGCATTCGGAACAAAAGCCGGAGCGATTCATGGATAAAGAAAGTTGGATCCGTCATTTTTTACGCCATACTCAACAAAATTGTTGAGACAAAGGTTGTGCCAAACTCAACTGATTTTCGACTTCTTGATCGGATGGTGGTCAATGAATTCAATCGACTTACCGAAGTCAATCGAATGACGCGCGGACTTATCGATTGGATGGGATTTAAGCGTACCTATATATTCTTCGATGCTCATGAGCGACTCCATGGGACGGCGAGTTACAATTTTTGGAAATTGGCTCGACTTGCTTTCAACAGCTTTGTCTCACTGAGTCTCCTCCCGCTTCGGTTGGCTGGTTATCTGGGCATTTTCATAACGGCTACTTCTTCCATTGCCGGTTTCTACATATTGCTTGGAAAATATTTCTTTCGCTGGCATTTCGCCTCGACATTCTCTGATGCCGAAAATCTTGCCATCTTCATTGTCTTTCTTGTAGGCATTCTCCTTATGTCTATTGGGTTACTCTCACTTTATATTGAGAATATTCACCGGGAAGTTCTCGGTCGTCCCTTATATATCATTCGGAGGAAATCTTAGCCGTATTCGTAATTGCTTGCCACTAGAGGAATGCCCTGCTCATTCCTCGTTTTTTAGTTCTCATGTGGGGACATTCTTCATCTATAGCTCATTCCACCATCTGCTACACTTGAGGAATCTACCCGATTTTCTACCGGTAAGTACATCCCTTTGCACAGAGCATCCTTTCTTTCGGAAGGTTTATTTGGTCAATGACGATATCTTTGCTGTCAATCACCTCAAGACCGGCTTCCTTCCCCTTTCTTGAGGATGCGAAAGTGATATCTTTAAGGAGTATTTGTTGAACATTTTTCAGGAGCGCTGTTCCGCTTGCGGAGAGTGAAAGATTGTTCAGTTCTATGTCGTACGGAGGGTTTTCAGCGGCTCCATTCAGTAGAAAGGGCTTTCTGGTCCAATCGCACCGTATATTTGCAATACGAATATCGCTAAAGTCTGTGAGATCCGTCCCGACTGATACGGCTTCGCCAGTCATCTGGTCGAGTTCGATTGCGGCAATCCGCGCACTTTCAATGTTCATATTTTGAATTCGGATCGTATGGACAGAAGCACCTCTCCCGGGACTCGATTTCATACGAATGCCGAAATCAGCTTCTTTCACATGCATCGTATCTACAAAAACATCTTGTATCCCGCCGGAAACCTCGCTGCCAATAGCTATGGCTGCATGAGCCTCTTCAACGGCACAGTTCTTTATGAGGATATTCTTTGATGGCCTCCCGACGCGCATCCCATCGTTGTCTCTCCCTGATTTTATGGCAATAGCATCGTCTCCTGTAGAAAATTTTGAGCCTTCGATGACGACGTTTTGCGAAGAATCTACGACGATTCCGTCCGTATTTCTTCCATCATGCGTTCGAATAGAAACATCGCGAATAGTGAGGGTATCGCTATAGAGCGGGTGAATCGTCCACATGGGGCCGTTTACAAAAGTAACGCCCTCAATAAGCACCGTCTGACACTCGAAAAACTCTATAAATGCCGGCCGTAGCCCCTTCTCTCCTCCAAAGACCCGATCGTTAATAGGGGTGCCGTTTTGCCCCATTGTGTACAGTTCCATCATAGAGGCCGCCACTCTCGGATCATCCACCGATGTCCACCATGACTTCTCTGCTTGCCCGTTCAGCGTCCCCTTTCCGGTAATTGCAATGTTCTTCGCGTTTCTCGCGGAGAGGGGCGGGGAATAATTGTAGTATTCAACACCTTCGAATCGCGAACGGACAACAGGAAGGTAATCGTTTTTCTGAGCACTAAAAAGGATCTCAGAATCCTGTTCGAGGAAAAGCCATATATTGTTCTGCAAAACAATCGGACCAGTCAACCATTCCCCTTTCGGAACAACTATCTTTCCGCCACCGAGTCGAGAGCATTCCGCAATAGCTTCTCGGAAAGCATCGGTATTCATGGTTTGTCCATCTCCGATTGCCCCGAAATCCATGATATTGCATACTCTATCGGGGAATACAGGCTCCGAAAGAGAGAGTGTTTGTGGGATTGTCAGAGTATTGCTATCAACACCCTTCACTGTCTCACGCGCAGCTTCTTTCGAAAGCGTGTCATTCTTTTTGTGAGCGATGAAATTGATCTTGAAGAAAAGTGCTCCGCCAATTAGGAAGAGTGCAGAGATGGAGAGTGCCACTACAGTGAGAAGTTGTTTTTTATTTGCCATACTCCCTTATTTGAAACATACTGACGCGTCCACTTGCAATGCGATTTATGATTTCTTGATCATTAATTTCGGTTATTACAATGAATCCGGATATTGCCGTTGGAAAGACCAATGCCATGTTTCTGCCAAACATCTTCGCAATGAGTACATACATCAATGGAATGGTGAGCACGGAAAACAAAAGATCCGGGTACGCCAGCGCTGCCGGCGTCCAACCGAGGATTAACCCCGAAAGAAACGAGAAGTAGTGTGTAATCGGTCCGATATGGAATTCCATATTCCAACGCATGTAATCCCCACTAGAATGAGTGCTGTTCGCATTGAAACGAAAAAGCGAGCGATACCGGAGACACATTCCGTTTTTAGTCGGGAAAGCACGTGCGCTTCCATGGTGGAACATCCTAAAATATCATTCTTTTGTTCGAAGCATCAATATCATAACCTGACCAAACAATCGATAACTCTCAATGATGTACCCTTTGTATGTTGATTGTGTAAGCAGTTCTGATTCGGGGATGACGCCGCCTATGTAGAAGAATCTTCCCTCCGGATCCCGGTGTTTATTGGAAAGGTCAAGCAATTCGATGCTGTCGCGCACGGCGAAGTAATTGAGTGGTTTCAAGAATCGAGACATATAGTCATTGTTTCCAAGGAGGCCGATACTTTGTTGAGGCAAGGATTCTTCCATATAACTCATCATATCTCGTACCTCGGTATAAAATACGGTTTTCGAGTCACTTGCCGAACCGTGAGCGAGCTTTTCCGACCATGAGACAATTGAACGTGTATTGCCCGCGACAAGAATGATTATCAAGGCGAGCAGTAGTATCTTGAATATCACACTGATTCTTCCCGATTGCCCTCCAAGGAATTTCATCCATAGCCCGAGGAGAACAAACGGAATGAAAAAAGAAGTAATATAGTAACGCGTGGAAACTTGTGTGATTATGGGAACACTCATTATGAAAGCAACCAGAGCGTAAAGTCCCGCAAAGAAAAGAAAGTCTCGCCGTCTATCATTATCTTCCCGCTGCCAGTAATAACCGAGCAGTACATACCCGCCAAAGACCAGGATAAATCCAAGAATAAAAGTTATTCGCAACTCCGTATCATGTGGACGCAAGACAGATTCCCAGACTTCGCATTTCCCAAGGTTTCCCCATGACGAAACAATGTAGGCGCTTGATTGCACCTCACAAGCAGTTGCTTCATCCATATTTCTCAGCAACATGTTTTCGCCATCTCCTGATGACGTCTTTGTAATAGCTTTGAGGAAGCGGTTGACATTCGAATAGTTGTGATTTGCATCGCGATATATCTGCGCCCAATTCATAACCAGGAAGCATGCAACAAACAGTACGAGTCCTCGCCATGAGAAGAGTCTGCGTTTGATCCAAATAAGAAACCCGACACCGGCAACAGCTGGAAGAATAAATATGAAGAGCGTATGCAATTGAATGGCAATTCCCATTGAAATACCCAAAAGTGCCGGCCAGAGAAGCTTGTCCTTCCTCTTGGGATCAAGCACCTCAAGAAGCGAAAAGAGAAAGAGAGCTGAGAAAAATGGGGCGGCATTCGGATTCCAAGCGAAGCGAGCGTATTTCACAAGAAAAAACGATGAGCTCATGAAGAAAGTAAGCACGAGCGATATTTCAGCGGCAAAGTACTTCCGCATCAACAAGAAAAACAAAGGGATGGCAAATATCGAAAAGAGGAGATCCGGATATGCCAAATTGTACGGTTCGGACCCGAAAAGCAGGCTGGAAAGATACTGCCAGTGATACGCTATCGGGCCAAGCTTGAATCCTGTGTTTCCGGATTCGGCACCGAGAAACGGCAGTGACTTCTCTCCGGAGAGAACATCATCGATAAGTGCTGCATCGCGCGCCTGATCCGGAGAGAACTCCATCCATGATTGAAAGTGGAAAGTTCGAAGAAACAGGCCAAGCACAACAATACTGGCGAGGAGTATATATTGGATACGCTTTCTGCTTCGTATTTTTTCCTGCCATATTTTCCAGACACTCATATCACTTTCAAAAAAATAACTCGTTCAACTTCTCATCATTGCGAAAATTTTCACTTCTCAAGAAAATTTTCTTCCAAAAAAATCATCTCTTCATCACGCTCGGGGTGAAACAATATTTCAATGGATTTTTCTTTCGGATATCCTTTGAGAACATCGAGTGATCTTATCCAATCGAAACTGACCATTATATCCGATGAGGCAATGTTCGCTCGAGAGAATGACCTCTTATCTACCAGCCGAAGCGTATTGAGAATATATGAAACCGCTGCGCCTCCCGGAAATGATTCTCTCCCAAATCGAATAAACGAGATGTGATATTTCCGCGCTAAATAGAGAGCATGCTTGAAGTATGGCGGGAAGAAATGAGTGTGTTCATGCGAGTTCAATCCGTCGGGATACTTTCCAAACATGGAATGGAAATCGAGAATCTGCGCTTCCCAGCGAGCAGCAACCTGAGCCGGTCGGTTCTCTCCGAAAAAGAGGTTCTTCATAAATGTGAGAGTTCTTCGGAATGCACCCGCAGCAAGTTTTCTATTGGGGTCGATATCATCGCGAAGCTCGGCATGAAGATCGATTTTTACGGCCGATCTCGCGAGACGATCCAAAGATTCTTTGGTTGCACCTCCCTTTGTCATAACGGCTACACGATCAAGCACTCCCGCCTCGGCAAGCTTCAAGATTCGCTCATTCGCTTTTTGACTAATGCCGAAATCATCTGCGGCAAAGATCATGTTTGACTGCTTCTTCATAACTGCTCGCTAAATGAGATAGAGACAATACGCTTGACGCTTGGAATTTCGTCATCTACGTACTTGGAAAAGAGTAAACCGTCCGATTGTTTTCCAGTCTATCACATCGGGGTTTTCTTTGAGGAAATCATCGGCATGCTTTGTGTTGTCAACAATAAATTGAGGAAAAGTATCTGTTTTTCCATTCTTCTGTTGGATAATATCGATTCCCTGCTTTTCCGTAAAGTACCGAATAGATTTCAATGCCTTGAAAAGATATCTCGAATCTCCTCCAAGCGAGACTGTATTCGAATCTCCCGAACGGCTGACGATAAAATCCGCAGCTTCTTCGACTTCACGAAGCAAGACATTGTCCATCCCCGCTTCGGAATGTTTGTCCAAGTATGAGGCATATTCGGAAAAGGATTGCTGTACCGCATATACATTGGCGAGTATCAATATCGATGAAATAGCCGCTATTCCGACAAATGCCCAACGCGGAAAGACCTCGACAAAGAGGTTAAACCAGAGACCGAGCAATATAAAGGGCAGAAATACGGTCACGAGGAAGAATCGCATTGATATTTCATTGGCAAGCGGAATGAACAAAAGAAATGAAAGTAAAAGAAACGCCATGTTTATTATAAGAAAATATCGTTTTGACGCCTCTCGCTCACGATAAAATGCCCGAAAAGCAAGTGCTATCCCGCCAAAGAAAAGAAGAATGCCTCCGGCAAAAAATATTCCATTAGAGCCATTTCTGATAGATTTCGTATCGCAAGTGTCGGAAATCTCGTGCGAAGTTAGGATATACACGCTTCCCTGAACGAAACAAACCGAGTCTTTTACGATGTTCTTTGAAAAACCGGATCCTTTCTCTTCTTTTGCATCAATCCCGGAAAAGAATGCCGACAGATTTTCTCCGCCCGTTCGAATCTCACTCAGTATCTGTCCGGCATTCAGGAGAACAGCCACTGTTGAGACTACCAGGAATACTCTTCCGAGACGTTCTCTTCGTAAGAATGCGAGATATCCGAATGTAAGTGCGGCCGCTATAGGAAACAATATGAGCGTCAACGTGTGCAATTGAACACCGACACCCAGCGCGACTCCCAAAATGATGCTCCATACCACCCCGGCCTTTTCCGGAAATGCCAGAAGACGATGCAAAGAAAAGAAAAAGAGCAGCGTCCAGAAAGGCAATGAATTCGGATTCCACGCAAAGCGAGAATACTTCACTCCATAGAAAGAAACCGCAAAGAGAGCTGTCAGGAAGAGCGCAGTCTTTCTCTCGAAATACAGACGCAGGAAAGCGTAGAGAAGCGGGATGGCAAGAAGAGAACTTATGAGGTCAGGATACGCCATTGTGTCAGGCCGATTTCCGAAGAGACTCGCAGAAGCAATTTGAAAAATATAAAATGCCGACCCGAGACGAAACTCTGTTCCGCCAGCTTTCGGACCGAGGAGCGGAGCCGGCGTTTTCCCTTCAACAACATCGCTCACAATACCGGCATCCCTTGACTGATCGGCATTGAATCGAAGCCAATCATGAAAATAAAACGTGCGCAAAAATATTCCGATGATGAAAATCGCCGCGAGGACGAATACGGATGGGGAAATTTTCCGAAATGTACTGACAAAAGAATTCATAGTCAGAGAAAGGCTCGTGGTGAATGACCTGCGTTACCCATGTACCGTTTGGCGAATATCAAATTCAACTCTCTGTATCAGCAGCGATGACAATAACCGCTCATTCTTGCACTCGGTACTTCACGCTTTGCAAGTGATATATGCCTATCTGCCCGAAATCTCGATAATCAAGCACATCATATCCTTTGGCAAAAGACGGGTCTCTTCGATCAGAGGGCCGGTAGACGAAGAAATAAGGGATTTCCGAAACCGGAGGCCGCTTTCGCTTGGCCAGATGAATATCAAGACCTTTCTGTGCGGCAATATATTTGAGCGGTTTATAATACGTTGAAAAGTAAGCCGTCCCTCCGGCAAGATTCGCCTCCGTCCATGATCCGGAACGCTCTCTCATATAGTCTACCATGCGTTCCGCTTCACCAAGCACGACAAATCCCGGATTTCCACGCGTCCCCGATGCAAGTTGAGACGCCTCAATGCCAATCGCTCGGACATTGAGCAGTGCTGACGTGGCAATAACTGCCCAAACAACTGTTCGAGCAAAAGGAAAAGAATACTTCCGAATCCGCACAAGAATCAATCCAAGCAGAATAAAAGGAATGAACGTCGCATGAATAAAATACCGAAGCGGCGCTCCTATGATAACTGAAAAAAGAATGAGAAATGAAAGTCCCGTATAGATGAAAATAACGAGAAGAAATTTCCGTCGCTTCGGATCCGCCTCAGTGAAAACAAGGAATGCTAGCAGTCCATATCCTATCGCAGAAAAGATGACACTGAGCATGATGCTGCCATATGCAAGCAGTAAAGAGAAACCGCCTGAGAATCTCTCCGGATGGTCAATGAGGGAGAGAAAATTGCAATTACCGTGATGTCCAAGTGCCGAAAGCATATGTGAATTTGCCTGTGCATGACAGAGGATATCTGTTTTGAGACTTTCTGCAAATTGCGAGCTGCCACTTCCCGAACGATCAGTGAGCGCCTTGAAGAAGAGTTTGGTATTTTTTCCATGAGTCTGAACTTCACTGATAGCTTGAGGAATATTCAGTGCGAAAGCTATGGCGACAATGCTGACGAGACGCACTATGGCCCCAATATTCTTTTTCGAAAAGATAAGGAACATGCCAAGCAGCATTGCCGGGAACAAGAAGAGTAATATCGTATGCAGCTGCACTCCGATACCGATCGCTATGCCGAGTGCGAATATCCATCGCCACTTGGTCTTCTCGTCCGCTTCCATGAACTCTGTGAGAGAAAGCAGGAAAAGCCCGACAAAAAATGGGATCATATTCGGATTCCATGCAAAGCGGGAATACTCGACTATGTAAAAAGAAATCGAGTAAAGCCCGGTAAGTGCAAGTGAGAGATTCGTCTCAAAGAGTTTTCGGAACAAGAAGAAAGCGAGCGGAATCGTCAGAATGGAAAACAAAAGATCCGGATAGGCCAGCGTATCGGGGCGCACACCAAAGATATGCGCCGATGCTATTTGGAAATAGTAGTAGACGGGACCGAGATCAAACCGGGTATTTCCCGCCTCCATACCAAGCAGTGGCCAAGGCTCCACTCCATGCACCACGTCGCCCACCAGCATAACATCACGAGCCTGATCCGATCCGAAGTGAAGCCACTCCCGAAAGTGATATGTGCGGATAAATATGCCGACCACCACAATACCACAGAGAATCCAAGCAGTTCGAAATGCTGAGGGCTTCCGAAACATAATAAAACATCGATCTCTGAAATTCATCCACTTCACATTCTCGATTTACTCTTCCCCGGACAGTGCCGGGAGAATATCCCTCCAATAACTTCGGTCGCCCTCGCCTTCCCGATCAACCTCTTTATTCTCTTTATATTTGAACGTATCGGAAATATGACGATTTGGGAAGTTTATCTCCGATACCAGAAGCTCACCGAATTGTTTTGAATCAAGAATGATACAGTCTCCTTCGGACAACTTCAGTTTTTTGGCAACATCTTTCTTGCCGTTCTTTGCTGGCGTGATTGCGAAAAATTGCGCCGTCGGATCCTCATTTATCGTAAGCGATTCGACGCGAAGCAAGCTGTCTCCATGCGAGCGCAAAAGAAACTTGATCGGGCGCTGATGCTCCGGTTTCACATAATAGTAGAGCGTATTTCCTGGTTTCATGCGAGCATATGCCCAGTCCGCCGCACCTCGCAGTTGCCCGAGTGTTACGCCATCCTTGGTTTTTAAAATAAGAGTCCGCTTTACCGGGATCGCTTTCGTTTGCGCCTTCGCCTGTTCTCTAAACCACAGGAATGTGCCATGAGCATTGAGCGCTACGATACCTAGTGTCAGTAAAATCGATACGGGAAACACTCGCCTGCCAAATCGACTTTCAAGAAATTCATAGAGAAATCCCAGAAAAAGAAACGGGATCGCAAAAATCACAATGTAGAAGCGCGGTCGAAGCTGAAAGGAAACCGGTTCCGTGAGCACGACAAAAACGCCGATCCAGAGAAGTGCAAGCGCTAGAAAATCACGGCGGAGAGTATTATCCTCCCTTCTCAGTCCTCGAACTGCCAATATCGCTCCGACAAGAAATATCGTGGCCGTGAGAACAATAAATGGCACATTCTCTTGAGAATCGACGTCGCCGGCATAACATTCCGATGTGAGCAACAGGCAGGAATACTTCAGATTTTCTGTCACCGTCTTCTGAAGTTTCTCAACAAGGGGTTTCTTTTCCGCTTTCGATCCGAGCGCTTCAAAGAAGTTCCTGGTATTTTCTCCGCCGCGAAGACTGTCACTCAATACAACCGGCGTGTAGAAAAAAGCGAATATCCCGACAACTATAGCTGAGAATACGGCGAACTGTCGAAGGGATTCTCTGTGAAACATTGTCTGCCAGGATGTTTTCCTCCAAATGCGCCCATGAAAGAGCACGAGGAGTCCTGAAATACCCAGTAAACTAAAAAATCCGAAAAAATGGAGTTGTGAACCGATAGCACTGCCAACAGCCCAAAGAGCTAGCCAGCGGCATTTTGATGAAAATCGCTCCTCATTGAGAAATCGCAGGAGTCCATAGAAACTCAATAGAATGAAAAATTGCAACGAGTTTGGATTCCATGCAAAGCGAGAGTATTGAATCACCAGAAACGAGAAAGCGTACATCGCCGTTACCATGAGCGCATGGCGTTTCTCAAAGTAAAGGCGGGCAAACGCGTACAGGAGAGGAATCGCCGCGATTGAGAAGAATACATCCGGATACGCAAAAACCGATGGCTCCGACGAATGGAACAAGATGCCGGCAAGATACTGAAAGTAGTAGTATATGGGACCCAGGCGCAGAAACCCGCTCTTGAGTTCTACCGCACCGACCCGGGGACCGAGAAGAGGAAGACTGCTCGGCCCATTTTCGAGAATATCGGTAATCAGAAGCGCATCTCGCGCTTGGTCCATCTTGAAATAGAGCCACTCGTCCAAGGAATAGGTCCGCACGAAAATAGCGCCAAAAAGTATGGCGAGCAAGGCAAGAGTCCATCTGTACTGTCTCAGAATATCCATACAAACGCGTACGGCAATATGAGACATTCTATCATTCTCCTCCGTCGTTCGTAAAGCCGAAAGATGCTCTGAAAGCCTGAAATTTTTGCAAGCCGAGGGAATTTCTTGTATCATTCGGGTATTGCCAAATGTGTAATTTCTCGATTTTTTCATGAAACTCAATTGCCGAAAGTGCTTCGCGCCGCTTGTTATCGTTGCCGTACTTGCCATAAACTTAGCGCTCGGACTGTCGCGTCTCGAGTCGTATTCGGCAGTTGATGAGCCCTACTGGACATACCAGCGAACACCGAAGTTTTGGAAGGCGATCGCCGAAGGAAAATGGCGATCCACCAATATCAATGACAAACCCGGCATCACGACCGCAATCCTCTCCGGCGCCGGACTTCTTACAATAGACCCCCTTCCCTACAAGGGTCTGCGCGATAACGTAAAAACCGATGAAGAGTTTCAAGCCATAAATGATATCAACTTCTTCTTCCGTCTGCCCATTTTTCTTTTTTGTCTCCTCTCTCTCCCATTCTTTTTCATTCTTCTTAAAAAACTCTTCGATGAAACGACCGCTCTCATCGCCTTTGTTTTTATAGGATTCTCACCGATCCTCCTCGGAATCTCGCTCATTATCAACCCCGACTCGCTTCTCTGGATATTTCTTCCGCTCTCGACACTGAGCTATTTTGTTTTCCAGAAAAGCGCTGAAAAAAAGTACCTCTATGCAAGCGGAGTGCTCCTCGGACTCTCTCTTCTTACCAAATACGTCGCCAATATTCTCTATATATTCTTCTTCGCACTTCCCTTTTTGGAGTACATCCTCTCTCAGGAAAAACCGGATCTTCGAACCTACATAAGACAATCAGCTCTTCATTACCTCATCTTGGTGAGCATCTCTCTGGCGACATTCTTTGCGCTTTTCCCTGCGACATGGAAGCATCCGGAAATGGTCTTCGAAGGGACATTCCTTAGCAAGGCTTTCGAGAGCACCTGGCCGCTTTTTGCAAGCATCATTGCGCTTATTGCGCTCGACGCTGTTTTATTCAAGAACAAATTTACTGCCGCTATTTTGCACACCCTCTCACGATATCGAATACTTTTTATTCGAATGGTTTTCATATTCTTTATTGCTGCTATTCTTTTCGTCTTACTGAATACGCTCAACGGCATGAGTCTCTTCAATACCGATGCCTCGCTTGCCTCTCCGAAAGGCTCCGGAGGAGACAGCTCACGCTTGTATATTTTTACCGACACTGTCGTTGCCGATTTATATAGTCTTATGTTCGGCATTTCGCCGTTTGCGCTTATTACTCTGGTTGTAGCGCTTGTTTTTGGCTCAACAAAAAAGTATATAACGTCACAAGAAACAAAAATAGCTTTCTTTATCACGCTCTTTATCCTTCTCTACTACGTCGCGTCAACCGTCAATCACGTAGTTGCCACCATACGCTACCAAATAACCATCTTCCCTTTCGCTTTTATTCTAGCTGCTCTTGGCATTGCTTTTCTTCTCAAGTCCGAACGCCTTCGTAAGCATTCCCACACCTCCCTTGCCGCAATATCAGCGGTGGCACTTCTTTCATTCATCAGCCTTTTCTCCGTCAAGCCGTACTATTTCGCCTACACATCATCTCTTCTTCCGGAACCCTATTTCGTCAATTTGAAGGATATGGGCGATGGAAGTTGGGAAGCCGCCGACTTTCTCAACCACCTGCCAAATCCCCGCGAAATCTCCATATGGGCGGATAAGGGGGCTGTCTGCGCCGTCTTTATCGGGGAGTGCCGCACCGGACTCAGTCAGAAAGATTTGCGAGATCTCCATTTTGACTATGTCGTAGTCTCGTCCGGGCGTCGATCCAGAACCACAAAGCTTTCTCACCCCGGCAGCGATCCTATTGATTTCAAAAAAGCATATGCAACCGAAGAGACCTCAAAGACGTTCGTTATCGGCAATCGCCCGGAAAATTTTGTGAAAGTGATTCCCGCCGAGCAACTCCTTTTAGGAAACCCATCCTCGGAATAAATAACTCTCGTCCGCCATGATTCAGCAGCGTCGAACAGCCATTCTTCTCCTCCTTTTTGCTCTCTGCATTGTCGGAGTTATCCTTGGAGGTTGGAAACTGTTCGGAGACCGGATACGAACAATATTCTCATCATCACAGGATTTTACGAGAGAAGCTTCTCCCGAAGAAACACTGCCGACCGAACCGGAAATCCCTCGGGAATTCCCGGATATATCGCAATCCATTCCGCTGGCAACATCGATTGCCACACTTCAGACACTTTCCGGTGGCTCGCTCAGTATTGAGGAAACGGGTTTTCCGGACAGAGTTTGTTCCATCGCCGACTACGGTGCGAAGGGTGATGGCATCACCTCCGATACTGAAGCGTTTCGGAAAGCGATAGAGGACTGCGCCAGTACCGGAGGCGGGACCGTCCAAGTTCCCAAAGGCACCTGGTTCACCGGAGCGATACATCTCAAAAGCAATATCAATCTTCACCTCGAAAAGGGATCGACCATTCTTTTCAGCACGAACTTTGAAGAGTATCTGCCGGTCGTTTTCTCTCGCTTCGAGGGCATTGAATATTACAACTATTCCGCTCCTATCTATACTGCCAATGCTTTCAATGTTGCCATTACGGGTGAAGGCACGCTCGATGGACAAGGCGCCGTTTGGTGGGAAGCGATGCGTGACTGGAACAAGTCTATCAAAAATCTCTACCGAATGGGCGACGACGATGTACCCGTGTCCGAGCGCGTTTTCGGAACCGTCGCAGACGCTCTTCGCCCGGCATTCATCGAATTTATGAATTGCCACCGCGTACTCGTCGAGGGCGTCACCATACAAAACGGTCCCATGTGGACGATTCATCCGCTCTACAGTACACATATCATTGTTCGCGGTGTTCATATTGAGACCAGTGCCGGACCAAGCACCGATGGCGTAGCACTCGACTCTTCAATAAATGTCCTTATTGAGGATAACGTTTTCAGTACCGGCGATGATGCCATTGTCCTCAAGTCAGGAAGAAATAGTGACGGTCTCCGTGTTCGAGAACCAACGGAAAATGTCTTAATCAGAAATAATTCCATACTCGAAGCGCATGCCGCTGTCGCCATCGGGAGCGAGATGTCCGGCGATGTGCGCAATATTTTCATTGAAAACCTTTCCGCAAATATGGTTCAGTATGGGTTCCGCATCAAGTCCTCAAAGGGCCGCGGCGGAATCGTAGAAAATATCCACGCCAATATAGTGAATATCGACTACGCCTCCATAGCTGCGGTACAACTCACAACCGCCTATGAAAACTCCTTTATCAAAGGCCGCGGCGCTATCCCCCTCTTTCGCAACATCGCCATCGAAGATATGTCTGTCGGGAAAACCGATCGCTCAATAGAAATCAACGGGCTCGTGGAACAGCCGATTATTGACGTTGTTTTCAAGAACGTCAAAATTTCCTCGAAATGGGGCGCTCAAATAGAAAAGGCGGAATATATCACTTTTGACAGAGTTACTGCCGTCCCCACCAAGGGCACGGTCTTCGATATCAAGGATGGCGCCAATCTCTCGTTCATAAACACCAAGTGCCCTCTCGTCCGCAAAGACTGTCTCACGATCTCCGGAGCCGATTCACACAACATAGACATGCAAGCAAGCGGCTTCGCCAAAGATTCCGTCACTTTCTCTGAAGATGCAAACAAAGACGCTCTCCTCTCGGAAACTGAGAGGAGTGATTCTTAAAGCATCCCTCATTCCTCATTAGATGCAATATATATGGAAACAACATACATCGACAAACTGGCCTTTATTGAAATTCTTAACCGGAGAGTCTTGGAGACGCGTAGTTATGGAAAAGACGCTTGGTACATTCCGGGAGGAAAACGCGAGAATAATGAAAGCGATCAAGAAGCTCTGATGCGAGAAATGAAAGAGGAGCTGCAGATCGACATCATTCCCGAAACTCTCAAGCACTACGGAACCTTTGAGGCACAAGCTCACGGAAAACCGGAAGGAACTCTCGTAAGAATGACTTGCTACCAAGGAAAATACTCAGGGAAGCTTGCGCCCAGTGCTGAAGTGGAACAAATGGATTGGTTTGACTCCTCGAGACGAAATGAGATATCGCCCGTGGATCAACTCATCTTCGATGATCTGAAATCAAAAGATCTCATTGATTGATCTATGAATAAAGATAGACTCATTGCGCTTTTCGGTTGGTACGGAACAGTCTCCATCATTCTCTCGCCTATGCCCTGATAAGTTTCTCATTCCTGACACCAACGAGTATTGTGTACCAGCTTCTCAATGGAACAGGCGCACTCGGTATCGTCGCCATCTCCTTCCATAAGAAGACATATCAGCCAGGCGTGCTGAATGTTCTCTGGGCCATTATCGCTTTTTTCGCAATTGGAAAGATTTTGTTCTGACTTCTCTGGTACCTATTTTCGGCAAGACAAAAAAAGACAAAAAACCCTTGGTTGTTACACTGTAGCTTCCAAGGGTTTAATAGACAAAAGTCTTTTGTTCAAATGAACTAAAAAGGTGTCAGAGCGCCGCGTTGCTTGGGCAGAGAACCTGCGTGTCAACGCGCCAGCGGCCAGCCTCGCCGAGCTTCCAGCCGTCGACGCCCCACTCGCAGCGGTCGAATTTCCAGCCGACATCCACGACGAAGACTTCACTGTTTTCCTCGACGTAGAAGATGTTCGCGTAGCCGTTGTTTAGCAGGAAGCCCGGCTTGCCGCCCGGCTGTGCTTCAATGAGGCCTGCGATGTCTTCCAGTGTGGACAGGTGCATGTCCGGCAGTTTCTTGCGGATGTTCCTGTCGTAGGCGTTTTCCTTGAGGAGCAAAGCCACGTAGGGACGTTCGGGAGCCGAATCCACTGTCTGCCTAAAACTCAAGTTGAGGCGACCTGGGAACATGCCGTAGACGTAAAGGCCGGTGCCGGTCTGGTAGAACTTTTCTGCATTGAAGGGATTCGTCCTGACTGGAACAGTTGACTTGCCGACAGGTTTGAGGAGCCTGGTTTCAGCAAGCACCGGGTAATGCGATCTGGGCTTCTTCTGATTTGCTTGGCCTTGCGTGATCGACTGAATCGTCATCGCCATCTCCTTTTTCAAAGAAAATCCCCTGGATGCCGGGAATCGAGGCAGTCGCAAGCTCTTACTTACAACATATTATTGTACACCTTTTTAGACTCGGTGTCAATACAAAAAAGAGGCTATGAAAAGCCTCAAAATTTGTGTTTTGTGGGATATTCTGAATGTAGCGCGGACCCATTTTGAGAAAAATTACTGACGCAATTTTGCCAAATCTCTGAAATCCGCTCGGGCGCGGCGGAAGGAGGGGGTTGGGGGGAGGAATTCCGCCGCGCCCTCGCTCCGAAAAAGTTTGCGCCGACAACCAAATAAGAAGATATGAAATTGTCCTTGAAATAAGGGCTTTTTTTGTTGGTTTTTGGGCATAGTTTTGATTATAGCGTTTGGGCTTGACAGAATAGACACAATACGCTACACTTAACGCGAAATTTGAGGTGGTATACTTCCTCCAAAATTAGCGAAAATAGCTCTTTGATAAGCGAGAGAAAAGAAGCGGTTAATTCTCCTTACTTACTCTGTGAGTAGCGCATTGGACGTCTAAATTGGGTATTTAGTGCGCTACTCATTGTGGGTAGGCGAAATCAAACGAACCAAACTGAAAGGAGAATTACCATGCGTATTCTGGTTATCGAGGACAAGCAGTCTCACCGCGAGTCGGCCAAGGAAACCCTTTCTGCGCACGAGCTCACCATCGTCAAGTCGTTCGACGAGGCGATGGAACTCATGTCGCAGAAGATCGACAAGGACAACGTTCAGCGTCTTCTCGTCGAGGCAGGTTTCCCGACGATGCCGGACTCCAAGGACAAGGAGCGGTGGAGCGCTTACTGGAAGGCTCACGACGAGGCGGGAGCCATGTCGGTAATTCCCTTTCCGTTCGAGGTGGTGTTGACGGACATGATGATGCCGATGAGCAGGAAAACACTCGCCCCCGGAGTTTTCAACTCTGGCGAGCAGGTGCCCTACGGCTTCATCATCGCACTCAAGGCGACTCTGTGTGGCGCCAAGTTCGTGGCTATGGTCACGGAAACCAATCACCATCAGGGTGCCATGAGCGCGGCCATCGACCATATCGGCGATGCGTACTACCACGGCTTCAAGCCCAACTTCGTGGTCAACGGCGCTCGTGTCATGTTCGTGCACACGCCGTTTGTGGAGGATCCGGCGCTCGGCGTCGAGTGTTACAACTGCGTCGGTGGAACCGCTTGCGGCTACTGCCGAACCCCGTTGGACGCCAAGGGGAAGTGCCCCCATGCCAAAGAGGACGCCGAGCATTCGAAACCGTGCCACGTCTGCAATGGCAAAGGGACGCACGACACTACGGTGCACGAGCGGAAGGACTGGGGCAAGGTCCTCACCGACCTCACTGCCTAACCCGCCAACTTCTCTCGTTTCCCAACCAACGCGCCATGTCTTCGGACCTCTGGTGCGTTTTTCTTTTTCATAAATTCAAAGAACGATTGATTGTAAAAACAAAGGCTCTAGACTATCACTTTAACAATTCAAATACCGTCGAACTATTCTTTTCAACTCTGTCTCAAGTACCGCGACTTCCTTCCCATACCGCCATTCGCAGTCCTTGAGATGGAGTTCAAAATGAGTTTTGACCCCATTGAACTTTGAGAGTCTTCGTTTGGTAAAGCTCCAGAAGTTTTCAATCCCGTTGATGTGAATTCCAGTGCCTCTCTTGGCAAACTCATTCTCACCGTGATTCATTCTGAAGTGTTTGTCATACCCTACATCAACCAGTCCGTCATATCCTCTCCAACCATCGGAATAGATAACCGTCGATGGATCGACTTTTCCCCTGATGATGGGCAAAAGTGTTGCTTTCTTACAGTTTGGTATGATCTCAGTGTATACCCGTCCGTTACGTTTCAGAATACCAAACACCGGTTGCTTGAATGTTCCTCGTCCTCGCTTGAGTTTTCCATGGTATCCGCGCTTTCTTCGAGCTCCAAAGTAACTCTCATCTAGCTCTGCTTCACCGAATATTTTCTTGCATTCTTTCGTCTGATGAACATAGATCGCTCTGCGAAAGATACCATACCAATGGTTGATCGCATTGCGATTCATGTCCAACAGGACAGCGGTTTTGGAAGCAGTAACATCAACGCAAAAGTGTGAAATTATTTTTCCGATTTTGTATGTTGATATTTTGGCGTAGTTATACATAATTCCAGACTATACAGAGTGAATCTGATAGTCTAGAGCCAAGTAAATTATTTCAGCTAAGATTTAATCGAATTTGTTTTTGCAATTGTCGGCGCAAACTTTTTCGGAGCGAGGGCGCGGCGGAATTCCTCCCCCCAACCCCCTCCTTCCGCCGCGCCCGAGCGGATTTCAGAGATTTGGCAAAATTGCGTCAGCAATTTTTCTCAAAATGGGTCCGCGCTACATTCAGAATATCCCACAAAGATATAAAAAAGATGCTTGTATGGGCATCTTTTTTATATCTTTGGGACTACCTCCTACACAGTTGGAACTCTATCACAGCAGAACTCCGGGCTTGGCAGGAACTCGGGATAGCTATTGAGCAGGCTCGGACTCTCTAGGTCTCACCTTATATTCTAGAAGCAAGTATGAGTTTTGTAATGGTTTTGCTTGTGCCAACTCCAATGTAACAATCTTCCCGAGATCGCTTGTGTTATGAAGAGATTCTCCGTCCATCAAGGTCGCCGTGTCTTTCCCGCCAACCAAAGCAGGTGCAACCACCAATAACACTCGGTCAATAAGCCCCTCCCTTACTAAGGTAGCATTGAGCGTACCGCCTGATTGAATTGTCATTCTCTCAGCACCAAATTGTTCTCTGATTTTTTCAAATAAGTCGCGAAAATCTATTTTGTTCTCATATTTTAGAACGTGGATATTTTCAAAACTATCTTTCAATGCAAAAGCAGGATGGTCCTCATTAGTAGTAGCAATGATAAGGTTTTTTGTCTTCTTTGCAAGATAGACAACTCCTTTATCGATCAGGTGTGGTTCGTTATCTAGAACAACAAAACTGACTGGTAACTTTTCAGGTTCATCCGTTTTTTCATTTACTCCAACTTTTGCAAATACCCGACCCGTATTAAAAGAAAAAAGATCTGTCTCCATTTCTAGGTCATAGTATTGTTTCAGACCTTCTTTGAGACCTTCAATCTCTGGATAGTCCTTATCAACATCCATAGCATCCACATCACCTGTGGAAATCTTACCGTCTACGGAAACAAGTAAAAAAAGGGTTGTATATGGTCTATTCATAATTGCTGTGGACCTGGGGAGAATCGAACTCCCGACTCAGCAATGCGAATGCTGCGTAATACCACTTTACTACAGGCCCGGAAGTGCCTAATGGAAGCACTAAAACTGAATTTCAGTGTATCTCGCTTACAGGAAAAAGACAAGGGTCGTCCCGCCGCAACGGGACGACCCGAGAGCCAAAGGCAAACGACTGCCGCAAGCTACTTCGAAGCACTGGCAATCTCCGCGTCGATAGCGGCTTTGAGATCGCTTTGAGGAACGGCGCCATTCAAGAAGGTGCCATTCACAAAGGTTCCCGGCGTGCCGCTGATGCCAAATTTCTTCCCCTCATCAAGACTGGCAGTCACTTGGTCCTGATACTTCTTGTCATCCAAGCAAGTGTTGAACTGAGTCGTATCAAGTTTGAGTGTCCGCGCATAGTCTTTGAATTTTTGCACGCCGGTTGTCTTGCCCCACTCGTCTTGTTTGTTAAAAAGATTGTCCGCATACTCCACGAACTTTCCCTGCTCATTGGCACACTCGCCAGCAAGCGCGGCATTCTCCGCTTGCGCGTGAATCGGAAGCGGGTAGTTCTTGTAGACATAGAGTACTTTGTCTCCATACTCTTTGAGCGTATCTTGGAGTGTTGCGTGGAACGCTTTGCAGTAGGGGCACTGGAAATCGGTAAACTCCACCACACGAACCGGCGCATCCTTCGAGCCCGACTGAATGTCCGCATCGTTCACCTCAGGCAATTCGAGATACTTCCCCACCGGAATACCAACCTGTGCCGTATCGAGCATATATCGGCCGTCCTTGTCGTTGAGTGGCGTGAAAAGCTGTTGCGCCTGCTCGTATACCGGGACTTCCGCCACTTCTTTGGAGAAAATAAAAGCGGGTATCGCCGTCACATTGGCGGCTTTTGCCATGTCCTTCGCCTTCGAATCCTTTGAAACATCGAGTATTTCAACCGATACGGTTGGCAAAATCCGGCGAAGCCAGACAACCGCCTCATCGGTCTGGCACTCTTTGCACGATTCTTCCGAAAGCACCGTTACATGCACAATCGGCTGATCATAGGCAACCCAGGTTTTTCCCGCTGCCGTGACCACATCGGTTGTTTTCAGTGCCCGCGAAGAAAATCCGGATTTCGTGAACAATTGCGAGAAATCCACATAGAGACTCCCGACAAAGAGCCCGCCGACAATTACCAAAAGCGCCGTAAGATTCTTTACCTTCTTGGTAAGTTCGCGATTTTTATCTGTTTCCTCCGGCATATCGCCGGCATCCTCTGAGGTATCACCAAGAAACGACAACTCGAGATCATCATCCTTCTCATTCGATTCTTTTTTATTCAGAAAATCCATAGTATCCGATATTAATGAAAACTGAAAAAAGAGGCGTATCTTATTCTTTTTCCGCCTCCGGAGATGGAGAAGCTGGCGGTTCTGGCGTTGGTGGCAATGGCGGCAACTCTTCTTCCGATGAGCTTTGGCCTGAGACTGATTCGCCTCCGGAATCCTCCGGCTGCGATGCGGTCGCATCTTCCGCATTTTGCGGCTTCGCCGCCTCCTTCTGACGAGCGGCCAGCTCTTCTTGGAGAGCATTCAAATTCACAGCGGCCCGTTCTTTGGGGGTAATAGTATAGTCCCAATATCCGATTAAAATACTTCTCGATGCAACGGCCTTCGCAGCCGCACCAAACAGCAATCCGAGCACAAACAACAAAACAAGCGTCAACGCGCTCCCCTCAGCAAACCTTTTCTGAAGACTGTTTCGAAACTCTCGCGCACGATCCCCAAGACTCTTCATAGGCACATCCTCCTCTTCGGACAATTCGTCATTCGTCACCGGTTCTTCCGCCATACATGCGATGTGTACCCCTCCTTGTACGGTTACCCATCATTAAAACAAACGATTGCGATTAGTATATCACGTTTCAATGGAAAACAATACCAAGAACATCCTCCGGACAACAAACAACAGACTATACACCGATATTGTCAAGCACATCGTCGAGTTCATCTATGGGGCGCGTGCCAATGCCGTCCTTTTTGAAAGAAGGACGCCGAATCTCAGATCGAACGCGCGATACCACATTTCGCTCATTCATATGGTGCAAGACATTGCCATCAACGGCGATATTCGGCCCTTTTTTGCAAAATCGAAAGCAGTCCTCGGTTTTCTGAATATCCGCCTCATCAGACGAGACTTCATGCGAGAGCTTCGCATAGAGACGATCCGATCCCTTCTCGCAACAATCCCGATGCACGCATACCTTTACAAAAGGTTTTTTATGAGATGCCGACAGCTCCATATGATAATGCAAACGGATATCCTCTCAACTCGCGTTTTAAACTCTCCGAACCCCATCAAACGTTCCATACTGTACACCATATCCCCTGCTTTTGAAAGGGGCTCGCATCCGAGACCGCAGTATAGCCATTTTTCCTTCTTTCCTGCTATACTCTGCTTAGTATTCCCCTGGTATTTCTTCGTCTCTATGTTACTTTCCCGCCTTTTTAGGCAACACTATCATCCGGAAATCCCTACTGAAAAGTGGTTAGAACACATGGAAACCGCTATTTCCAGTCTCTCGCTTCGACGGGGGCAGCGTGTCATCGAGAGACATCTCTCGCGGAAAGTGCGGGAAATCCACCGGCGTTTCTCTTCTTTCTACACCCCCTACCAAAAGCACACTTCCTGGCTTAATCGATCTCGAGAAGATACCGGTACGTCTTCGCTTTCAATTCCTCCCGACACTCTCCTGCTCGCAACGCGGTGGCTTCTCAAGAAGCATGCGGCTATCGCGGCGGAGTTCCGCTCGCTCGAGGCAACGCTTTCCAAAGTATCTTTCGATGAAACGGCACCTGCCAACCTTATAGCCGCAACATATCTCCTCAATGGGTATGTTGAAAAAACAGCCTTCCGCTTCTCGGAAGAGACACTGGCCAGCACGCTCAATGACTGGCAAGAGTCCGCCGCTTTTTCACTCTCACTCGCCGAGACAGAAGCGATCTCACCGATCCTGCGACTTCTTTCGCTTGATAAGCTTTCAACCGTCGCCATTCGACTGTCCGATGTCGAAAAATCTCGCGCACTGGCGCGAAAACACTTCAATAAATTCGGGCCAAATTCCTCCCGCTATCACACGCTACTCGATACGCTTCGGAGAAAGCGCGGGCCTCTCTGTGCCGACGCTTTCGCCGATGCGTTTGAAGAATGCCGTTCCAAGGAAGTGTATCCCCTCTCTCGATTCCGCGAGACATCTTCCAAGAAAAACGAGGAGCGACCGGTAAAATCGTTTTCAAGGACTGCCGAAGCAAAAAGTTTACGCGAACTTGCCACTAGGGTTCGCGTTTTGCTTCGTTCGCTCCCCCTCCTGGGAGAATTCGAGTGGAATGCGCTCCTCCGGAAAACCAATGCCCTTCACCGACTCCTTGTTCGAGACCCTGCCGATATCTACGAACAGATGACCTCACTTTCCCAAGAGATGTACCGAAAGAAAGCGGCTTCGATAGCAAAGACGCTCCGACTTTCCGAAGAAACATTCACGCGAGCCGCCCTCGCCCTCGCCGAGGAACACAAAGACAGCAGCGACCCGCAGCGCCATGTCGGGTTTTATCTTGTCGATGACGGACTTCCAGCGCTCCTCAAGCGATTGACCGGCAGCACGCACATGTCCTGGTGGCATTGGTATCACGATCGTCGAAAACTTCCCGCACTACGTGTTGCCTATTTCGGATTCATATTCTCACTCTCTCTTTTCACGGCGAGCGTCTTTGCCGTGTTTTATCTCCACTACCGATTTCTCATGATCATCGCCTTCCCCATTCTCTACAAGGCGTCGAAACATCTCATAGACAGCCTGTTTGTCGGAGTTGTCCCGCCGACATTCCTCCCTCGTCTCAATTTTCGGCGGCGAATTCCCGAATCCGCCTCGGCTGTCTTCGTTATCCCCGCACTTCTCAAAGACCGACACACCCTTTCCGCACTCCTTGGCAAACTCGAAACCGCCTATCTCAGCAATACAACCAGTGCGATTTCATACTATCTTTTGCTCGACTACACCGATGCCGCAAGCGAGACGATGCCGGAGGACGCCTCGCTTCTCCAAGAAACAAAAGACGCCTTTCGCGAACTCAATCAGCGTTATGGCGAGACAGACCGGTTTGCTTTCGTTATTCGGTCTCGCGCATGGTCCAACCGACAGGGACACTGGATGGGATGGGAACGCAAGCGCGGCAAGCTTCTTGACTTCGCCAGAGCGCTTCGCGGGCAAGCAACTTCATCGCCATTCTTCATATCCGCCAAGAGACTTCCACATGCGGAATTTATCATCACCCTTGATGAAGACGCTTTTATTACTCGGGACTTCATCAAAGACATGCTCGGTATTCATTCGCATCCGCTCCAAAAGCCAATTCTTAATACGAACGGCGAGCTGATACGCGGCTATACTTTCATCCAGCCGCATGTCAAACAGTGGTTCAAGAATCGACACCGATTTCGCCTTCCTCGCATCTTCTTCGATGAAAAACGCTTCAGCGCGTACTCCACCACTTTTCCGGAGATATACCAGGACATATTCCTTGAGGGAAGCTATGCCGGCAAGGGATCCTTTCATATAGACGCTTTTCTCTCCGCGCTTGACGGAGCGCTTCCAACCGACCAAATACTGAGCCATGATCTGCTCGAAGGTTCGCTCGCGCGAACCGCCTATGCCGCGGATATTGATGTTTTTGATGAATTTCCAAAATCTCTCCGCGCCATGCTGGCAAGAAATCACCGCTGGACGCGTGGCGACTGGCAAATACTCGATTGGCTCACACCGACCGTGCGAGACGAATCCGGCAGAGTCCGCAAGAATACACTCGCATTTGTTCATCGATTCAAAATTGCCGATAATCTCCTGCAAAGCCTCTTCCGCCCGGCCGTATTCCTCATCACTGTGCTCTCATGGATTGTCGGCAATCCTCACCTGTTACTTTTTGCCTGGAGCATATTTCTCCTCGATCTCTTCTTGCTCGATATGTGTATCGACTGGGTCCGCTGGAGTTATCAACTGCTCACCGGAAAATGGAAACATATCGGGTATCGACTCAAGCGTACGGCAACACGGAGCTTCCGACTTTGCCGGCAAGCAGCATTCGAGTGCATCACTCTCCCCTATGCCGCTCTTGATACAACGCATGCCATCATCACGGCAATTTCCCGTCGATTCATCAGCAAGAAGAACATGCTTGAGTGGGTGCCGTCGGCGCATTTCGAAAACCCAGCCGGGCGCATACCACTTCTCTTTCCCTGTATCACACTGCTTATCGTGCTGTTGAATTTCCATACGGAGGGAAACATACATCCGCTCTTTGCACTCCTGCTCGTACTCTGGACCGGTATTCCCATTCTCGTCTTCCTACTCAATAAACCATACAAGCAAGCGCATGATTTCTCGCGCCAGGAAGAAGACGGTCTCCGCCGAGACGCGCTCGAAACTTGGAGTTTCTTTGAACAAACCGTCGGACCTGAAACGCATTTCCTCCCGCCGGATTATATACGAATCAGCCCTACACCGAAGACGGCCGAGTATACCTCTATCACCAATATAGGATTCTTCCTCACATCGGTTTTGGTGGCGCACCGGCTTGGATTTATCTCCACAAAGAAAGCATATGCTTCACTGGAGCGCACATGCACTTCACTGGAACGCATGGAGCGCTATCAGGGACATTTTTACAACTGGTATCATACGAAGACAGCGCTCCCCGCACCGCCACTCTTTATCTCGAGCGTTGACAGCGGCAATCTCTGTGCCGCACTCATCGTCACAAGGCAATGGCTCGCGCATGAGACAACCACGTTGTCTGTTCACCGTACCGAGAAAGGGCTTCATTCAATGGCGCAGCTTATCCGGGATCGTATCCCGAAGACGCTCGATATGCAATCGTTCTCGGATATTTGGGAAACAGTCATCTCGCGGATTGACACCCTGCCGCTCAACCATGAAGAATCGAGCTTATTTGAACAACTCCGAATCATCGAGACTTCGCTGATCGATATCGCCATTCCAAAATCTCTCCCGGAAGAAGTGCGCGACACACTCGCACTCCTTCGAGAACAACTGCGCGACACGATCTCCGAATATCAATATCATCTCTCAAACAAACAAACCAATGTCTCTTCGAATACTGCTGGACACACAGACAATTCGCACTCTGACCTCATACGAAAACTCGATAGTATCATTTCCGAAATGCGTTTCGATTTTCTTCGCTCCAACAAACGTTCTCTTATCTCTATCGGATTTCACGTGCCCACAAAACGCCTCGAAAATCGATTTTACCAGACGCTTGCCTCTGAGGCGCGAATCGCCAATCTGCTCGCACTCGCCGAAGGCACTCTCTCTTTCCGCGGATGGAACAAATTGAACCGCACTGTCTTACCGCTCCGTACCGGTCCCGCGCTCATTTCCTGGACAGGCACGCTCTTCGAATACCTCATGCCAGCGCTTTTCCTTGAAGAACACAAAGATTCACTGGTTGGCCGAAGTATACAAACGGCCATCCTCATGAATCGCTACTCCGCAAAGAAAAAAAATATCCCCGCATGGGGACTCTCGGAATCCGGATACGCCGAACTCGACCGCGGCGGAAACTTCCGCTACAAACCATTCGGACTTCCCGCACTCTCCCTCTCGCCTTCCGCTGACGATCGTTCCGTCGTCTCCGCTTATGGAATCGCCATGTCGATATCCTCTTTCCCTCGCGCCACACTCAAGAATCTTGCCGCCTACGCCACCTATGGCGGCCGGGGCGTCTATGGCTATATTGAAGCAATCGACTTCCACCGTTCACGACACGGGTCGCCGGTCAACATGTTTATGAGTCACCACCAAGGAATGATTCTTGCCGCGATCGGCAATTGCCTCTCCAACCGACTCTTGAGCCGTCTCTTCGAATCGCATCCCCTGGTCCAAAATTCCCTCTTTGTGCTTGATGAGGGTATCCCGCCAATCGATAAAGAACCCTTCCCTCGGCCGGCCGCACCCTATCTTCACACCGCGCTCTCTCACCCGAGGACGCCGTGAATTTTGCAAGACCCCTCTACGAGAGTTGTCGTGCCCGCTCGACAAAACGGCGAAGAATTTCCATTGGAACTACTACTTGTTCGGTGAGGCATCGCTCTTTGAGAGACTCCGCCTCTTCGGGTGCGAAGTAACCGTGGTGCCGGTACGCATCCACACGCACGCAAATACCTTTCGGATCAAGCTCCGGATGAAACTGCGTCGCGTATACAGAGCGCTTCACGCGAATCATCTGCACCGGACATGTCGGCGATGTCGCCAAGAGCGTCGCGCCTTCCGGCACCGACTCACATGCCTCTTTGTGTCCTGTGAACGCACGAAACGGCGATACAAGTCCCAACAAGAGCGGATCGGTTTTCCCTGCTTCCGTAATGGTGATATCCGTCGCCCCCGCTGCCTCGGCAAAGCCATTCTTCGAAACCGTACCACCGAGCATCTTCACCAACGCGCCAAGTCCATAGCACGCTCCCAAGAACGGCGTGTCAGTCTCAACAATATCCCGAATAATCGGAAAGAGATTCCGCTCAACCATTCTTCCCGACCCTCCTTTCTTCTCTTCCGAATCACTGATATTAAACGGTCCGCCACCTGCAAGAATGCCGACATATTCATGTGCCGGCAATATCGGAACTTCTCCCCGCTCCATTCGCACCCGTTCCGCCTCCTCCGGGAGAATCTTTCCAAACCGAAGCATCGCCTCATACTCTCCGTCAGATGCATCGTCCTCCGGACGAAACTGCAATATCAAGAATTTCGTTTTCATAGTTTTCATAAACAGCGTGCCCTTCAAGTGGCAACCGGTATCCTATCATTCGATCTCCTCCAGAGAAATATGTCTTTTCTTCAAGAGAATTCGCAGAACTTTCTCAAACCCCGGAAGCAACTTATGTTTCAAAGCATCGTCACATGTCGTCCACTTGTAGTTCTGCGCTTCCCAATCAAGAGTCAATGTGTCGGTATCCACCTCAACAAGAATCGGGTGAACAATCCATGTCTTTTTGTGCTCCGGAGCATCCTGATCAAACACCGCGCCAAGAAACATCGAACGAATCGATGATTTCGGAAGTCCCGTCTCTTCTTGGATTTCTTCGAGAGCTTTTTCTCTCAAACCTCGCCCGTCGTCCAGAAATCCCGATATGCCATTCCAGTGCTCAGGATACAAACGCATCCCCTTGCTCCGCTGCACAATGAGGATCTTCCTCTTGTATCGGACAACACAGTTGATCACCGGCGCCCATCGCATATTCGTAAAGTCAACCTGCCCCGGCCTTGGTACGAATTTTTGTTCCTTTTTCATAGAAGAAATGCGCGTTAAAAGATCAGTAAAAATCAATCCGAATATACCGTACCGTTCCTCCAGTTGCGAATTACTTTCTGACTTGGCAGGAAAAGATTCTCCGGTATATCGTCCGGTTCCATCCACTGCCAGTTCCTGCTTCCGTTCGGCTCCGCATCATAGGGATCACCGCTCTCTGACTCGGCGAGCACGCCTATCGAAACATAGTGCTTATCATAAGCGATATCATTCCCAATCGAGATAACACCCTTGACAACGATGTCCTTCAATCCGGTTTCTTCCTCGACTTCACGTCGAGCAGTTTCCTCAAACGATTCGCCAAATTCCAAATGCCCGCCGGGAATCTGCAGCGTCTTCGCTCCATGATTGCTGAGACGCTCTCCGATAAGCACTTTCCCCTCTCGGATCACCACAATCCCAATTCCCACCTTCGGCCGCTCATTTTCGGTAGTAGTCATATAATGTACAAAATATCTCGACCAAGAAACATTCTCCTGCTAGTCTAGAGGTAAATTGACCAGAATGGCAACTCCCTTTGCCAATCCCGTATATTTCGACCAGAATAGAAGAGACTCGCATTCGAAACAAATCTGCTTGTAGGATATTTTCGACTCCTCCCATGATCAAAGATTTTTCTTTTGGCACAATACTTTATATCGTTGTCTCCATACTCTTTGGACGTCATTTCGATATTCATCTCTATGTGCTTGCTCTCTGTTTTTCCCTTCTGCCAGATATCGACTTCATTCCCTATATCCTCTTCAAGAAACGATTCTCCCTTGTGACGCACCACCTCGTACACTATCCCCTTTTCTTCCTCGTCCTTGGCGTCATCGTTTTCATGTTGACAAAAGATGTCTACATTACGACACTTTTCCTTGCCATTCTCACGAGTCACTTCATACTCGACACCTTCGCCACTACCGAATACCCGACGGGCATTAGTTGGCTTTCCCCCTTCTCAAAGAAAAGCTGGTATATCCTGGGAAACAAGATATACCCTCTTACCGAAGAACAACGGTTCGAGCAGCTCGAGAAAAGAAGAGCTCTGTGGGCTAAGCAACAAGAACGCAGAACTCTCATCAGGGAGATTCTTATGCGTATGGATCCCCCCACACCGCCCAGCGTAGCGATTGCCATAATCGCAGTCGTATCTCTTTCGATCTTTGCACTGAGACAATAGCGACGATGTCCACGAAACAAAGACAAGCACTTATCTCAGACACAGGAAAAATCCGACAGCAATGACTACTTGGATGAATATTACCCGCAAGTAAAAGAGCCTCTTCGGACTTGCAAACAGGAACAGCGAATGGATCCTCAGAGAAAGAAAATAGATCGCAATCGCCATTACTATCACTACGAGAAGATTCGGACCCTCAGGGTCATCAAAGAAAAAGAACACGCTCCTCGAACAAACAAGAGCCGTTATGCCTACGATCAAGAGATGCATTTTTTCTGATTTGGAATACATACTCACCAGCGAACAGCAGGAAGTTAACATCTTCAGTAATAAATCGTTTTTGTCCTATGATAAGGCTTATCATGCGACGATTTTGCTTGTCCCAGACTCCATAAGTGATCATTCAACTGCCTCGTTGTAACTAGAGGAAATCGAGACTTCAAAGCTTCTTTCATCCGTTCAATAGCCCATATAGTTACAGCCCGGATTTCTATTTCTTCCCTGCTCCCCATATCGATTTCCTGAAACGCATCTACTCTTGCAGCAAGTTCCGGAGTATATTTTAAAATTTCAAGTTTTCGTAACATTTGAGGAACTTTGTAGTCCGCAAACGCAGTAAGCTTATCCAAATTAAAAAGTTCTTTTTCTCCGCGTTTAGTTAGCTGACAGTTAATCATGTCAGCGTTTAATTGGGCTCGCTTATGAAAATCTATTTCCTTTCCCTCAAACGTTACACGGTCATTAAATGATGGAAAGAACTTAATGAAAATATTTGTCAACTCGACAGTATCCCACTTTGCAGATTCAAAAACCTTCATAAAACTGCCATCGAAGTCTCTGAGCAGAACTTCTCCGGCCTCATTGAGACTCTTTACCCGCTCATCCAGAAGAGGGATTTCCACGTTGCCACCAAGTAACTCATTGAATTTCTCTTGATTCAGATTTTGTAAAAAGTGAGCATCCAGAAGCGGCACGCCGTTCTTGTACATTTCCTCAATAGCACGAAATATCCCAGCCGCACCATCGATTACCTCGCCATTTATTTTCGTTGCCCATTTTTCCTCTCCCCTCCTCGCCCAAAAACAAAAATTTACACAATTGAAAATACGGACCAAACCAATTGATTCCGGAATATCCAATTCAGCGACATCTCCAAACTCAGCTACGCCCATACCATCCAGAGAAAAAGAACTGCAGAATTCTTCAAGAGCGCCCCTGTCAATCGAAACAAACTTTGCACTTTCAGCAATCCTTTTTGTTGTAGGAAGAATATCCTGTTGCATACCCAATCTCCTTAGTTGTTTTATTCAGCTGATTATCAGCAAAATGAATAAGGGTTACAGACCCCATCTAGCATCGAGTGTAATAACTACTGGATGGGGTACACTTGGGAAAAATTTGATGGTTTAATGAAGAGGATAGTGGATATTTGGGAGAAAATCTTTGTAGTATTTGTAGTAGTAGAAAGGATTGGATTGAAAGAGCTATACGTTTATAAAAATAACGGACGCTTTGGAACCGTTATCCAAGCGTCCTTGCTCTATAATAATCATTTCCTTGTAGTGCGACTCATGGTATCTCTGGCGAAGCATACGGGAGAGTAGCTGTAAAAAACGTTTCTGGCACTTCCATGACCGTCATATTGACAGAGCCCATCCCGACAGTATCTCCATTGTAGGTCCCCGTCCATACACCATTCTCACACGCCGGCTGAAGGTTATAGAATATGGGATCGGACCTATCAGCGTAGATCTTGGTGAAGCGAATTTCGCTCTCGGAGATAGCAATGTCTACAAGAATAGCTTCTCCGAAAGGATCGCTAATCCTGCCCGTAAATTCTCCACCCTCAGGATCCCCCTGAATTGTTCCGAGGAACATAGCGAAAAGGTCTACCTCCTCCACGCGAACATGCACGCCGCCTTCTGATTCGGCAGCATATCCCACACCTAATCGCTGAACCGACTGAAAGAAAATCCCGGTAAATATAAGAACTCGATTCGGACCAACCCTCATCTCTCTCACCTCCTACAATTGTTGAAGCAAATAAATCCTATACCCAAATAAAGGAGAGGTCAATATGCCAGTTCGAATATTTCCTTTCCCTATAAATGAAAAACACCCCGTTTGATCCCGGGGTGTATCGGTTGTGTTCATTAGGAAAGCTGAAAAACCAGAACCCCTCCTCTTCTTACTTGGTCATGAGAGTATATTTCCCTGAATAAGTTGAGAAGTTGAGCTCGGGATATTCCTGGATAGATTTTCTCAGAATCTTCTGACCGGAGCATCAATTCGAGATTTTCGTAGTTTCTTATAGCTACTATCCTCTTCACAATTCTTCCGTTAATGAGAAAAGAATCCCCCACCTTAATGCTTCGAAAGAATCCACCTCCCAATCGTATCTCTAAGCTCTTCCTATTCTCTTGGAAGAACCCGACGATATGTCTTTTTACCCATATCTTATGTTGCATGGCGGAACTCCTAAAAGAACAAGGACAAATAAAAATACCACACACAATGATATTCGTCAATCCCACTGGCGCTGTGAGACGAAGTTGGAACATATTTGTATACTACAATTATGGCAAAAGATTTCAAATTCTAAAAAACAAAACTCGCCGCAGATTGTTAAATCTTTTGGCGAGCATTTTTATTGTTGAAGCGCTACACTTGCTTCACTTAAAGGGCTTGACGGAGGCGACCAAGATATTCAACCGCCTTGTCGAAGCCCCAGGCGTGAACGTAGAAATCGCCACTAGTGACATTTTCGCCCTTGAATAGATCGGGAAGTGACTTTCCCGTACCGGACCAGTCAATATTGATAACCCGCTTACGCCAGCCAATTTTGAGGAGACCTTGGGGTATAGCGACCAAGAACCAGGCCGCGCACTTATCGCACGGGCAGTAACCATTGGGGATTGGTGCCATTTCCACATCGCCGTAACCGGCACGCATCAACACATCACGGAAGGATTGCTCTTCCTGCCGATCAAGATACTTTCGGTTGCAGGAATGATGGAAGAATGACCAACGATTGAAGAAGCCTTCGTCACCAGGCTGCACCCGGTAGTCAAAAGTCACGTCCTCACGCTTACCCTTCCATCCTCTCTCATTTTTCAGGATGTTCTTTTGCCAATCCGCTTCGGGATTCGGGTATTCCGGAGACAAATCGATATATCGATCATTCCTGACCAGGATATCGGATTGCATTCCTCGAACCACGCCTTTGCGGAGTCGGAAATAGGCATGCACCTCGCGGAGTGACCGACCCGCAAAGAAACCAATCGGCAAAACTTCCGTCGTGTGAGAAACGACCATGTCACCACAATTACGGATATCCCAACCCTTTCCACATTCCAGACACACTGCCCCAATGGTTGGGATTCCACTGTCCGTCAACGAGAACGAGAGACATTGTCCGCCGAACACGCGTTTGCTCACTGAGCCTCCACGCCGGAAAACCTGCGGCACATCATCGTCCAAAACAGGATCGGTTGTGGCACGACAAGTATTGCCGCAAGTATCGAGGAGCCACAGATATGGCCGGAGATATATAAAGAACTCAGGCATACGTTCCTTGCGGACATAGCCCGCCTGACGCCGCTCTGTCACTAGTCGATCGAAACCTTCCAGTGTTTGAATGGCATTAACGATACCTTCCCAGGTTGAATACCAGAATGACGGCCATGATTTCACTTTGGCATCAATCATGGTACCAATGGCGCCACTTGCCAGCCAGCGACTTTGAAACCTTGCTTCATGAGCTTTGCTTTTGTTCATCGTGTATCTCTCCCGATGTTGAGCAATTGAAATGAATGCAATGTGTAAAAATCCTTTTTTAATGAGCTGCGTCTCCCGAAAATGATGTTGTCATGAGGTTGTCTAGCCTAAAGCGTAGACTCAAAACAACTTTCTATTTAAGCATATTTTTAATAAACAGTCAATGGGGAGGAAGATTTTCTCTTCTTTCCTCGGGAACCGAATCCAAGAAAATATCGATGGTATTTTGACGTTCGCGCTCGAACGCCTCGGTGTCTTCTTGGTAAAGCTTCACCCACTTCTCAAAATCAAAAGGAACAGTATTCATTGCACACTCCTCATTCTCTGTTGCTTTCTGATGAAGATTTGGAAACTGAAAACATTGCCAAAAAAGGAGCCTTTCCTATCTTATCAGCTGACCTTGTGGGACGAAGTTGGAACTACTCTGAGCGAGTCTTGATATATTCTTTAAGGAACTTTCTGTCGTATTCCTGGTGTTTACCAGAAAGATGTTCTTTATACTCAAGCAAAGCTTTTGGATGCATGAGAGTTATGCTTATATCATCTACTCGCACCGTCTGGTTGGGATACTTCTTGTAAATTTCTTTGCTTCTAACCCACGCTCTTCCGTTATTGCTCCGCATTAGCAATGTATCGACGTCAGTCAGATCGATATCCTGACCATGGTAATTGAGCGAAAGCGTGGTGCAGTCCCATTTCTCATTTAGGTAATGTGTCGGCCCAATAGCGATAAACTCTTTAACAAGTGGAAGAAGACTTGGAAAATATTTCCCAGATATTGAAATATCTATGTCGTTTACTGGTCGACCGGAACCGTAAAGATGAGTAGCTGCGCCACCACCAAGCCGATATGGAGCATCTATCTTATTTAAAATAGAAACAATCCATTTTAGACCATCGAGTGCTTTTTGCTGCATAGAGTTTGCTGGGGAGGAGGGATTCGAACCCCCGCATCACGGGACCAGAACCCGTTGCCTTACCGCTTGGCTACTCCCCAAAGTGTTGTCAAACAGCAAAAAACAAGGAAGGACAAACCCATGTCCTTCCCAAAGGATAGCCAAAAACACTTGAAAAATCAAGCCATCCCCGCAATCTATATCTTCAAGAAACGGCGGACCGCAAGGAAGCCGCTCAAGATGCCGATCGTAATACCAAGCAAAAGCAACCCCAAGAAAATCCAGAGAATATTGTGGACGAAAGAACCCATAAGCCCGGCACCTTCGATGAGGCTTTTCGAGAAGGGATTGATCCGTTGGAATTCAATATAGAGATAAAGAAAGAGCATCGAAACGAGGGCGGCGACACTGCCATAGAGCATACCTTCGACAACAGACGGCGTGCGGACATAGAGATTCGACGCGCCGACCAGGCGCATCACCTCGAAGTCATCTCGGCGTGCATACATGGTAAGACGAATCGTGTTGAATGTCACCAAGAACGCGATCAGCAGAAAAATCACACCAAGCACGGTTCCCTGTCGCACCACCTCCTGATTGATAGCGGTCAGTTGATTGATAATGGATTCATTCTCGCGGTAGTTGATGCGGAAAATATCGCCCTGAAACGAGGCGGACTCGATAGCATCATTAATTGTCTTGTACTGTTCGGGCGACTGCGCTTTGATGGAAAGCGAGGCAAACAGCGGATTCTCGCCTATTTCTTGGAGCGCTTGCTCGATCACGTCTTTGCTGCCGGACACCTCACTCTGTGCGCGAAACTTTTCCAGAGCCTCTTCGCTCGACGTATAGGTAGCCGACTGCACTTCACGGTATTTTTCGAGTTCGGATTTGATAGCAAGAATACGGTCTTCACTCACATCCGCGTTGAACGAAACGGTGATATCCATTTTTGCCTCGAGGTTTTGGAGGATGGAGCGCGTCGCAAGCGCCTCAACACCGGCAAGCCCGATAATAAACAGCGCGAGTGCAATAGTGAGTATCGCCGACACGGAAAGCCAACCACTCCGGATAAAACTCCGCATCCCTTCGCGAACCGCTCGAAACAATTTGATTCCTTTTGGCATACTCATAGGCAAGAGTCGAATATCATACAATATATTTCCCTTGTTTTTCATCGCGCACAATCGTTCCGTTTCCGAGCGTTACCACGCGTTTCTGAAGACCATCAACAATCGGTTTGTTATGCGTTGCCAGCAATACTATCGTCCCCATTTTGTTTATCTCAAGCAAGAGCCGAATAATATCCGACGCAGATGTCGGATCGAGATTGCCTGTCGGCTCGTCCGCAATCAGCACAGACGGGCGATGCACGAGTGCGCGAGCTAAGGACACGCGCTGCTGTTCGCCGCCTGAGAGTTGCCGAGGATATTTATCCGCTTTCTCCGTAAGGCGCACGATATCGAGTATTTGCGGCACTTCTTCGGCGATTTCCAGAGCGCTCTTTCCATCTACTTCAAGTGCATAAGCGACATTCTCGAAGACAGTCCGCTGAGAGAGCAGCTTGAAATCCTGAAACACCGTACCGAAGTTGCGCCGGTAGTATGGCAAGAGTCGACGTTTGATCGTTCCAATAGACCGATCGCTAAAAAATATTTCCCCGGCAGTTGGCTCTTCCTCGGCATAGAGAAGTTTCAAGAGCGTCGACTTCCCCGCCCCGCTCGCCCCCACAAACGATACAAACTCCCCCGGCTCGATGAAGAGATTGATGTCCTGCAATACAGAGACATCTCCGGGGTACACCTTTGCAACATTTTCAAAACGAATCATAGGAGAAAACCGATATCTAAATATTGTCCGCCAAAATCAAAATTACACGTCAATTCGTCTTCTCATCTCATCGCAGACAGCAGCAAAAAACCACGGTTTTTTCTTCCATTCCGAAATATCACTATTCTGTAGCCAACCCCTTAATTCGTCACCAGAATACCCGAGAACAAGTTCATTATACCGCCGGATATGCATCAAAGCCATGGCATCACGCTCCAGAAGAGGATTCACTACCTTCCGTATTTCCACCATCTTCAAAAGATCACTAGCAGAAGTCTTTGATTCGCGTTTTTCATAGCCATCATACTCTTGAGATGCTTCTGGAATGGCTTCATTGGCAGTATTCGGAGTTTCAGCAGATGATCGGTTTCCAAAATGTCCAAAGATTACTTCACCCATAAAAAAGAGGGGCGCCTACGGTTTAAGATTTCAAAAAGGCATCCATGAACTCATCCAATTTTCCATCGAGAACTTCGTGCACTTGCGGAGTTTCGTGCTTCGTCCGATGGTCTTTCACCAGAGTATACGGATGGAGCACATACGACCGAATTTGACTTCCGAAATCCGCACTCTTTTGTTCGCCGCGAAGCGCCCGTTTTTCATCTTCTTCCGCCTGGATCCGAAGCTGTTCGAGCTTGGCACGAAGCATGGTAAGCGCATTCTCCCGATTCTGCAACTGCGAACGCTCCGTCTGACACGACACGACGATACCGGTTGGAATATGTCTGATACGAACAGCCGTCTCGGTCTTGTTGACATTTTGCCCGCCCGCGCCGGAAGAACGATACGTATCCACCTCGAGATCCTCGGATTTCACTTCGATACCTTCCTTTGCGGAAAGAACCGGCAATACTTCCACCGACGCGAACGACGTTTGTCGAAGATTGTCCGCATTAAACGGAGAGAGCCGGACCAATCGATGAGTTCCCATCTCGCTTCGGAGATAACCGAACGCGTACTCTCCTTCTATCTTCACCGAGACACTCTTTATCCCCGCTTCATTCCCTCTTGACTCCTCAAGAATACTTGCGGAGAAGCCCCGGCGCTCAGCCCATCGCAAATACATTCGAAGGAGCATTTCCGCCCAGTCTTGCGCATCGACACCGCCTGCTCCGCTTTTGATCGCAAGAATGGCATCGTGACTGTCATACGGACCGCCAAGACGCGTCTTAAACTCCAGCGTTTCTATCTCCTCGGCAACCCGAACAAAGTGCGAGGCAACTTCCTCCGCCTCTTGCCCTTCAAGCCCGAGTGCGGACAATTCTCCGATATCGGCAAGCTCCCTCATGAGCCGATCAAAGAGCGCTTGCTCCCCGCGAAGCCTCTCAAGCTCTTTCATCACACGCCCGGCCTCCTGTGCGTCTCCCCAGAAAGATTCTCCTTGTGACTGCAGTTCCAAGTCGGCTATTCTCTTCGATTTTCCCGCCACATCAAAGAGAGTCCCGCAGATGCAGGAGTTTCCGGGTCATCGTTTCCACCTCATTCCGAATATCATTCATATTTGCATAGTACCACACTCGCATTAAAACGAAAACACCTCCCGCAACGGGAGATGTTTTTTTCTGAGCCACCTTGCGGGATCGAACCGCAGACCTGCACGTTACGAGTGTGCCGCTCTACCAACTGAGCTAAGGTGGCCTCCCTCGCGATACAGAGCCAAGTATACGAGAATCGTGCGCAGAAATCAAGCTCAATCCCCGCTCTTCCCAAGAATCAAATCGCTATAAGAGGCGGCAACAAGGTCGCCTGCTCGTATGCCAAACTTCTGTTTGTAATGTTCACACTGTTCCGAGAGACGATCTTTCCCGATAGACCCGTCATCATCGATCGCTTCAATTTCAACAAACGTTCCAAGTCCCTCTACTGAATCCACATGAAACTTCACATTTTCAATAAAGTAGATCTCTCGCTTCTTATCTACGACCGCGAGAACTCCAAGCGACTTTGAGAGAATCACTTTCAGTGTTGTTCCCGGTTTCGAGTCATAAAGCAGTATCGATGATTC